>JANMBI010000197.1:0-34630 GCA_031360325.1 Frigoribacterium sp. | reverse complement strand
GCTGGCGCGCAAGCTCGTCGAGGAGACCTGGGCGGCATCCGGGTTCACGCCCGATCCGCTCGCCGACGCCGTCGCATTCACGGCGGGCGCTGCGGCGGACGCCGACGGGTTCGAGGACTTCGGCGTGCTGATGCTGATGCCGCGGATCGGACTCGAGTACGGCCTGACGGTGTCGGCGCGCACGGCCGATGGATCCGAGATCGAGGCGCACCGCGTGAGCGGCTCGGATCTGGTGCCCTCGCCGGTCCCGATCCCGGTCCGCTGGCTCGACGCCGGAGGATCGTGGGCCGATTCGGTGAGCCGGGCCGGGCACCTCGCCGGGCGACTGATCTCGACCGAGAAGCTCGTGGCGGTTTACGTGCGACTCGACGGGCTCGGCGGCAAGGCGGCGCACGTAGTGACCGGCTGGGACCGCCGCCGCAGCAAGGCACCGTTCCCGGCCTACTACGTCGTCGCGGTCGAGGCGCTGCTCGCCTCCGAGACCCGCCGGTATGACTGGGACACGACGACGCTGAACAACGATCAGCAGGCGCTGAACACCGCCCTCACGCAGGCGGCCGGCAGCGAGCCGCTGCTGACGCCCGACACGACGTACGCTGTCGAGATCGACTGGCAGGCGACGTGGGTGCCGGTCACGGGCGACGACCACAGCCCCCCGCAGGGTCAGCCTCCCGCTCCGACGCTGATGCCCGCCGACCTTCCGAACGACCACACGTCGACCAAGACGCAGAGCTTCCGCTTCCACACGAAGGCGAAGGCGAACGTGCCCTCCGACGTCGTGTCCGACCTCTCGCCGTGGGTGCTCGGCACCATTCCCGCGAAGGACGAGACCGGGGTCTTCACCCATGCCGGGGTGAGCCTCACGTTCTCGTCGCAGCGTGTGGCTGCCCTGTTCGACGCGTACGACCTCGAGCTCTACGCCGTGGTGCACTCCTCCCCGGGCATCCACCCCCGACTCGCCGATCAGCCCGATGAACCTGTGCCGCAGGTGCCGCTGGTCGGTGGGTCGGCCTACGCCACCACGATCGATCCGTACGGGGTCACGTCGCCCTGGCGCGAGGCCGCCGAGGACCTCGCGGCGAACCTCGGATGCCTCGACGAGTCGCGATTCGACCACAGCACGTTCACGGTGACGCTGCCGTACGAGTTCGAGCCGCTCACCGAGTACCTGCTCGACGTGCACGCGCGCAAAAAGGGCGCCGGCGGCCCGGGCGACATCGTGTACCGGGTCCCGTTCCGCACCGGCCGGTTCGCCGATGCCGCCGAACTCGCGTCGTTCGTCGGCAGCTCGCGCGCCGAAGGCCGCGGCATCCTCACCCCCTCGGCGCTCGCCCCGCTCGTCGGCAGCGTGCCTGGCACGGTGCTCGACGACGCGTTCGAGCAAGCCGGGCTCGGCGCACCGCAGGTTCCGGGCTTCCCGGCGCTGCAGGTGCTGTGGAGCACCGACGCGGTGCCCCAGCCGATCGCGGTGGTCGTCGAGTCGAGTGAAGAGATCGTGCGCTCGCGGGCGACGCCGCAGAAGGTGAATGCCGCACCCACCGACGCCGACCCGACGCACCACTACTGGGCGAGCGTGCCCTGGCCGTGGCTGGCGGTCGGAGCCGCGGTCTCGCCCGCCGCACCAGGACTGCCGGACGCCCCGGTGACCCGCATCGCAACGGGCCCGGGCGGCACGCGCGCAATCGTCTTCCTCGGTCCAAACGCCCGCGGCACGAGACTCCGAGTCGACCTCGTCACCGACCTCGACGGGCCCGCGGGATCGACCGAGGCGCGCACGCCGCTGCTGTCGGTCGCGCTCGCTACCGCACCGTGGGAGGAGGAGGACTGATGACGCGCATCGCGAACCCCGCGTACTTCCGCGCCGAAGCTGTCGGCATCGACTGGGCCTCGGTAGCCAAGTCGCACGGGCAGCAGCTGCCGGACGTCGGCGACTCCCGCGGGCTCACCCTGCGACTGGCGTGGGCGTGCCACAGCAACCTCGGCGTGCCGCACGGGGTGTTCACCGTGTGGCGGCGGCAGCCGAAGCAGGCGGATGCGCGTGCGGTCGACGTCACCGCACAGCCCAACGGCGACGGATCGCTACGGGTGGACTGGGGCACGCCTGCGGGGCGCGTCGTCATCGACTGCGGTGTGGTCGACCCGTCGCAACCGGTCGTCGTGCGCCTGTGCTGGCGCACCGGCTCGAAGGAGTCCGTCACGGCCGTCGGCCTCTCGGGCACGGGCAGCGCGACCGCGCACATTGAACTGCGAACGCCCGGCGCGACGTGCGCCCTCGTCACGAACGCGTTCGATCCGGTCGCTCGCATCGTCTCGCTCGACGACATCGTCAACGCACCCGACTGGGAGCCGCTCGAGTACGTCGGGCTGCCGGTTCCGAATACCGGCATCGCCGGCACCGACTACGACGGCTACAAGCAAGGCCTTGTGACCTCGACGATGCCAGCACAGGATGCCGCCCTCGACCGCTGGACCCGCGGAGCCCCGCCGGTCGGATGGTCGACGACGCTGCCATCCGGCGTCGTCGCGCCGACCTGGCAGGCGCCGGATGCGAAGGCGTTCGTGGCCCGGATCGCCGCCGAGTTGCTCGACAGGATCGCAGGTCTGTACGCGCCCGGGCTCGCCGAGAACGCACAGGCGGGAGTGACGAGCCCTACCCCGGTGGCGGGTCCGCCGGGTGCGGGGCAGCCGGCATCCATCGACGCCGCCCCATGGCCGTTGCTTTCGATTCCGGCCGTGAGCGATCCGTTCGCCAACCTGGCCCTCGGCTTCGGTACGGCGTACCCGTTCCGCACCGACAGTCGCGCCATCGCGCAGCTTCCGGCGCCGGAGTTCCTCGTCACCGCGAAGTATGCCGCTGGCCCGGTGTTCCGCGTGACCGGGCCCGGGTGGAGCGTCGAGATCCCGCTGCCGGCGGGGGAGTACGCCGCGTACGCCCCACCCGTCATGCACGCGCAGACCCCTGGACCGCTGCCCTTCGTGTCGGCGCGCTACTCGCTGCAGCCGCCCTCGATCATCGACGCCCCGTGGCGCGAGAACGTCCGGTCGACGTGGCCCCCGCTGCCCGCCGACGCGGGCACCGTCCACGTCACGCAGTTCGCCACGGTGCGCACCCCCCTCGCGACGGGAGTGGCCGAGCCTCTGTTCGCCTTCGACGCGGACGTCGACGGATGGCGCGTGCCGAACATCCCACCCCTCACGCCCGGCGCGACTCTCCTGAGCAGCGTCGACCCGGTCGCCGAGATCCCGCTCGGCAGCGGCGGACGCCACGACCTGTACGGCGCCGCGCTGTCGGACGTCCACGGCATCTGGTCGCCGTGGAGCGAGACCGTCTATTCCGGTGTCGAACCGGCCGCGACGCCGCCGATGCTTGCGAACCTCAAGCTGCGGACCACCTACACGGGCTCGGTACTGTGCCCGGCGACGCTCGACGTGGACGTGATCGTCGAGTTCACCGAGCGGTCGACGACCTCCGTCGAGTTCTCTGCGGTGTTCTACCCGATGACCTCGCCGTCGATGCCCCCACCGACGGGGCTCGGCGCCGAGTCGGTGCCGGTCGGCGCGGTGCGTCGCAGCTTCTCGATCTCGTTCGCCGGTGATGTGCCGACGGGCATCGGATGCGCCGTCGTGCCGCTCGACGAGAACGGCCTGTCGGCGCCGGTCGCGGGACCCGGGCAGGGCGAGCCGCGCCGCTTCGGTGTGCACGTCGGTCTGCCGCCTCTCGACTTCTCGACGACCGACCGCTGGGGGGTGGACGTCTGGGCGCGCCGAGCTCTGGCGGTCGGCCCGACTCCCACGGTGTGGTCGCCCGGCGACCCCGCGCGGGCGATGCTCGCGTCGGTCGGCAGCCCTGTGCCGGTCGTCCCGGCGACGATGCCGCTGCCGGGTGTGCCGCTCGCGAGTCTCCCCGACTCAGACGGCCGCTCGCACGTACGGGTGGTGTGGGGAGCGCCCGGGTCGAGCAGCGTCAAGGCGTTCGTGGTGTGGCAGGCGAGCGAGGACTACCTCCGCGAGCGTTGCGGGATCGCCGACCCGGCACCGGATGTGGTGCCCGGCGCGCGACTCGTCGCTGTGCGCCAGCTGCTGATCGACCATCCCGAGGAGTGCCGTCTCGCCTTCCGGCGCGTACTGGATGTGCCCGGCGACCGGCGGGAGGCGGATGTCGCGCTCGCTCGCGGCTCCACCGGTATCCAGTTCTTAGTCGTCACCTCCACAACCCCGAGCGGCGTCGACTCGGCGTGGCCCTACAACTCAGCCGGCCACGACTCCACACAGGTGTTCATCGCACCGCGCGTTCTGCGGCCCGCCCAGCCGCTCGCGCGTCCCGAGATAACGCTCGCGGGAGCGGACGTCAGTCTCGAGGTGCCGAGCGAAGTGCCGGTATCCCGCTTTCGCATTTACCGCACGCACAACTTCGACGCGGCCCGCCGGGCAGACTCGATGGGAGCGCCCGAGTTCGTCACGGCGACGGCGCCCGCCGATCCGCCGGCCCCGGCCGACGTCGACCTCGTCACCAGGCAGCCCCTCTTCCGTGGTCACTGGGCCGGCGCGCTCACACCGAGTTGGAAGACCTGGTACGTGCGGACTGTGGCCGAGCCCGACACGAGCGGCGTCCCCGAGCGGGGCTGGCGGGGCATCCTGTCGCCGGAGTCCGACATCGTGACGGTGCGCGTTCCGCCCTCGACCCCACCCGACCTTGATCCGCTCGTCGTCGAGTCGGTGACACCCGATCACAGCGTGCTTGTCGCGCGCGCCTCGACGTCGGCACCGATCGCCGACACCGACTTCGGGCCCCACCTGGCCGGGGCGCTGACGTCCGCCGGGCTCACGGCGGACGGGATGGCCGCGGCATCCCTCACGCCGCTCTCGGCGCTGGCCGCCGCCGATCCGCCGGCACCGGCGGTCGGCGTCGCGGTGGTTGTGCGCGAGGAACGCAGCGGGGGTCGCACGCCGCTGGCGGTGTGGTTCACGCGGGCCGACCCGGCGCAGCCGGTAGACGTCGGGCTGCGGCTCGTCGATCCGCTCGGACGCGCGGTCGTGCAGCTCGCGACGGTCGCTGGATGGACCACACCCACGCCGCCGAACCTCGAGCTCGTCGCGGTGACGCGGGCGTCGGCGACCGCTGCCGTCGTCACGGTCTCGAGCACCGAGGAACGCACCGTGCGGCCGCCGTTCGTGCTCTCCGTCTCAGCGGCGCGCCGGATCATCGTACGTCCGCCGCTCGGCGGACTCGGAGGGATCCGCTCGGTCGCGGGGGCCGGCGAAGTGCGCGAGCTGCTCCTCACCCCCGGCTTTCCGCTCGGACCGACGCTCACCGCGTCGATCGAGCTGCCTGCCATTCGGCGCGACGGAGGGCTGCCATTCCCGATCCCCTTCCCGCCGCGACCGCCGGCGAGCGGCATCCGCTTCGCCTTCCGTGAAGAGGTCGGACCCACCCTCTACGACATCTACATCCCGCTCGCGGCGACGATGTCGGCGACGGTGACACTCACATCGCCGGAGGGTCCGCACACGTCGGTGCGCGCGACGGGATAGTCGGTGACGACGGTCGCCGGGCGACTTCGCAATCTCGGCAAGACTGGCTGCGAAGCTGAGACCCGCGAACTCATGCGCCGCGCTCGCGCAGAAGTCAAGTCAGTGACGCGGTGACCGGCGAGACGCATTACCTGACCAAGTTCACGGCGTTCGGCGTCAGCCTGATTGTCGAGAAGAACACCAAGCTGATGTCGTACCGGTTCATCAGCGATGAGGAGCTTGCCGTGGCGCTGCGGCTCGCGGCGGAGGCGCTGCTGGTCTACGGGTCCAACTACAACGGTTTGTCTCGCCCGACGGGTGCAACCGGGTCCCGCTCGACGGGGTCGAGTTGCGGTTGAGCGACTTTGGGATTGAAGGCGTGTCCGCATGAACCACCTGGGGTGTCGAGCACGTTCGTTCCTCAACGCATGAGGTCGACGGCCCGTCCGATGCCCATCACTTTCCCACCTCAATCGACCGTGAGAAACCAGAAACGACCGCGTACAATCGTCACGAGCGAGCCGGCCGGTTCCCTGCAAACGCAAGGAAACCCGCGGGTTCCCGAGACATCCGGCAACGACCAGATTGGGTCTGATCCTCCAGGGGGTCCCAGGTTCAAATCCTGTCAGCCCGACCATATGCCTGATGAGACGAGAGTTTCATCAGGCATTGTCGTTTTCTGGGGGCGAGGTCTCTGGTCCCTCTCCGCTGCCCACTGCCGTCGACCCTCCGATGAACCCGACGCACCCTTGCTTCGAGACACCACCCAGCAATTCCGCTATCAAGGTGTTGCGACAACCAGTTGAATTCGCCATGCAAACGACAGTCTCTATACGGTCGAACGCCCTCGCTCCGCTCCGGCTCAGCGCAAGGCCATGACGGTTGCGAGTGAGCGTGCCGCTTCCTCGAGTTGTGGCACATTCTCGGCCAGCTGCTCGACACTGGCGCGGAATGCCGGCGCGGCCGTCGCCACCGCAGCCACTACTACCTGGTTTACAAATACCGGAACGCTAATGGCGCGGATGTCCAACTCGTGCTCCTCATCTGCAGTGGCATAGCCGCGCGCGCGAACCCGTTCGATCTCGGCGCGGAATGCGGCTCGGTCGGTGATTGTCTTGTCGGTGAACGCATCGAGGGAGATGGTGTTGACGATGTGCTCGCGGACGTCATCTGGCGCGAACGCAATGAGCACCTTTCCGACAGCCGTACAGTGCAGCGGCCCATGCGTGCCCGGCTCACCGGCGACGCTTACTTGCCTGGGGCCGGGAATCGTGTGGACATATATCTGGCGGTCGCGGTCACGCACTGCCAAAAGCGTCGCCTCCTGCGTAATCGTCGAAACGGCCTCGAGCGTTGGGCGCGTCATACCCGCAAAACCGTATGCAACCGCCACGCTCTGTGCCAGCTGAAAGATACGCAGGCCCACGGTGTATTGCTTCGTAGACGGGTCGAATTTCGCATAGCCCTCGCGCACCAAGGTACCGAGCAAACGGTGCGCCGTGCTGAGCGGAAAACCAGACTCGCGGGCCAGCGCTGAGGCGACAATCCCATGAGGGTGCTCGCCAAGGAGGGCGAGTAGTGATAGAGCCTTCCCGACCATGTCCCGTGGCGGCGCGAGGGCGCTGTCTGTTGGTATTTCAGCCATCGTCGGCCTCTCGGAATCTTGGTGAGCGTCTATGACTTTACCGGTTGGACGTTGGGTTGCCGTGGACTGGCGCATGATGCTACTCTCTCACATAGTAAGAATGACTCCCATACTGTGGGAGGCATCCAATGGTTACCAATGAAGCTATCTCTGGAGATGTTGCGCATGCGTCGATCGATTCCCAAGCTCGTCCTAATCCCAGCAGTGGCCTGCGCCCTGCTCTTGGCCGGGTGCACGTCTCCCGGAAACAGTGCCGCCGGGCCCAATGCGTCCGTGCAGGCAAGCCAACTTCAGAAGGTAATCAAGAGCGGTACTCTGCGCGTCGCCGTGCTTCCGGACTATCCGCCATGGAGCGTTCAGAAACCTGACGGCAAGTTCGCCGGGTATGACATCGACGTCGCCCAGAAGCTTGCCGATGCCATGGGTGTCAAGCTCGCGCTGGTGAGCACTGATGGCACGAGCCGCTTGCCCCTGCTGAAGACCAACCGAGTCGACGTCAACATTTCCGAATGGACCGCGACGGATGCCCGCGCTCTGGAAGCGGGATTCACCATCCCCTATGTCGCGCACGGTGCAGGCGTACTCTTCAACGTCGCGCACCCGATCAAGAGCTACGCCGACCTTGCAGGCAAGACCGTGTCGGTCGCCCGCGGCAGCACGAACGACTCGATCATGACGAAGTACTTCCCGACTACCAAGGTCGATCGCTTCGAGACAATCGCCGACGCCATTGCAGCCCTGCAGTCCGGAAAGGTTGACGCCCTCGTCGAAGGAGACTCCACCGTCGCCCAACTGGCTAAGGCCGACCCGAAGCTCGCGACTGTTGATGCGCCGCCGCTCTACCCCTCGTTGGTCTCGATGGGAACACTTCAGAACGACCAGGTCTGGATCAATTACCTGAACAACTTCATTCGCAATTTCATCGCCTCGGGGACGGACCAGCAGTTGTTCCAAAAGTGGGGACACGCAAACCTCCCCGCCATTGTCGGCGGCTAGCAGCACTGGCGCGTCGGTCGGAGAGGTCCAACCGGCGCGCCACCGATCGATATGGCGTGGTTCTCACGAAAGGCCATGAATGACCCTCTACTTCGGGGATGTACTCCCGTATCTCCCCCTGATGCTCCAAGCCCTTTGGGTGAGCATCTATGTCACTCTTGTCAGCTTCGCTGTCGGCAGCATCCTCGGTATTTTCGTCTACCTGGCGAAGTCCAGCCGTGTCAGGGCGCTCAGCTTGATCAGCAGCGGCTACATCGAGGTGATCCGCAACACGCCGCTGTTGGTGCAGTTGTATCTCATCTACTTTGGACTCGGTTCGATCGGAATTAACTTCAATCCGCTCTGGTCGGTTCTGATCGGCATGACGCTGAACAATTCCGCCTACACGGCTGAGATCTTCCGAGCCGGCATCGATGCAGTCCCGGTCGGTCTTCGCGAGGCCGGAACCGCACTCGGCATGCCATTCCACCAGACCTTCCGTTTCGTGTTGCTCAAGCCGGGAATTCGGAACGTACTCCCTGCCCTGACGAATCAATTCATCGTCCTCTTCCTCTTCTCATCGATCGGCTCCGTCATTGCATTGGGCGAACTGACCTCGACGCTTGAAGACCTGAACTCACAAACCTTGCGCACGCTGGAAATCTTCACTATTGGCGCCCTGCTCTATTTCCTGACCTCGGCGGCCATTGCGTTCGCCTCCAGAATGACCGAAAGGCTGGCCTTCAGATGGTAGGGGAACGCTGATGGACTCCAACTTCGTGCAATACCTTCCCCCTCTGCTACGTGGCGCAGGGCTGACGATCGTCGTCTGCGTGGCCTCGGGTGTGCTCGGAAGCCTGATCGGCATCGTTCTGGGTACGGCAAAGGCATCGCCCAGCCGGATCGCCAGGGTGCTCAGCGGCATCTACGTCAACTTCATTCGCGGCGTCCCGATCCTGATCATTCTGCTCTTCACCTATTTCGCCCTTCCGCTCATGCTCCCCGCCTTGACGTTCTCCAATGGGTTCACCGCGATCGTTGGCCTGTCGATCTATTCGGGCGCGTACATGGCGGAGATAGTGCGGGGCGGCATCCAAGCGGTACCGAAAGGACAGTCGGAAGCCGCCGAGGCGCTCGGGATGCACTACTTCGTCAAACTCCGATATGTGATCTTCCCGCAGGCGATGAAAGTCGCAGTGGCGCCGGGTATTGGTTTTCTCATCGCCCTGGTCAAGGCATCCTCCCTGGTATCTGTCATCGGGTTCGTTGACTTGACCCGGGCCGGCCGGATCGTAGCCACCCTCAACCACGAACCGCTCATTACATTCGTGGTGGTCGCTGCCTTCTACTTCGCTATCTCGTACCCGATTTCCCTTCTCGGCAAGTGGTACGAACGCAAGCTGGCATGAACACCTCATTCTTTTCAACTGTCGGACGGAGCAACGGATGATCATCAGCGTCAAAGGATTGCACAAGAGTTTTGGCAACTTGGAGGTGCTCAAGGGCATCGACTGCGAGGTGTCTGAGGGTGAGGTGCTGTGCGTGATCGGACCCTCGGGGTCAGGCAAGAGCACCTTGCTTCGATGCCTGAATTTCCTCGAATCGTTCAAGATTGGGACAGTGACGATCAGCGGTCATGACCTGACCGGGGCGAAAACCAACCTGAACGCGGTGCGGCGCGATGTAGGAATGGTCTTCCAGTCATTCAACGTCTTTCCGCACATGACGGTACTGGAGAACATCATGCTGGCGCCGATGAAAGTCGGCAAGGTGAGCCGCTCTGTTGCACGGGCGACGGGCATGGCGCTCTTGGAGAAGGTCGGCCTCGCCCACAAGGCGGATGTCCTGCCCCGCACGCTATCGGGTGGCCAAATGCAGCGGGTTGCGATTGCTCGCGCGCTGGCCATGCAGCCGAAGGTGATGCTTTTTGACGAACCCACCTCGGCGCTCGACCCCGAAACCGTGGGCGAGGTTCTTGGTGTCATGAAGACTCTTGCAGAGGAGGGCATGACCATGGTGGTCGTGACCCACGAAATGGGCTTCGCCAGCGAGGTCGCCGACAGGGTCCTGTTCATGGACGCGGGTGTCATCGTTGAGGAGGGAACCCCGGAGCGAGTGTTCGGATCACCGGAGCACGCTCGAACTCGCGCGTTCCTCAGCAAGTTGCTTTGACGTGGTCTCGAACGCGAAAACTGAGGAAAAGAGGGCCAATGGCCGTCTCAGGGTCGTGATGGCAACTCCGTTCGACCGGAGCCTGTGCGAACGGATCGTCGAGCTCGAGCCGCGGATCGACCTGATCTGGGAACCGTCCCTGATGCCCACCAGACGGTACCCGACCGATTACCGGGGCGACCCTGCTTTCACACGCACGCCGGAGCAACAGCAACAGTTTGACTCGATGCTTGACTCCGCAGACGCGCTCTTCGGTATTCCCGACCTCGATCCATCCGCGTTGAGGCGCACCGTTGGGGCAAACCCTCGCCTGCGCTGGGTGCAAACAATGGCGGCTGGTGGGGGAGCGCAGGTCAAGGCTGCTGGGCTCCGTCCCGAGAGCCTGGAGCAGGTTATCTTCACGACGACCGCCGGAGTGCATGGTCGGCCGCTTGCCGAGTTCGCACTGTTCGGGTTGCTAGCCGGCGCGAAGATGCTGCCCCGACTGCTTTCCCAGCAGCAACGCCACGAGTGGTCTGCGCATTGGCCAATGCGGCAGTTGAGCGAACAGAC
Organism: Frigoribacterium sp.; assembly: GCA_031360325.1. GTDB lineage: Bacteria > Actinomycetota > Actinomycetes > Actinomycetales > Microbacteriaceae > Lacisediminihabitans. Next base: position 23,775 of record JANMBI010000197.1, on the reverse strand, counting down.
GATTCTGGTTCTCGGCCTTGGTGGCATTGGTCGGGAAATCGTGCGTCTTCTGACGGCCCTGGGTTGCACGGTGATTGCCACAAGTCGGCACGAGACCGCAGTCCACGGTGTCGCCGAGGTTGTTCATCCGGACCAGGTGCTGGACGTGCTCGGGCGGGTCGACGGACTCGTCGTGGCGCTGCCGGGCACTGACGCAACTAACGGTCTTGTGGGGGAGGCTGCCCTGTCTGCCATCAGGTCGGGGGCAACCGTCGTGAACGTCGGCCGCGGAACAGTGATCGACGAACCCGCCCTCATCGCCGCCCTCACGTCCGGTCAGATCGGTTATGCCGCGCTGGATGTCTTCGCGAGCGAACCGCTGGGCCCACTGAGCCTCCTGTGGAGCATGCCCAACGTGTTGATTAGTCCGCACACTGCCGCGGTCAGTGCGGCCGAACCGCAACTGATAGCGGAACTCTTCGCTCAGAACGCCGGCAACCTGCTTGACGGACAGCCCTTGCTGAACATTGTCAATACCGTTGAGTTCTACTAGTCCCGCCCCCTCCAGCCTCGGCTGGTCCGGCCAGAGCGGCTCGTCAAGGCCGGCCGAGCGGATCGCGCGGGTCGCGACGCCGACTGGACCGCGCTCGGTCATCTGGCGCGACGAACAGTGGGTGGGAGTCAGGGATCCCTTTGGCGATAGGTTCGATCTCACCGGACGCGCGTTTGGAACCGACGTGACGTTGTTGGCGCCCTGTGGGCCGAGAGTGATTCTGGGAATGGCGCACAACGGCCCGGGCGACCGCCCGCTCCCTCTCCAGGCCTTCATGAAGTCCTCCCGCACTGCGGTGGGACCGGGCGATGCTATTCGCCTTGATCCGAAGGTGGGCGACGTCAATGTGGAGGGCGAGCTTGCCGTAGTGATGCGGCGGACCGTTCGCCACCTACGACCAGATGATGTGGCCGATGCTGTCCTTGGATTCACAATCGGAAACGACGTGACCGCAATAGATCAGATTCCGCTCGACGAGAAGATGACCCAAGCGAAGAATGGCGACGGATTCACCCCGTTGGGCCCGTGGATCTCGACAGGGGTCGACTGGTGGGACGTCGACATCGACGTCTCGGTCAACGGTGAACACCGGGCACATGGCAACACAGCTGATCTGGCCTACAACGTTGTCGAGGTACTCGTGTATCTCAGCTCGATCATGACCCTCGGCCGAGGGGACGTGATTCTGACCGGGGCCCCGCGAACCTCCACCCGCGTTGAACCCGGTGACCATGTCGCCATCTCCCTTTCTGGTCTCGGCACGTTGAGGAATCCCATCACCCATCTTTCCCCGCACCGCACTACCAATAATCAGGAGCATCCATGAGCATCACCCCCAACGTCCCGGATGACGAGAATTCCGCGCTGCTCCGCATAGAGCGCCTTGGCATCGTTCCGGTGATCGTCATGGACGATCTCGCTCGCGCCGGGGACCTGGCCGATGCTCTCGTAGCAGGAGGATTGCCCATGGCGGAAGTCACCCTGCGAACGAGAACGGGCTTGGAAACAATCCGCCGAATGGCTGGGCGCGGCGACATGCTGATAGGAGCCGGAACCGTGCTGACCGCCGAGCAGGTCGAAAGGGTCGTCGACGCCGGTGCGTCGTTCGTGGTGAGTCCGGGTCTGAGTCTCGCTGTTGTGGAAAAATGCCGCCGCCTGGGCGTAGCTGTCATTCCCGGCATCGCAACGGCCACCGAGCTGCAAACGGCTGCCGCGGAAGGGCTCGACCGGGTCAAGTTCTTCCCCGCCGGCAAGATGGGCGGCCGGGCCATGATCGAAACGCTTAGCGAACCCTTCCCGCAGGTTCGCTTCATGCCCAGCGGGGGAGTGGGCCCGGAGAATGCGGTCGACTACTTGGCCAGCGCATCGATATTTGCGGCCGGGGGAAGCTGGATGGCCACGCGAACGCTCATCGAAGGTGGCCGCTTCGAGGAGATCGTCCGCCTTAGTTGTGAGGCGGCCAGCATGGTCGCAGTGGCAAGATTGCCTTGGGCTCCTCGATGACCGTGCCGAGTATTCGCCCTGCTGGGGAATGTCGCTTCGATTCGGTGGCCCTCGGCGAAGTCATGTTGCGGTTCGACCCGGGCGAGGGGCGCATCCGCACAGCGCGCAGTTTCACCGTGTGGGAGGGGGGCGGGGAGTATAACGTTGCCCGCGGCTTGTCGCGTGCTTTCGGACTTCGCACCGGAGTCGCTACTTCCCTGGTCGATAACGAACTCGGCCGACTCACGGAGAATCTGATCCTGGCCGGCGGGGTAGACCCGTCGCTGATCGTCTGGCGGGAGTTCGACGGCGTGGGGCGGCGGGCACGGAACGCGCTCAATTTCACCGAACGTGGATTCGGGCTCCGAGGCGCGTTGGGGGTCCCCGATCGCGGCCACAGTGCCGCGTCGATGTTGACACCCGCCGATATCGACTGGGATCAGCTCTTCGGGGAACTCGGCGTTCGTTGGTTCCATACCGGGGGGATCTTTGCCGGATTGTCGGAGAGCACAGCAGAAACGGCGATCGCAGCGATGACGGCCGCGCGCAAGTACGGCACCGTTGTGTCGGTCGACCTGAATTTTCGGCCAAGCCTGTGGACTGGCCCAGCCGATAAGGAGCGCGCACTCCGGGTGTTTAGCCAGCTGGCCGAAAACGCCGACGTGCTTGTCGGCGGGGCCACCGACTTCACCGACCGGCTCGGCGTCCAAGCCCCTTTGCCGCCCCTCGGTGAGGCTGAGCGGCTCGACCTGCTCGCAACCGGAGTCTTGAGGCGTTTCCCAAACCTCTGGCTTGTCGCATCCACGGTACGAAAGGTGCGCTCGGCATCCGTCAATGACTGGAGTGTCGTGGCGCACACTCGAGATGAGCGCCGAATCGCATCGACTGGGTACGTCGGTCTCGAAATCATGGATCGGGTCGGCGGGGGAGACGGTTTCGTTTCCGGACTGATTTACGGACTTCTTGAAGGGCTGGGCCTGCCGCTTGCACTCGAGTATGGGACAGCTCACGGCGCACTGGCAATGACGACACCGGGAGATAACTCCATGGCGACCCAAAAGGAGGTCGAAGCTCTGGTCAGTGGGGTGGGTTCCCACGTGTCGCGGTGACGGCGACCATATCCAACCGTGCGCTCTCATCACAAACCGAACGCGCGGGTCTTGATGAAGCGCCCCAGGTTTCTTGCCGCTCCTATGCGGGTTGCGACTCTCGGTTGAGGGCCGCGTAGTGGGCTTGCTCGAACGCGGCGGCGGTCGGGCTTTTCTGCTGGCACCTTGCCCCTCTTGGCTGCGGCTTCTGCTGCCTCTTCCGCGTCGAGGAAGGTGGCGATCTTTCGCAGGTTGCCGTTCGTCCGCAGTATCGTGATGAAGACCTGAGCGGCTCCGAAACCGCGCAATCGGCGGCGGGTGGCCTCTCGGTTTTCAGCGGGCGGACATCAGGTGGCGACCATCACCGCGGTGAGGATGGCATATGCCACCTCTTGGCCGGTCACGTCCCCGTGACCCTTCACGAACTCGTCCGAGTTGAGCGACGACACCTTTCCCCGCTGGAAGGTGTAGCGGCCGCCGACCGACTGTAGCGGCACGGTTGCAAGGGCTGCTGGAGTCTTCAGAGCGCCATTGCGACCGATGCCCCCGTACTTGTCGCCAGCATCGCCGAGACCCGCACCGATCTGCTGGGCGATCCGCGAGGCGACGGGATAGGCGAGTCCGACGGCCTTGTCATTTTTCGTAAAGGTAATGATGACCGGCCCGTCGATCTTCTCAGGCACCCTCCAAAACACGCCGTTCTTGTGGGCGCCGTCCCACCCCTGCGCCATTCCGTAGTGGCTGTAGGCGGCCTGGAGCAGACTCATCGACGACACCGGAGCGGAAGTAGCGAGTGCGGCGGCGGTAACGGCGCGGCCACCGAACGAGTGTCCGACGAGGTGCAGCCGGGCATCCCCGCCATCGGCGTGAAGGCTCTCCAGCAGCTTCGCGACACCCTTCTCGCCTACGACCCCGGCTCGATCCTTCATCGTGAAGTAGGTCATCGCGTTGAGGACGTTACGAGCTCCGTCGAAGATGTCGCTCATGCTGAAGCCCGCGCCCCCGCCCGCCGCATCGAGCGGGTCGACTCCTTCGGGACCGATCGAGGCGGCGCCCCCGACCGCAGCGGGGGCGGCATCGTCCTCGCCAGCCCCGGCCGCGGCATCAAGCACGGTTTCCGGATCCGCGTCGCGAAGCGCCTGTGGCGCGGAATCGGGGTCGTCGTCATCCGTGGCACCGTCCGGCAGCTCGGTGCGCAGAAGCTCGACGAATTCCCGTCGCGCCGCCGAGGATGTCTCGAGCTCCGGGACGAGCGCGATGAGCTTCCCTCGCCGCTCCGGATCGGGGACCTGCCGCACAAGCTCGGCTTCGAGGTTCGCGGCCGAGCCGCCGACGCTCGCTCCCGCCCCGTCGTTCTCCGGGGGCGCCCATTGGATCGACGGCCACAGCACGCCGACTACCACGAACCGGCGGCCGGTCGCTCCCGCTACGGACGGACGGACGGCGACGATCGAGTCGATGAGCCGGTCATACATCGCGCGCGCATCGCGGTGCGTGCTGTTCCACCCGTGTGAAACTACGAGCACGTCGGTGGCACCCTCGCCGCCGATCAACTTTCGCGCCTCACTAACCTGCTTTGGGCTTACGATCGCGCCCTTCTCGTCGAACTCGACCTCCGCGTATGGCAGCCTCATGGCTTTCCTTTCCTCCGGCGCCGCCGCCTTCGTGACCGTCGGCGCTGCTGTTACCTCAGACGCTTTGTATGGCGCGCATGGCGTCGACGAGCCCGGCACCCTGGAAGGTGCGCTGCCGGCCGAGATCGCTCGCGGAGTCCATCAGGATCCGCTTGACCTCGTCGGGCCTGCCGATGAACTCCCGATGTATTGAGAGAAACGCGGCCGCGATGCCTGATACGTGCGGTGCCGACATGGATGTGCCGGAGTCTTCGACGTAGGTGATCTGGGAGGCCCGCTGACCGGGTTCCAGCTTGACGGTCGCACGGGCCTTCTCAAGCAGCTGCCCGGCGCCGGCGCTCACGACGCGCTCACCAGGGGCGACCAAGTCGGGCTTGAGTCGCCCGTCGCCCGTCGGCCCCTTCGATGAGAAGTACGACACCCCGGTCGAGTAAGGCTTGATGGATGTGGATCCCACCGTGATGGCCCGCGCGGCGTTGCCCGGATCGTTGATCGTCATGCCGAAGCTGAGGCGCATCTCTCGACCGGCGGTGTCGCGCGCGGCACCGTAACCGGTGTTGCCCGCCGACACGACGACGCACACGCCGTTCGCCACCAGCCGGTCGACCTCTCGGCACACTGGCGACTGGCCCGCCGCGAACCACGAGGGATCGAACGTGTAGCCAAGCGACAGGTTCACGCCGTGGACGTTGAGTTCGCGACCCCAGCGGTTCAACTCCTGGATGTATTCCAGCGCCTCGAGAAGTGACGCGAGGTCGCCTGTACGGTCGTCGCGCAGCACTTTGCACGAGAGGATCTTCGCCCGCGGAGCCATACCGCTGATGCGGTCCAACTGCACTCGCTCGACGCCCGCGTCGCCGTCCGCGGTTCGATACCAGGTGGCGGCGTATACCTTCCGGCGGGGATCGTCCTGCCATCCCGCGATGATCCCAGCGACATGGGTCCCGTGCCCGTTCGCGTCCCTGAGGGCGTCGTCGTCGGTTGTGCCAGCGACGAAGCTGCGGTGGACGAGCGTCGGGGGCAGCCCGAGGGTGTCGTGGTCGTGGTGGAGAAAGTGGCGGTGCTCGCGGTGCACGCCGGTGTCAAGCAGCGCCCACACGATTCCGTCCCCGGTTGCGTCGAAGGACCGGGCGGCGGCATCCGCTTTGGTAGTGATGATCGACCGGTGGATGGTCGCGCTCACCTCGAAGTTCGGCCAAATTCGATTGATCAGACTCCGCGGTGCGGTCTTCTGCACCTGCCGTCCAGCGACCACGCGCCCACCTTTGCCGGAGTCACGATTCACCAGTCCAAGGATCTGGTCGGCGGTCATCTCGGCGACGACATAGTTGCCGACCCGCCATGCGCTCTCCTCGACCGCATCCGCCTCGCCCGCGACTCCGTGGATCAGCCGGAGGAGCTCGGCGACGACCTCTTCCGTTGGCAGGCCGGCGTCGGTGCGCACCTCGATCACGACGCCGATGGGCTCCTGCGGGGTCAGTGCCATCCGCTCGGCCAGCGGCCGGGTGATCACGGAGTCCGTCACGAGCGATACCGTCCGCGGCATGTCCGGAAGCGCGAAGGCGGGGACGCCCGTGGGGCTCGGCGGCTCCCCGCTGCGGAGGCGCTCTTCCGGTGCCTCGGGCTCCGATGGTTGGGCCGGCTCGGTGGTGCGAGGCGACCGACGCGATTGCCGAGGCCGTTCACCGGACGGTCCGGGCTTTGGCGCGTCGGGTTCGAGGTCAGCTTCCGGCGGGATCGCAGGAAACTCCAGCGGCAGGGGCTTTCGATCCTTCGGCGACTCTGCCATTGCTTCCCGACTTCTCTCCCCGCTGCGAGAGTACCGCCGGAACCGGCGCGTGTCACGGTTCGATTCTCGCAACTTCGAGGACCGCTCGCACGAGGTCGCCTCCGTACTTCCACCATGGACCCGTGCATGCCAATTCGCACCCCCGCGTCTCTGTGTAGAAGATTCGCGCGTGGCAGGTGCCGAAGAATCAATTGGGAATGCGGAATTTGATGCTCGCCATAAGTTGTCGAGCTGCGATCCGGGGGAGTTCGTGTTCGTTGAGCAGATCCTGTAGCGGTTCAGGGACGGGATGTCGCGGATCGTGCCGCGTTCGGAGAGTGAGATTTTGCTGATCGCGCAGGCGAGGGCGTCGGCGACCCCGGTGAGGCCGAGCTTGACGCGTTTGCGTGCGGGACGCGGGTCGCTGGTGTCTGCTGCTGGCTGCGGGGGGAGGGGGGTGAGGTGGAAGCCTTCGCGGGCGATGGTGCGCTTGAGGCAGCGGAGGATGTCCTTCGTTTTCTTTCCTTCGGCGGCGCGGCGAGTCGGGTGGGCGCGGGTTTCGGGGTCCGTGGCGAGGCGTACGATCGCGATCTTGTCAGGTCACCGATAACTCACCGCAAACCGCTCCGCAGGAGGCCCCGTTCTCCGGCTTGCCGGCGTCGCCACTCGCCGGCCGACCACCAGATCATCGATCCCTTCACCGAGGCGTTTGATTCTCTCGGCCACCTCATGTACGAACAGCATGGGGACGTGCCGCACACGAGCGACGTTGACGACGCTGAGATCGGAGTGGCAGATTCCGGCTGCCTCGATGCGGATCAAGACCTCGCCCGGTTGTGGATCGTCGAGCTCCAGGTCGCAAATCGTGATCTGCCGGCTCGTGCAATACGGCTGCACGCGCCCGATCTCTTCGAACACGGATCCCTTGATCTTCATATCCTGGGCACTCCCTCGTCGCTCTTCCCCCGCGAATCGCCGTCTGATCCATCGGGGGATCCGCCGTCCGCATGGCACGTTATCGGTGCGGATTGAGTCCGTGACGCTTCCGCGTCCCGAGCGGCAATATCACACCTCCGGCCGTGTCTCAATGTGCAAAATGGTTCCCCCGGCGTGCAGGTTTAGTCTCTTGACACGTCTCCCAAATCCACGCTAAAACGAGGGCTGTGGCCACATGCAGATGGCACTCTGATACCTGCGAATGTTGACCAACTGTGCCGTACGGTGCAAGGGGCGCATCCCATCTAATGTGACGTACACTCAGATTCCGAGACGAAGCGAGACAATGATGTCAAGTCCTGATTTGCCCACTGTGAACGACCGAGAACGACGAAGCCAAGTGCGCAGGGCTGCGGTGGCCAGCACAATCGGCACAACAATCGAGTGGTACGACTACTTTCTGTACGGCACCGCTGCGGCTTTGGTGTTCCCGCAGGTGTTCTTCCCGCACATGTCTCCCTATCTGGGTGTGCTCGCGTCGTTCGCGACGTACTTCGTCGGGTTCCTCGCCCGCCCGGTAGGCGCTGCGATCTTCGGCCACTGGGGTGACAAGATCGGGCGCAAAGCGATGCTCATCACAACCCTGTTGATGATGGGTGTTGCCTCGGCCCTCATCGGCGTGCTCCCCGGCGCGAACAGCTGGGGCGACGCGGCGCCGATCATACTGATCCTCCTGCGCGTCTTCCAGGGCATCGCGGTCGGTGGCGAGTGGGGAGGTTCGGTCCTGCTGTCGATGGAGTGGGGCAACCAGAAGCGTCGAGGGTTGATGGCCAGTTGGCCGCAGACGGGCGTGGCGATCGGCATTATCCTCTCCACCGGCCTGATGGCCTTGTTCAATTCGATCTGGGGCACAACCGCGTTCATTGCATGGGGTTGGCGCATTCCGTTCCTGCTCAGCGTGGTTCTGGTGGGCATCGGCTTGTACATCCGGCTGAAAATCGCGGATAGTCCGATGTTCGCCAACGTGGTCAAGTCCAAGGAGACGCACAAGTCCCCGGTGCGCGAGGTCATCAAGCGCTACCCGAAAGAGATTATTCTGTCGGCACTGTTGCGGATGTCGGAGCAAATGCCGTTCTACATCGTCACGGCTTTCGTGCTGTCGTATCTCACCGACAAGACTCACAACTACTCGTACAACTTCGTGCTGTTGGGCACCATGATTGCGGCCGTCATCGAGTTGGTCCTCGTGCCGTACTTCGGGCACCTGTCAGACCGATTCAATCGCAAGAAGATCTACCTGATCGGTGCCGCGATCACCGGCGTGTGGGGTTTCGTCTACTTCGGCGTGCTCGACAGCGGCGTCCCCTGGCTGGTGTTCGTCGCTGTGTGCGTGGCGCTGATCCCGCACGCAATCCAGTACGGACCGCAGGCCTCGATTATCGCGGAAAGTTTCCCGACCAACCTTCGGTACACCGGTTCAGGGCTCGGCTATCAGCTGGCCTCGATCGTCGCCGGCGGCCCGGCCGCCCTGATCGCGACGTTCCTGTTGCATCAATTCGGCACAGGATACGCCGTCGCTGTGTACATGCTCGTTGCCGCGATCATCACGATTGTGGCCACGATACTCCTGCCGGATCACTCGCGACAGGACATCGCGGACGCGAACACATACTCGACGAAGGTGAAGGATCCGGTTCAGAACATGAGTTTCTAAACTTAGATCATCGGTCCGATGAAGCGGGCTGCACCTCGACTCCGTTGGCTGCCTTGTCGGCGTGCGGATGTCAGAACGTCCCGCTTCCCGGGCGCCCATTGCTGTCGAGCCGGCAAGCAATCGCCCGGCGCCGACGGGACCCTCGTGGCCGAGAACCACGAGGGTCTCGTCGGCGGTTGCGGTCGCCACGGTAATCACGGGAACGCCGGGTTGGTCTTCGACCGGTTGCACGGCGGCACGTGACGGCATCTGCACGGGGCCGACAGGACTGCGAGGCCTCGTCCTTGTCCTCGTCGGTGAGCATCCGACTGGCCGGGGCGAATGGAGCGCGAATTCGTTCAATGCGGATCACCGTTGTCGAGATCCGCGTTGTGAAATCATCGCCGGGGCTTCCCGCCGATAGCCTCACCCCACAACCGCCACCCGTTATCGGCGCGACCATGATACCTCCGCCTGTCGGCGGAACGATCAGTCGGAGAACGCCGCCGGTCGATGGGCGATCTCGAGCGTGATCGCCTCGATCGCGGCGCGCACCACGGGAGATCGCAGCGATTCGGCCCGCACGACCGCCCAGATCGGCAGCTGGCGTTGAAACTCGTCGGGAAGCACTGGAACGAATTCCGGCCGGTCGTGTACGAGAAAGTTCGGCAGGAGACCGATCCCGGCGCCCGCCTGCACTGCCTCCAGCTGCGCGAACAGACTCGTCGCCTGAAAAGTCGTGGCGGGCTCGGGCAACTGCGATGACCGGTAGCCGAGGTCGGTCACCAGCAGGGCGCTTTCGACGTAGGAAACGAAACTGTGCGACCGAATATCGTCGAGCGACGGGGGCACACCCCGGCCCCGCAGATACTCGCGGCTGGCATAGAGCCGCAAGAAGTAGTTGGTGAGAAACATCGACTGCGCGTTGTTGACGTCGTTGCGGCCGGCCACGATCTCGAGGTCAACGCCCGACCGGTTCTGGCTCACTTTGCGGGTGGCGCTGAACATTTCGATATTGATGCGCGGGTGGTCGCGCTGCAGCTTCACGAGAGCCGGCGTGATGATCTCGGCCCCGAAACCATCGATCGTGCTGATGCGCAGCAACCCTGAGAGCGGGTCGGTGTTGCTGATCGCCGCAGTGAGCGCGCCGAGCCGGTCTTCGATCGCTTCGGCCGCGCCGACCGCGTGCCGGCCGAGCTCGGTGAGTTCCCAGCCGTGCGGGCTGCGTTCGAGCGTGCGGCCTCCCAGCTCCTGGTCGAGCGAGAGGATGCGCCGAGAAATGGTCGTGTGGGTGGTGCCGAGCGCCTCGGCGACCGCGTTGAACCGGCCTAGCCGGGCAACGGTGAGCAGTACGAGCAGGTCGTTCGGGCTCGGTAGCCGTGAATTCACGGATCAATCCTTTCAAGCGCGTGCATCTGCGCACATACGCCCTGTGAAATATTGCCTTGATTGCACTCTATCCGGCTGCGAGGGTGGAGAAGCACACGAGCAAGGGAGCTTCGTTATGTCAGTAGTTGCATGGATCGGGTTGGGCAACATGGGTGGACCCATGTCAGCGAATATGGTGGCCGCCGGCAACGAGGTGCGCGGGTTCGATCTGAATCCGGATGCCGTCGCTACGGCCGTCAAGGCGGGCGTCACCGCCGCCGGGAGTATTGGCGAGGCCGTCGTCGGCGCCGACGTCGTCTTCACCATGCTGCCCAAGGGCGAGCACGCCAGGGCCGTGTACTTCGGTGCTGACGGTGTGCTGGCCAACACGGCTACGACCACCCTGCTGGTGGATTCGTCGACGATCGACATCGACACCGCCCAGGCCCTGCACGATGCGGCGGCGGCGGGGTTTCGCTTCGTCGACGCCCCGGTCTCGGGCGGCATCAGCGGCGCGAAGGCCGGAACACTGACCTTCATGATCGGCGGCGAGCCCAGCGCGGTCGCCGACGCCACCGCGTTCATCCAGCCGATGGCGGCGAACATCATCCCGACCGGCGGCGCGACAACCGGCCAGGCCGCGAAGATCTGCAACAACCTCATGCTGTTCATCAACCTCGCCGCGACGGCAGAGGGCGCCGTGTTGGCCGGGCGCCTGGGTCTGGACAAACACGTGTTCTGGAATGTCGCATCCGTTTCATCGGGCGATAGCTGGGCGCTGCGCACCTGGTATCCGGTCAAGGACGTCGTCGAGACGGCTGCGGCGAACCAGGATTTTGCCCCGACCTTCACCACCGCGCTTGCGAGCAAGGACATTGGCCTCGCCATTGCGGCGGCCCGGGCTACCAAAACCCCGCTCTACATCGGCGAGCGCGTCGCCGAACTGTTCGAGCGCCTGATCGACGAGGGCGAGGGCGCCAAGGACTGTTCGATGATCGTCAAACTCGTCGACGGTACCCTGCAGCCGCACGCCTGAACCCGTTCGCCCCACCAGAAAGAGCACTCCCATGCAAACCATTCCCCACTACATCAACGGTCGGCGCATCGATTCGGCGACCCGATTCGGCCCCGTGTTCAATCCGGCTACCGGCGCGCAGGAGAAGCGGGTCGTGCTGGCCTCCCGCGCGGTCGTCATCGACGCCATCGACGCCGCCAGCGCGGCACTGCCCGAGTGGCGAGCCACCTCCCTGGCCAAGCGCACGGCGATTTTCTTCAGGGTGCGCGAGCTGCTCGCGGAGCGCACGGCCGAGCTCGCGGTGATTCTCACGAGTGAACACGGAAAGGTGCTCTCCGACGCGACGGGCGAGATCACCCGCGGCCTCGAGAACATCGAATTCGCCACGGGCCTCGCCCATATGCTCAAGGGCGAATTCTCGCAGCAGGTCTCCACGGGAATCGACGTACACTCGGTGCGCCAGAGCGTCGGCGTCGTCGCCTGCGTCACCCCGTTCAACTTTCCAGCGATGGTACCGCTGTGGATGATCGGCAGCGCCCTCGCCTGCGGAAACACCGTGCTGCTGAAGCCGAGCGAGAAGGACCCGTCGTCGGCCATCTTCATCGCCGAGATCTTCACCGAGGCCGGCCTGCCCGCCGGCGTGCTCAACGTGGTGCAGGGCGACAAGGAGGCCGTCGACGAGCTGCTCGACAACCCCGAGGTCAAGGCGATCAGCTTCGTCGGGTCCACCCCGATCGCGAAATCCATTTACAGCCGGGCCGGCGCGAACGGCAAGCGCGTGCAGGCGCTCGGCGGGGCCAAGAACCACATGGTGGTGCTGCCGGACGCTGACCTTGACATGGCAGCGGATGCCGCGATCAATGCCGCCTTTGGCTCTGCAGGGGAGCGTTGCATGGCCGTCAGTGTTCTCGTGGCCGTCGGCGGCATCGCCGACCCCCTCGTCGCCGCGATCGAAAAGCGCATGAATACGCTCACCGTCGGTCCCGGAACCGATCCGACCTCGCAGATGGGCCCACTCATCACCGGTGAGCACCGCGACCGGGTGGCGGGCTATCTGGCCGGCGCGGAGGCAGCCGGCGCCACGATGGTCGTCGACGGTCGGGCGCAGCACTTCGACAACGACGGCTTCTTTCTCGGCGTCAGCCTGATCGACCACGTGACGCCCGGCATGAAGGTCTACGACGACGAAATCTTCGGCCCGGTGCTCTCGGTCGTGCGCGTAGGCACCTTCGACGAAGCCGTGAAGCTCGTCAATGAGCACGAATTTGGCAACGGTGTTGCGCTGTTCACCCGCGACGGCGGGGCGGCCCGGCAGTTCGAGTTCGAGATCGAAGCCGGCATGGTCGGCATCAACGTACCCATTCCGGTGCCGGTCGGGTCGTTCTCATTCGGCGGCTGGAAGAACTCGCTCTTCGGCGACGCGCACATGTACGGGCCGGATAGCATCCGCTTCTACACCCGCGGCAAGGTCGTCACCACCCGCTGGCCCGACCCGGCCACGTCCGAGATCGACCTCGGTTTTCCTCAGATGGTCTAGGCGTGTCTCCTGACGCCTTTGCCCGGGTGATTATCGCCCGGAGAGCGACTCCGCCGCGGTAGGTCAGGGCGAGTTTATCGGTCATCCGCACGATTCTTGCCCAACCCGAGCTCCTCGCGTTCGCCGGTTTCCCGCAACACCACCGGCGCCAGATCTGGTTGAGGGACCCGTTGGAACGGGTGAACGAGGAGATCAAACGCCGCACCGACGCCGTCGGCGTGTTCCCCAACGCCGCAGCGCTCCTGCGCCTTGCTGGGTCGGTCCTGGTCGAGCACTCCCCATCGGCTGACGCCGACGGGGCCCCCTCCGAATGGGAAACCGGCGAACGCCGCTACGTCTCCGAGGCCTGGATGCTCGAGCATGCCACCCTGAACACCCCCGTCGAGGTCATCGATGAGGCGGTGATCCTCGAGCCCGGGGGAACCTGCCTTGGGAGGGAACGGGACCTTTGGCCCGAGCCGCGATTTCGTCCGCCGATACCCTGAAGTGTTGTCGGATTCGGTTCACCGGATACCCGGCGACAACGAGTCCACAAGACCGTTCTGCGGCGCGTCCTGCGCCGCAGCGGTAACCTCATATCGGAGTAGGCGATCACACGCAAGACCACACCGAGAGAGCCCATCCGGCTCGCGGCCTCGCCGATCACCAACCACGGGTCGTTATCGTCGGCGGCGGAATCAGTAGCCTGGCGACCGCCCACTATCTCCATCGGCGGCTCGGGTCGAATGTGCGGCTGACGCTCGTCGAGGGGTCCAAGCGGCTGGGCGGCAAGATCGATACCCGGCACTTTGGCGGGCACCTGGTCGATACCGGGCCGGATGCGATGCTCGTGCGCTCGCCGGTGATGACAGCGCTGCTCGACGACCTCGGGCTCGGCGACCGTGTGGTTGCTCCGGCCGCGCTGGGAGCCCACGTGTGGTCGCGCGGTCGACTCCGTCGCCTTCCGCCCGGCACTCTGTTCGGTGTGCCGGATCGCCTGCTCCCACTGCTCAGATCGCGCCTGCTGTCCCCGGCAGGCGTGGCTCGCGCCGCCTTGGACCTCGTTCTCCCGCGCCGTCGCCGGGTCGCGCGCGACCCATCGATCGCCGACCTCGTCGTCCCGCGCCTCGGCTCCCAGGTGTTCGAGCGGTTGGTTGAGCCGCTGCTCGGTGGGGTTCACGCCGGTCGGGCCGGTGAACTCAGCGCCCGCAGTTGCGCGCCCGACATCGAAGCCCTCGCCCGCACCAACCGCAGCCTCTACCTCGGGCTTCGCCGCCTCCGACGCGCTGCGCGGGCGGCATCGGGCGCACCCGCGCTGGTCACTCTGGATGGCGGGCTGGTCCTGCTGGTCGAGACGATGGCCGCGCGGTTGGCAGAGGATGATCTGCGGCTGGAGACCGCCGCGATCGGCATCTCGCGCATCGGTTCCGTCTATCGGGTCGAGCTGGCGGATGGACCGGGCATCCTCGCCGACGCGGTCGTGCTGGCCACCCCGGCGTTCGTCAGCGCCCGGCTGCTCGCCGACCTGGCCCCCGACACGGCGACCGTTCTCGCCGGCATTCCCTACGCCGATGTCGCCACGATCACCCTCGCCTATCCGCGCCAGGCGGTGCATCGTTCGCTGGACGGAACCGGCTTCCTCGTGCCACCGGAAGAGGGCAGGATTCTCGTGGGGTGCAGCTGGTCGAGCGCGAAGTGGCCCCACCTCGCCGACGACGAGTTCGTCCTGATCCGCTGCATGGTCGGCCGTCACGGCGACCGTCGCTGGCTGGAGATGGACGACGCCACCCTGGTGCGCCGCGTTCACGGCGAACTCTCGGAGGCCATGGGCGTGACCGGGATGCCCGCGCACGAGTACGTTCAACGCTGGCCGAACGGCATGCCGCAGTACCTGGTCGGGCATCAGGATCGGCTGGATTCCCTGGCCTCCGCGCTGCGCCCCGTGCCCGGTGTCTTCCTGACCGGCTCCGCCTATCGCGGTGTCGGCCTGGCCAGCTGCGTGGCAGATGCCGAGCGCTGCGCCAATGACATCGCCCAGGTCCTGGGCGAGCAACGACAAACAACCGAGGTGGAAAAATGACGGCGTTCGATCCAAGTGGACTCCTGAAGACTGTGCGGAAGACCGCACGGGGTGCCGGCCCGAACTACTCGCGTCGGCCGATGCTGATCTTCTGGGAGACCACCCGCGCGTGCCCCCTGGCCTGCCGACACTGTCGGGCGAGCGCCACAATGCAGGCGCTTCCGGGGGAGCTCACCGCGGTCGAGGGCCGCGAGCTGATCGACCAGGTGGCCGGCTTCGGCCGACCGTACCCGATCCTCGTCCTCACCGGTGGTGACTGTCTGTTGCGCCCCGACCTGTTCGAGCTGGTCGAGTACGCGACGAGCTTCGGCATCCCGGTGGCGCTTTCGCCATCGGTCACACCGTCGCTCACGCCGGAGATGATCGAACGCATCGTCACGAGCGGCGTCAAGGCGGTCTCGATCAGCCTCGACGGGGCGGTCGCGGCGACACACGAGGGGGTTCGCGGCATCCCCGGCCATTTCGAGGAGACCCTGCAGGCGATTCGTGCGCTGTCCGCGGCCGGGCTGACCGTGCAGGTGAACACGACGGTGATGAGGGCGAACGTCGATGAACTCGCGGATGTCGCGGCCCTGGTCTCCGAAGCGGGAGCGCACATCTGGGAGGTCTTCTTCCTCGTCCAGGTCGGACGCGGCGTGGCGACGGAGGCGGTGAGTCCCGCGGAGCACGAGGACATCTGCCACTTCCTCTACGACGCCTCGCAGTACGGCTTCATCATCCGCACGGTCGAGGCGCCGTTCTTCCGCCGCGTTGTTGCCCGCCGTCGGGCCGGCGACCCGGCCCCGGATGGCGGGCTGTACCAGGACTTGTCTCGGCGCCTCGTTTCCCTGATGGGGGATCCGGCCGGGTTGCCCCGGGCGCAAACCGCATCCACCCGCGACGGCAAGGGCATCGTCTTCATCGCCCACGACGGCGAGGTCTACCCGGCGGGGTTCCTGCCGCTTCCCCTGGGAAATGTGCGCAATACCCCGCTCGCCGAGATCTACCGGGACGACCCGATACTGCGCCGGATCCGGGCCACTGATTTCACCGGTAGGTGCGGCCGGTGCGAGTACGCCGACCTGTGCGGTGGATCTCGCGCCCGGGCGTTCGCGGCCAGCGGTGACCCACTCGGGGAGGATCCGGCCTGCGCGTACCAACCCGCCGGGGGGATCGTGGAGGCGAGCGCATGACCGTGGTCTCGCGCCGCGATCCCGTCGCTTACGATGCCGTCCTGCTCGCGGGATTCGGCGGCCCGGAGGGCCAGAGCGACGTCATCCCGTTCCTTCGCAACGTCACCCGCGGTCGCGGAATCCCCGAGGAACGCCTGGAGGCGGTGGCGGGACACTACCGCGCCTCTGGCGGGGTGAGTCCGGTGAACGGCCAGAATCGCGCCCTCAAAGCGGCACTCGAGGAAGAACTCGCTGCTCGCGGCGTGGACCTGCCGGTGTACTGGGGCAATCGAAACTGGAAGCCCTACCTTCGAGACGTCGTCGCCGCTGCGGTCGACGCCGGCCACACCAGGTTGATCGCGATCACGACGAGCGCCTACAGTTCCTTCTCGAGTTGCCGCCAGTACCGGCAGGACCTGGCCGAGGCGGTCGCCGCGACCGGACTCGAGGACGCAGTCCACATCGACACGGTGCGCCAGTACTTCGACCACCCCGGGTTCGTCACCCCGTTCATCGACGGCGTGCGCGTCGCCCTCGCCCAGGTGGCCGCTCGCGGGATCTCGTCCGCGGACACTCACGTGCTCTTCTCGACACACTCGATTCCCACTTCGGATGCCGCGGCGAGCGGCCCACCGGAGCGTGACTTCGGCCCCGGTGGAGCCTATGTGGCCCAGCATCGCGCGGTCGCGGACGTCATCATGGCCGAGCTCCAGGCCGTCACCGTGCCGTATTCGCTTGCGTATCAGTCACGATCCGGGCCGCCGGCCGTGCCGTGGCTCGAACCGGACGTCAACGACGCGATCGCCGATCTGGCGGCGCAGGGGACCAGGGCGGTCGTCATCGTGCCGGTGGGGTTCACCTCCGACCATATGGAGGTGATGTGGGATCTCGACACCGAAGCCGTGGCGACCGCTCGCGAGCACGGAATCTTCGCCGTCCGGGTGGCGACTCCCGGGATCCGACCGATCTTCGTCTCCGGTCTCGTCGACCTCGTGCTCGAGAGATCCAGGCCGGTCGCGACCGGCGCGCGCGCCGCTATGACCGAGATCGGCCCGTGGTACGACGTGTGGCCGCCCGGGTGCTGTGAGAACGCGGCGCGAGTCGCGAGTCGGGGCCGCCCCGCCCCGCGGGGCTGATCAGCCACCGGCGGAAAGCGGTACTGACGGCATCAGCCAGGCCACCACGTCCGCCGCTCCCCAGCCCTCGGGATGCGCCGCACGCAAGTCGCCCGCGCCATCGACGTGGGAGCCGAGCGTCACCAGCGGCAACTCCCGATACCCGTCCTTGCGGGTCTGCCCGAGACCGGCGGTGGCGGTCAACGCGTTGCACAGGCAGGCGCGACCCACGGTCTCCGCCGCATCGCCGCCCTTTCGCACGTACATATGCACCGGCTCTGCCGGGCAGCGGAAGCCGACCGCGCCATCCTCTCGCAGGTAGGGCTCTCGCAGATAGCTGAGGTCGCACAGTCGCACTCGCTCGGCAAACAGGGCCGGGTCGGACAGAGTTCCGGCCAGTTGTGCCACTTTGAACGGGAACCCGGTGGGCGAGGCCGCTGCGTCGGTGCGAACGGAGAGCTCGCCGTCAGAAAGCTTCTCCAGGGCCTGGCCACGCACGTCGTCGGTGAAACCGGACTCGCGACTGAGCGCGAACAGGGTCCCGACCTGCACCCCCGTCGCCCCGGCGGTCAGCGCGGCGGCCAGTTGGTGCGGCGACCCGTATCCGCCGGCGAGCCAGAACGGCAGGCCGAGCGCGGCGATCTTCTCGAGGTCAGCGTCGTCGCGCGGCCCGTAGATCGGCTGATCGTCATCGTCGAGCATCAACCGCCCGCGAGGCGGGGCATTGTGTCCGCCAGCGGTCGGGCCCTCGATGATGAACCCGTCGGGGCGGATCTCCTCGTCCCGGGCGAGGTAGAACGCGAGGATGTGGGCGGAGACGATGGCAAGGAACCTCGGGCGAACCAGGGGCGCCGGTATCTCGCCGAGCAGTGCCACCGGATCCACCCTAAGGGTGTGAATTTCCTGTGAGCCGTGGACATCGACGGTGAGGCTGCCCACGTGTCCCTTCGCCAACTCGTTGAGAAGGCGGGGGATCTGACGAGGTATCCCGGCGCCCATCAGGACGTAGTCGATGCCTGCCAGCATCGCGCCGAGCACGGCGGACGGGGTGGCCATCTGGATCTTCTCCATGTAGTTGACGCCGACTATCCCACCGTGGCCCTCCTTTGCCAGCCACACCTCGACGAAGTTGCCAAGGATGCTCAACTCCTGCTGCTTCCGGGTCGGGTTGAGCGACAGCTTCGGGACAGGGAGGTACGGCTCGCCCGCGGCGCGGCCTCCCGGCAGGAAGTACCGCTCCAGCACCGGGCCCGTCATGGACGTGACCGGGAAGTGGTCGAGCGCGCGGCGAACGTCGCCGTCGGGATCACCGTCCTGGAGTCGCCTCGCGAGCACCGTGTCGAGACCGACACCCGAGACCACACCTAGTTGCCCGGTCTTCGAAACCGCTCGGGCGAGCTTCCAGGAGGAGACTGCCATCCCCATCCCACCCTGAATGACGACGGGCAGTGAACTTTCGAGCATGGCGGCCTCCGGCAACCTGCGCTGGGGCGGTCTCCCGTCCACGGGAGGCCGCCCGCAGTCGCCGACACCGTTTGGTGAAAGCGACTGCGACGCGCATCATCTTCGTGATCTTAACCCACGACCCGTCGAGGCTCATGGGATAGGGCGCTCGCCATCGGCGATGGCTCGGCGAAGGGTGGGGTAACTTCTGCGACTACCGCGAGAGCGCCATGAGGCGCTCCACATACTCTGGCCGTGCCCCCTCGGTACGAACCTCCTGGAGCACGTGTTCGGGGACTCCTTCCGCCAGAAGAGAGGCGGTGAGTTCGGCGACGATCTCGGGCGTGAGCACCGTCGGGTCGACCGTCGTCCGTACCTGGAGATCCACCGGAGAGCCGACGGCGAGCCGGAGGCAGGCCAGTGCCTTGGCCGCGCTGGATTGCACCCCGGTGATCATTCCGTACAGTCGCTGCGGCGCCTTGATGTCCAGCCCCACCCAGTCGCACAGGGGGAGAACCTCCGCGAAGCGCTTCGGGTAGACCCCGGCGGTGTGCAGGCCGACCCTGAAGCCGAGGTCGCGCACCTCGCGCATCGCCGATGCGAGTCCCGCCTGCCGCATCGGCTCCCCTCCGGAAAACACGACTCCGTCGAGCATTCCTCGACGTCGGGCGAGCAGGTCGCGCACCTCTTGCCACTCGATGACCCCGGACGTGCGCGGATCGAGCAGCGCGGGGTTGTGACAATAGGTGCACGCGAGGGGGCAACCCTGCAGGAAAACGGTCGCAACCAGCATCCCGGGCCAATCGCAGCCGGAGAGGCGGGTGAGACCGGCAATCTGGAGGTCATCCGCTTTCGGGGCGCTCATTCGCTCAACACCGGCTCGGCGAAATGCACCCGCTCGGCGTGCTCACCCTGCTTGCCGATGTTGAAGGAGCTGACCGGACGGAAATACCCCATCACGCGTGTCCACACCTCGCATTCCGCCCCGCAGAATTCACAACTCTTCTGCTCTCCGGAGAGATAGCCATGAGCCGGACAGATCGAGAACGTCGGGGTCACGGTGATGTACGGCAGGTGATGCGTCGCCAGCGATCTCCGCACGAGTTCGCGGCACGCCGCCGCGTCGGAAAGCCGTTCCGACATGTAGAGGTGAAGAACGGTTCCGCCGGTGTACTTGGTCTGCAGGTCATCCTGCCGATCCAGCGCCTCGAACGGGTCGTCGGTGAACCCCACCGGCAGTTGCGAGGAATTCGTGTAGTACGGGTTGGCATCGGTTCCTGCCTGCAGCACGTCGGGGAACCGTTTGCGGTCTTCTTTCGCGAATCGGTAGGTTGTGCCTTCCGCGGGGGTCGCCTCCAGGTTGTACATGTTGCCGGTGCTCTCCTGAAACTCCAGCATCCGCGCACGCACATGATCGAGCAGCCGCAGGGCGATCGCATGGCCTTCGGCGGTGGCGATATCCTCTTCATCCCCGGTGAGGTTGCGGATCATCTCGTTGATGCCGTTCACGCCGATCGTGGAGAAGTGGTTCCGGAGCCCGGCCCCGAGGTAACGCTTTGTGTACGGGAACAGGCCTTCGACGATGAGTCGGTCGATGACTTTGCGCTTGAGTTCGAGGGAATCCTTGGCGATCTCGAGCAGCCGGTCGAGGTCCCGGAGGAGACCCGCCTCATCGCCGTGGTTCAGATAGCCGAGCCGCGCACAATTGATCGTCACGACGCCGAGCGAGCCGGTCTGCTCGGCCGAACCGAAGAGGCCATTGCCACGCTTGAGAAGTTCCCGAAGGTCGAGCTGCAGACGGCAGCACATCGACCGGATCTGGTTCGGCTTCAACTCGGAGTTGATGAAGTTCTGGAAGTACGGCGTGCCGTATTTCGCCGTCATCGCGAAGAGCCGGTCTGCATTCTCGGATTTCCAGTCGAAGTCCTCGGTGATGTTGTAGGTCGGGATCGGGAACGTGAAGGCCCGCCCGCTGGCGTCCCCGGTGGTCATGACCTCGATGTAGGCACGATTGATGACCGCCATTTCCGTCGCGAGGTCACCGTAGGCGAAGTCCTGCGCGACACCCCCGATGACCGGCACCTGTTCGCGCAGGTCCTCCGGGCAGACCCAGTCGAAGGTGAGGTTGGTGAACGGGGTTTGCGTTCCCCAGCGCGAGGGCACGTTGAGGTTGTAGATGAGTTCCTGGACACCCTGCAGCACCTCCTCGTAGGAGAGGTTGTCGATCCGCACGAACGGCGCCATGTACGTGTCGAAGGAACTGAAGGCCTGCGCGCCGGCCCACTCGTTCTGCATCGTGCCGAGGAAATTCACGATCTGCCCGACCGCGGAAGAGAAGTGCTTGGGCGGCCGCGACTCCACTTTGCCGGGGACGCCATTGAGCCCTTCCTCCAGCAGCACGCGCAGCGACCACCCTGCGCAATACCCGGCGAGCATGTCAAGGTCGTGGATGTGCAGGTCGCCCTCGCGGTGCGCCTTGCCGATCTCCGGGCTGTACACGTGGGACAGCCAATAGTTGGCGATGACCTTTCCCGCCGTATTGAGGATGAGTCCACCGAGGGAATAGCCCTGGTTGGCGTTCGCGTTGACGCGCCAATCGGAACGGTCCAGGTATTCGTTGATCGAACTGCCCACATCGACGACGGTCTTCATGTCGTCGCGCAGCCTCGCGTGCTGCTCGCGGTAGGCAATGAATGCGCGCGCCGTGGCCGTGAACGAGTCGGCGATGAGCGCCTGCTCCACGGTGTCTTGGATGTGTTCCACCGTCGGGTAGGGCGCGGCGGCGCCGTCCAGAGCGGAGAGTACGCGTCGAGTGACGCGTTCCACTTCGGCACCGGAAATTTCCTCGGTGGCGCGAGCGGCGCCGGCGATGGCCGCGCGAATCCGTTGGCCATCGAAGGGCGCGGTCGCCCCGGTTCGTGTGATGACACCCATCGGAAGAACACTTGCGGAGAACATGAATACCGATCCTTAGGTTTATTGGTCAAGCCGCCGACACCAGGTTTCGGGGGCCGGCTGTGCCAGAAGCGTACGCCTTAAACCACTACATGTAGTGTTCCGACCCGGGAGAAACACCCACAAATTGTGATTCTGAGAAAATGGGGGTCGGGATGCGATCGGCCATCTGGGTGGAGGCGAGCGATCTGCGGCGCGTCCGGGCGATACCCGGTCTCGGTGGCATGGGCGAGCTCTTCGGGGTAGCGGCCCGCCGTGCCGGTCAATGGTCGCGGGAAAAGGAACAAGACTCCCGGGGCCACGATTTCGCAGATTGCCCTCCGGGTCGATGGTGCCACCGACGTCGAAATATCGAGACCGGTGGGCAGCTCGCTTCGTGCTCCCTCTCTGGCGTGCCGCTCACCGCACATAGACCCCCTCCATACGAGTGATTGTGAACGAGCCTTCCGCAGCAAACGCAGGTCAGACCGGCTTTGGTCGGTGGGAACGTCGGTGACCGCCGGAAGTGTTTTGGCGCGACATCCACCGCCGGTCTCGGACTCGGCTCCCGCAAAGCCGTGGTCCGGCGCCACCGGGAACGTGGGTGCTCGGAGCTTCGTCGGGTGGAATCCAACATCATCCGAATCACTGCGGGCCCGGCCGAATGCTCCTGGAGCGACCTCCGGCGCGCCGGGCCGTCCTCCATCGACCCGGACACCAGCCCCGCTGCCCTCACCTCGCCGCAGCGATCGGGCCATTCCCCCGCATTACGCCGCCATCATCCTGTCGGACTTCCTCCAGGGCACAGCTCGCTCCGCCTCGCCTCCCAGAGACAGACGCGCGCGGTGATCGAGCCGTTCCCGACCCGTGCTCTCCGTGACCAGCCACCGGGCGCGGTAACGACCGGCCCCGGATCGAAGTCCTGCACCATTGATGGCAACCCGCCGTGAGCGCGAGCGAAACTACTGCTAACGCGCTTCCAACCGGGCCGCGACATTCGCGGGGAACCCGCCCGTCGCGATCGGGCTCCACCGAGTGGGTGTGATGCGGATGAGCGACTTGTCCTGCAGCGTCATGGCCGCTCGGTATTCATCCCAGTCGGGATGCTCGCCGGCGATGCAGCGGAAATAGTCGACGAGACCGTCGGATGCCTCGGGCATGTGAAGCACCTCCGCGTCGCCGTCCACCTGGATCCACGCACCATCCCAGTCATCGGAAAGCACGAGAACGGATGCCCGGCTGTCGCGCTCGGCATTGCGGGTCTTGGCCCGCGAGGGGTAGGTCGAGATGACGATCCGGCCCTCGGCGTCGACCCCGCCGGCGACGGGCGAGATCTGCGGTCGATCGTCGGTGCGCGTGGTGGCGAGCAACATCTTGTGCCGCGGTCGCACGAACTCGATCATGTCGTCTCGGTCGACGGTGGTGTTTGTTGCGATGCTTCTTGCCATGGTTCACAAGGCTACGCGAGCGCGGGCTGCGAGGAGCCCGAGCGACAGGAGCGTGGGACGCCCGCACCCCCGATACATCGCGCTAGGCTCCCCAAGCGGTCGAATCGGCCCGGTCGGAAGAGGAAAACCCCATGAGCCAGCGCTTCGAAGAACTGGATTTCCAACCCACCCCGCTGGGCGACCTCACTCTGCGGAGGCGGCTCGAACCCACTCTCGGTGTCGACGTATTCGAGGTGAAGCTGGGGGAGGCGTTTCTCATGTCCAGCCTCTTCACCGTTGCGGAGGAGGAACTCGCCCGTCTCGGTCTCGCGGCGGTCGAGGGAACGGATCTCGATGTCCTGGTCGGTGGACTCGGTCTCGGCTACACGGCAGTCGCCGCCCTCACCGACAACCGCGTGAATTCCCTGACCGTGATCGAGATGCTGCCGGCTGTCATCGACTGGCACGAGCGCGGGCTGCTTCCCGTGTCCGCAGCGCTGACGGGCGACTCGAGGACCGCCCTCGTGCTCGACGACTTCTTCGGGCTGATGCGACGGGAGCCCGGGACATCCGCCGTCTATGACGCGATCCTG
>JANMBI010000178.1:0-6161 GCA_031360325.1 Frigoribacterium sp. | reverse complement strand
CCCCGGCGGGCTCCTCGGGGTGTGACTTTCGGCCTTTGTGCATTCCCCGCAGAACGCTTAAGGTGGCTGACATGGGACACCGGATGCACTTTCACACCCCTCGGCCGAGGCCGGCCCAGATCGCCGTGATCTCGGTGCTCGCCGCCTGGACTCTCGCCTGGAAGGGCGCCTCGCTCTGGCACGCGGCGAAGGATGACAGCAAGCCCTGGTTCGTCGCGCTGTTGGTCAGCAACACCGCGGGATTGCTCGACGCGCTCTATATTTTCCGGGTGAGTCGCACGCGAAAGCTGGCGGTGGAGGCTGCCCACCCGATCGAGGACTCTCCGCGGCAGACCCACACCGTCGTGGACTGAAGTTCACCCAGCGACGAGCGCGCGCCCTCGATCCGCGCGTCCTCGCCCTCGCACCCTCGCCCAGGGCATCCGCGATCCGCCGAGGCGTGTCGGCGAGGGAGGCCCGGTGCCGCCGCCGAGGTCGCAGCGTCGACTCTGCGCTGCACAGTGACACCCGCGCCCAAACGTTTCGGCGCGGGTGTCACTCGCGGGGGCATAGGCCGGGGCTGGGTCGGCGCGGTGGCCGTCAAACGGCCGACAGCGAGGGTTCGTCGGGGGTCGAGAGGGACAAGAGTGCCTCCTCGATGTGCTCGTCGTCGCGCAGGGCATCCTCGATCCGCCGGAGCGAATACGCCACCTGCGTCTCGGTATCGTCGCCGACGAGGTCGACGGATGCCACCAGGAACACCCGCCCTGGGCCGACGAACTCGAGGTGAAGGTACGTCACCCGTTCGATTTCCGGGCGCTCGAGCAATCCGGTCAGAACCTCGCCGTGCAGCCGGGCATCCGGAATCTCTCCGATCAGAAACCGCCGATTGCGGTCGATCAGCACGACGGCAACGAGGCCGAGGAGCACCCCGATCAGAATCGAACCGACCGAGTCGAAGGCAACTATCCCGGTCAGCTGGTGCAGCAGGATTCCGAGGAACGCGATCGCGAGACCGATGAGCGCCGCCGCATCCTCGGCGAAGACCGCCCGAAGCGTGGCGTTTGAACTGGTCAGAGCGTAGACGCCGGTGCCGATGCCGCGACTCCTGCCACCGGCTCGGGCCTGACTGAAGGCCTGCGTGAATGAGATGGCTTCGAGAACGAAGGCGATGCCGAGCACGAGGTAGGCGATGCCGAAGTTCGAGGCGGTCTCGGGCGCGAGCAACTGCTGGATTCCGTGCCAGATCGAGACGACCGCGCCCGCGGTGAAGATGCCGAAGGCCGCGAACATCGACCACACGTAGGCTTCGCGACCGAAGCCGAGCGGATGCCGATCGTCCCGTTTTTTTATCGACCGACGATCGGCGACGAGCAGGAAGATCCCGTTGCCGAAATCGGCCCACGAGTGCGCGGACTCCGCGACCATCGAGGCGGATCCGGTGATCACCGCGGCGATGGTCTTCGCCACCGCAATGAGCAGGTTGGCGCCGAGCGCGACCACCACGGTGAGCGAGCCGCCGGCGGCGGGTGTTGGCACGGCTTCGGTCACCGATTAAGTCTGCCACGTCGGGTAGAATCGACGGCAACGACATCGATCCGGCCATCACCGGGGAGTCTTCGGAAGAGCGGCAGCCGACCAACAGAACGCAGCCAGGTAGAACCGAACGGGGCTGGCCCGTAATCGCCAAAGAAGAAGCGGTCGTTCCGACAAGAGCGGCAAGCGGGGTGGTACCGCGGGATTCGGCATGTACACCGATCACGTCCTCGTCCAGTTGACGGATGACCGGGAGAACCATGACCTACCCCCTCACGACAGGTGACGCCGACGCCGGAGACGAGCTGACCGCGTCCCCGGACTTCCCGGCGATCGAGGACGGCATCCTCGCCTTCTGGAAGAAGGACGACACGTTCCAGGCCTCGATCGACCGGCGAGAAGGCTGCGAGGAGTGGGTGTTCTACGATGGGCCGCCGTTTGCGAACGGCCTTCCGCACTACGGCCATCTGCTCACCGGCTACGCCAAGGATCTGTTCCCGCGCTACCAGACCATGCGCGGCAAACTCGTGCATCGTCGATTCGGGTGGGACACCCACGGCCTTCCCGCTGAGCTCGAGGCCATGCGTCAGCTCGGGATCACCGAGAAACGCCAGATCGAGGAGATGGGCATCGCCCGGTTCAACGAGAAGGCGCGCGAGTCGGTGCTCGAATACACCCGGGAGTGGGAGGACTACGTCACCCGTCAGGCTCGGTGGGTGGACTTCGAGAACGACTACAAGACTCTCGATCTCCCCTTCATGGAGTCGGTGATCTGGGCCTTCAAGCAGCTCTACGACAAGGGCCTCGCGTACGAGGGCTTCCGCGTGCTCCCGTACTGCTGGCACGACGAGACCCCGCTCTCGAACCATGAGCTGCGCATGGATGACGACGTCTATCGCATGCGCCAGGACCAGTCCGTCACGGTCACCTTCCCCCTCGATGGCCCACGGGCAGAGTCTCTCGGGCTCACCGGCGTCAAAGCGCTCGCCTGGACGACGACCCCCTGGACCCTCCCGACCAACCTCGCGCTCGCGGTCGGCCCGGCAATCTCCTACGCGGTCATTTCGAGTGGACCGCTCGGGGCATCCGACGGATCAGCGGAGGGGGTCGCCGAATACCTGCTCGCCGCCGACACCGTCGCCGCCTACGCAAAAGATCTCGGTTACGGCTCGGCGGAGGCTGCGGTGACGGCCATCAGTCGCACGCTGCTCGGCGCCGAGCTCGGCGGAGTCGCCTACGACCGCCTCTGGGACTACTACGCCGACGAGGAAACGTGGGGAACGCAGAACGCCTGGCGGATCCTCGTGGCCGACTATGTCGCCACGGGTGAGGGAACCGGCATCGTGCACCAGGCTCCCGCCTTTGGTGAAGACGACCAGATCGCCTGTGCTGCGGCGGGGATCCCGGTGATCGTGTCCGTCGACGACGGCGGCAAATTCCTCTCTCAGGTCGCGGATGTCGCGGGCCTGCAGGTCTTCGATGCCAACCGGCCGCTCGTACACAAGCTCCGCGCCGACGGCCGGCTGCTGCGCCTTGCGAGCTACGAGCACAGCTATCCGCACTGTTGGCGCTGCAAGAATCCGCTCATCTACAAGGCGGTGTCGAGCTGGTTCGTGAGCGTCACGAAGTTCCGCGACCGCATGGGCGAGCTCAACGAGCAGATCAACTGGGTGCCAGACAACGTCAAGGAGGGCCAGTTCGGCAAGTGGCTCTCCAACGCCCGCGACTGGTCCATCTCGCGAAACCGGTACTGGGGTTCGCCGATCCCGATCTGGAAGAGCGACGACCCGGAGTATCCACGGGTCGACGTCTACGGCTCTCTCGACGAACTCGAGCGGGACTTCGGAGTGCGCGTCACGGATCTTCACCGTCCGTACATCGACGACCTCACGCGGCCGAACCCGGACGACCCCACCGGCGGGTCCACGATGCGCCGCATCGAGGACGTGCTCGACGTCTGGTTCGACTCCGGATCGATGCCGTTCGCCCAGGTGCACTATCCGTTCGAGAACGCCGAGTTCTTCGAGGAGCACAACCCCGCAGACTTCATCGTCGAATACATCGGCCAGACCCGCGGCTGGTTCTACATGCTTCACGTTCTTTCGACGGCGCTGTTCGACCGGCCGGCCTTTCGCAGCGTGATCAGTCACGGAATCGTGCTCGGCAGCGATGGCCAGAAGATGTCGAAGAGCCTTCGCAACTATCCGGATGTCTCCGAGGTCTTCGATCGCGACGGCGCGGATGCGATGCGCTGGTACCTGATGGCCTCATCGGTGATCCGCGGGGGCAACCTGGTAGTCACCGAGGAGGGCATCCGTGAGGGTGTGCGCCAGCTCATGCTTCCGCTCTGGAACAGCTATTACTTCTTCACCCTGTACGCCAACGCGTCGGGGCACACGGCGGTGTGGCGCACCGACCCTCCCGGCGTGCTCGACCGCTATCTTTTGGCGAAAACCCGACAGCTGATCACCGACGCGACCACCCATTTCGACAATCTCGACAGCCCTCTTGCGGCGAATGCGCTCCGTGATTTCGCCGATGTCCTCACCAACTGGTACGTGCGTCGCAGTCGTGATCGCTTCTGGTCGGGTGACGATCCCGATGCATTCGACACGCTCTACACCGTGCTCGAGACTCTCACCCGCCTCGCCGCGCCGCTGTTGCCGCTCGTCACCGAGAAGGTGTGGAAGGGGCTCACCGGAGGGCGAAGTGTGCACCTCACCGACTGGCCCGACGCGGCGCTGTTCCCCGACGACGGCGAGCTCGTCCGCTCGATGGATCGGGTGCGCGAGATCGCGTCGTCCGGGCTCGGCCTCCGCAAGGCCACCGGGCTTCGGGTGCGCCTTCCGCTGGCCGAACTCGTCGTTGTCGCCGAGAATTCGGTCGACCTGCATCCCTTCTCCGAAATTCTTCGCGAGGAACTGAACGTGAAGGCCGTGGTGCTGCGCGAACTCGGGGAGCACAGCCTTGCCGACTTCGGCATCCAGCGAAAGATCACCGTCAACTCGCGGGTGGCCGGGCCGCGCATCGGCAAAGACGTTCAAACCGTGATCCAGGCCGCCAAGGCCGGAGACTGGGCACCGAACGGCGACGGCGCGATCGTCGGCGGAATCGAACTTCTGCCCGGCGAGTTCGATCTCCAACTCCACGCGACGGATGACGCGCAGGCGATCACCTTTCTCCCGAGAGGGGGCTTCGTCCTCCTTGACACCGTGACGACCTGGGAGCTCGAAGCGGAGGGGCTCGCGCGCGACCTGATCCGCGGCGTGCAGGACACCCGCCGGGGGGCGGAGCTGCGGGTGAGTGATCGCATCGACCTCGCTCTGTATTTCGCCTCGTCATCGGAGAAATCGGGGGTCGAGCCGTTCGAGGGCGCGATCGCCGAGGAGACCCTCGCCCGCTCGATCCGCTCCGTGGCCACCGACGGTGACGTGGCGGCGTACGCTGCGGTGCATGGGCGCGCCGGCGCATTCCGCTCTGTCATCCGCGCCGGGGTGTATGCGAACACTGGAGATGTGCTCGTCGAAGTGTCGATTCATGGAGCAGCAACCGATGTCTAAGAATTCCCCGTCCGACGACCCTGAGCTCGGCGACGATGCGCTCTTCCAGAAGGACGCCGACCTGGTGTACCAGGAGCTGCTTTCGCGCATCGGTGAAGGTCACCCGCAACCCCGGTTGTCGGCCACCCGCCGAGTGGTCGAACTCTTGGGGGACCCGCAGCGCGCCTACCCGATCATCCATGTGACGGGCACCAACGGCAAGACCTCCACGAGTCGCATCACCGAGAGCATCCTGCGCGCGTACGGGCTGCGCACCGGTCTCTTCTCCAGCCCCCATCTTGTGCGCGTGAACGAACGCATCCTCATCGATGGCGTTCCGATCTCCAACGAGGCCTTCGTGGCCAACTATCGTGACATCAAGCCCTACCTCGACCTGGTGGATGCCGAACTCCGCGCTGCGGGTGAGGCCCCGTTGGCCTTCTTCGAGGCCTTCACCGCACTCGCCTACGCGAGCTTCGCCGATGCCCCCGTCGACGTCGCGGTCGTCGAAGTCGGGCTCGGCGGGGAATGGGATGCCACCAACGTCGGCGACGGTCAGGTCGCCGTCTTCACCCCGATCTCGCTCGACCACACGGCTCGCCTTGGCAACACCGTCGCTCTCATCGCCGCGACCAAGGCCGGCATCATCAAGCCCGCTGCTGCGGTGGTGACGGCGGCCCAGCCCGATTCGGCCCTGGCCGAGCTCGGGCGCGCTAGCGACCTGATGGAGGCTACTCTTTCGGTGCAGGGAACGGCTTTCGAGCTGCTGTCGAACACGGTGGCCGTCGGCGGACAGGTGATTTCGGTCCGCGGGCTCGCGGGTACCTACGACGACCTCTTCCTGCCGCTGTTCGGCGATCATCAGGCCCAGAACGCCGCGGTCGCGATCGCCGCGGTCGAGTCGTTCCTCGGCGGAGGCGACCAGACACTGGTGGGCGACGTGCTCGCCGAAGGGGTTGCCACCGCGACGTCACCCGGGCGGCTGCAGGTCATCGGTATCGAACCGACGGTCATTGTCGACGCCGCCCACAACCCGGACGGTGCGCGGTCGCTGGCGGTCGCCCTCGGCAGCTATTTCACCTTCGATGAGGTTGCCGTGGTGCTCGG
>JANMBI010000177.1:0-38609 GCA_031360325.1 Frigoribacterium sp. | reverse complement strand
CGTGGGCGCTGGTTTCGGTGGTGGTACCCCCCTTGCCGTTGGGGCCCCGCCCCGCGCGGCATCGGTCGTGGTTGGCCCGAATCAAATACCGCGTCCGGGGTTGGCCGGCGGTTTCGCCCGCCCCACCCTCTTTCCCCTCACGCAATTCTTCAAAGGAGAAGTAGATGACGACCGAGTCCGTGACTGGAGCGCTCAAAAGGGCTCGGAGCGGGGTGGGGAACGCCGGGTCGGGCAGACCAACGAGCGACCGAGAACGCAAACGCAGGTTTACCCACTCGCGGATATTCCTCTTCTTTATCCTCCCGTCATTGATTCTGCTCGTGCTGTTGAACCTGTACCCGGTGATCTACGCCGGACTGCAGTCGCTCCGCAACGGAGATCTCCTCAGTGCGGGCAATTTTGTCGGCCTGCACAATTACGTCGCGATGGTGCAGACCCCGGCCTTCTGGCACGCGACCGTCTTCACCGTCGTCTTCACGCTCGTCGGCGTGTTCGGCAGCTGGGCCATCGGACTCTCCCTCGCCCTGCTGCTTCGCACCCGCATCCCGGCGAGCGGTCTGTTCAAGGTCCTCCTCCTGTTGCCGTGGGTGGTGCCGGTCGTCGTCTCGGCCACGTCGTGGAACTGGCTCGTGGCCACGCCGCAGTCACCACTGCCGATCCTCGCTCAGGCTCTTGGCCTCGGCAATGTGCTGTTCCTCGCGAATCCCCTTCTCGCGCAAGTGACGGTGTCCGTCTTCAAGGTGTGGATCAGCTTCCCCTTCATGATGATGATGATGTCTTCCGCACTCGCATCCGTCGACGTCAACGTCTACGAGGCGTCCAAGGTCGATGGCGCCTCCGCGTTCCAGACCTTCAGGCGGATCACCCTGCCGATGATTTCGCGCTCGACCTACATCAGTTGGATCCTGATGACGATCTTCTGCGTCAACGACTTCCCGAGCATCTTCCTGCTCACCGGTGGCGGCCCGGTCAACTCCACCCAGACACTCGTCGTCCTGGCGTATTCGACGGTCTTCCAGAACTTCCAGACCGGCCCAGGCGTCGCGATCGCCTTCATGATGACCATCGTGCTCGTGATCATCGCCACGGTGCTCTACCGCCAGATTCGAAAGGTGAACATCGAATGAGCGTCGAAACCTCAGGTGCCACGACCGCCGGCCGGTTCACGACCGCAGTGCGCCCGCCTCGGCGCCGCACGCTCACCCAGGCACAGGAGAGGGGCAAGTGGTGGCGCTTCGGTGCCATCTTCATCATCACCGCAATCGTGCTGGTGCCGATCGTGGCCGTCGTGCTCCTCTCCCTCGAGCCGTCGCTCGGCAGCACAGCACGAGGCATCACGCTGGAGAACTTCGGCAAGATCTTCACCCAGACCTCGGTCGGAACGTGGCTGGCCAACAGCCTCGTCGTCACCCTCGTCACGGTCCTCATCGCCGTGATCGTCGCCGCACCCGCCGGCTATGTGCTCTCACGGGGGCGCAACAAACTCGTCTCCGGCTACTCGCTCATTCTGTTCATCGTGCAGTCGTTGCCCGTCGTCACTGCGGTCATCCCCCTGTTCATCCTGTTCGCCCAGATCGGCCTCGTCGACAACCTGGTCGGCGTGACGATCATCTATGTTGGCTCGACCATGTCTGTGGCGATCTGGATGATGGCCGCCTACTTCGACTCGATTCCGATCACGCTCGAGGAGGCCGCCTGGATGGACGGCTGTTCGGTCTTCGGGAGCTTCGCGCGGATCGTGCTGCGCAACTCACTGCCGGGCGTGCTCTCCACCGCGATCTTCGCGTTCCTGCTCGCATGGAACGACTACCTTGTCGCCGTCGTGTTCCTCCGGTCCGACGCGAACTACACCCTACAGATCGGTCTGCAGACCTTCTTTCAACAGAACCAGACGAACTGGGGACTCGTAATGGCCGTTGCCGTGGTGATGATGCTGCCCCCCGTCCTCCTGTTCGCCGCGCTCAACAGGTACTTCAGCGTCGGAGGCATCGGCGGTTCGCTCGCCGGGCGTTAGCGCGATCGATCTCTTCACCGCGAACATCCGCGCCGCGATCGACCGGATCATCCCGGCGGACGACTGGCCGGCCGGCTGGAACGGCGGCGTTTCAGCCTATGTCGCCGTGGCGAGCGAGGATCTGGAATGGGCCCACCCTGCGCTCCACTGGCTCGACGCGGCTCTCGACACGGCGGCGTCTGCCACCGGTGGGAGCTCATTCGCGGCGCTTGCGCCGGAGGTGCAGGATGCGATCCTCACCTCTTTCGAGATCGCGGATGACCCGCCCGGTGCCGCTACGCACTTTGCGGCGCTGCGTCGAATCTGCTGGGAAGGCTTCTACGCATCCTCTGCCCACCGCGGTCTGACCGGAACGCGCACGCCGATCGGACTGGAGATGGTCGGGTTCCGCGCCGTGCCACCCGGCGTCACACCGGTCGAGCCCGACCCGATCGAGGGCATACGTCCCGATCGCGTTCGCGCGGGATACGACGCTATCGTGATCGGCAGCGGTCCCGGTGGCGGGGTCGCCGCCGAAATCCTCGCCTCGGCAGGCAAGACCGTGCTTCTCGTCGAACGTAGTCTCCCTCTGACGAACGCTGCCCTCCGGGGCGACCATCTCCACGGAAAGCGCAACGCCGTCTACTCGCCGTCGGCCGGCCCCGGGGCCGGGCATCCGCGCCTCGCTCGCCTTCAGGACGACGAAAACCGAGTGATCGACGGCACCGGTGATGCCTCTCTCTACGGACTGAACGCCATGGCTTTCGGAGGCGGGACTCGACTATGGCAAGGCATGTCGTGGCGATTCCTGCCGCACGATTTCGCGATGGAAAGCGTCTACGGCAACCCGGACGGAGCCAGTCTCGCGGACTGGCCGATCGGCTACGACGAGATGGAGCCCTATTACACGCGAGCGGAATGGGGGCTCGGGGTCTCCGGGACAGAAGGCAGCCTGACCTCGCGCACACCCCGCTCGACCGGCTATCCGATGCCGCCGATGGCAACCGAGCCCGCACGCGAGCTGCTCGGGAAAGCCGCGGATGCACTCGGCTGGGGGTGGGGGCCCATCCCCCTGGCGATCAACAGCGTTCCGCACGACGGCAGGCCGGCGTGCGTTCGATGTCCGCAATGTGTCGGACATGCGTGCCCGGTCAACGCGAAGAACGGTTCGAACAACACCTTCATCCCGCGGGCGATCGCCACCGGAAACTGCGACGTGCTCTTCGACGCCGAGGTCGTCACTGTGCGTGACGGTGCGCGATCGGCCAGCGTGACGCTCATGGCATCCGCGTCGACGAGTCCGGTAGAACTCACGGTCGCCGCTGAGGTCGTCGTGGTGTCGGCGGGTGCGGTCGAGACCCCTCGGTTACTCCTGGCAAGCGGCATCGGCAACGATCAGCTCGGCCGACACTTGCACGATCATCGGTTCGTCACGATGCTCGGAACGACGGACGAGGCCGTCAGGGGCTTCGTCGGACCCGGCCACTCCGTCGCCACCCTTGACCACGTGCACGGCGAGAGCATTCCGTGGGGCGGTGGGGTCTTCGTCGATCTCATGAGCCTGCTGCCGCTGACCTCCGCCTCCCACCCGGGGACGCCGGGAGTGCCGCTCTGGGGAGCGGGCCACAAGGAGTGGATGCGCTCCGGCCGCTCCCATTCGTTCGGCGTCTTCGGCATCGGACAGGAGATTCCGATGGCCTCGTCGCGGGTGATTCTCGCGGACGGCCTTCGCGACCGGTGGGGCAAGCCGGCTGCCGCGCTGCGCAAAGACATGCACTGGGCATCCGGAGAAGTGGAGGCCGGCATGGCCAGAGTCGGCGCACAGTGGTTGGCGGCGGCCGGGGCGCACGACATCCGTCGCGAGTATGGCTCGGCGATCGCACCCCCGGCGGGCGAGCACTCCTGCGGGACCGCGCGGATGGGGTTGGACCCTGCGACATCGGCAACCGATCGATGGGGACGCGTGTACGGCGCGAAACGGGTGATCGTTTGCGACTCCTCGTTGCATCCGACCAACGGCAGCGTAAACCCGGCATTGACGATCGTGGCCAACGCACTGCGGGTCGCGGAGCATCTCACCCAGAACTGGCCGACCGGTTCGTAGCAGAGCCGCGCGAAAGTGCGTGAAGCAGCGGTCGCTTCCGACACTCGAAACGAGATCTGCGAGCGAGCCCGACGGTCGGCGAACCGCGGCATCGACGATCGGCGAAAAGGTCGGTCTCAGACCTGCGCCGCCGATTCCCGCTCCACCAGGCGGGGCGTGGTCTTCACCGGGTAGGTGACGACGCGTCCGTCGAGCACGGACAAGACGGTGCCCATCATCCGATTCCCGAGCTCAGTGAAGTCCTGCCGCACCGTGGTGAGCGGTGGTGTGAAGTGAGCCGCCTCGGGAATATCGTCGAAGCCGACCAGGCTCACGTCGGCGGGAACGGAGATGCCGTGGTCCGCGAGGGTGTGCAGCAAACCGAGAGCCATCTGGTCGTTTCCGACGAAGACGGCGGTAAAGCTCCCGTCCCGCAGCATTTGCTCGCCGACGGCTCGCCCGCTGTCGGCCGTCCAGTCTCCGTACCGTGGCTCGTTCACCTCGAGGCCGCGCCGGGTCAATTCGGCGCGCCACCCGCGTTCCCGCTCGCGCGCGTCGAGTGAGCCGGGAGGACCGGCGAGGTGCAGGATGCTGCGATGCCCGCGTTCGGCGAGGTAGGCGGTTGCCAACTCGGCGCCCCGGAACTGGTCGATCGAGACGCTCGGAAAACTGCCGTGACCGCTCGAGTCCGCTGTCACCAGTGGAATGTCGAGCTCCAGCCCATCGATCGCCTCGATCGAGGAATGGTCGGACGCCACGAGAACAATCGCTTCGACCTTCTGCCTGAGCAACACGTCGACCGCCTGCAGGATCTCCTCGCGGTCGGCGTCCGCCATGCTCGCGGTGATCACCTGGTACCCGCTCTCCCGGGCCGCCCCGTTGAATGCGAGAGCGATACTCGCCGGCCCGTAGAGCGGATTCCCGGTACTCACCAGCCCGAGAGTGTGGGTCTTGCGAGTGGCCAGCGCACGTGCCACAGAACTTGGACGATACCGAAGCACGCGGATGGCGTCCTCCACCTTCGCCCGCGTCTGCGGCCGCACCGTGTCCTCGTTGTTGAGCACGCGGGAGACTGTCTGGTGGGAGACACCAGCGAGACGGGCGACTTCCATGATGTTGGCCACGGTTCGAAGGCTAGCCGATCATCGACCCCCGCTCCGGCGCTTGTTGTACACGTCGAACGCCACGGCAGCGAGGAGCACGAGGCCCTTGATCAGCTGCTGGAATTCCGAGCCGACTCCGAGGATCGACATGCCGTTGTTCAAGATGCCGATGATGAGACCACCGATGATGGCCCCGGTGACCGTCCCGATGCCTCCGGTCACCGCTGCCCCACCGATGAAGACCGCGGCGATGGCGTCGAGTTCGAATCCGTCGCCCGCCTTGGGATTCGCGAGGTTGAGTTGGGCGGTGAAGACCAGGCCGGCAAGGGCCGCGATGACCCCCATGTTGACGAACAGCAGGAAGGTCACCCGTTTCGTCTTGACGCCGGAGAGAGCGGCGGCGTTAAGATTCCCGCCGATCGCATAGATGTGTCGACCGAACACACTGCGGTTCATCACGGCCGAATAGGCCACCACGAGCACGCCGAGAATGACGAGCACGACCGGTGTTCCTCGGTAGCTCGCCAGAAGGTAGGTGATGAGCAGAATGAGCAGCGAGGTGAAGAAGAGCTTGCCGAGGAACCAAGCGAACGGCTCATCCTCCACTGCGAACTTGCGGCGCGCGATGCGTTGGCGGATGCCCTGACCGACGACAAGAAATGTCGCCAGGATACCGAGGCCGAGAGTCAGCGGCTCAAGGAAACTCTGGCCACCACCGAGGTCGGGAAGGAAGCCGGAGCCGAGAGCGCGAAATTCGTCAGGAAAGGGCGAGATCTGTTGGTTTTGCAACGCGATCTGGGTGAGGCCGCGGAAAGTGAGCATGCCCGCGAGCGTCACGATGAAGGCGGGAATGCGGAAGTAGGCGATCCAAAACCCCTGCCACATGCCCACCAGGGCTCCGATGACGAGGCAGAGAATGATGGCACCCCACCACGGCACATGCCATTCGGTGATCATGACCCCCGCCATCGCCCCGACGAACGCCACCACGGATCCCACGGAGAGGTCGATATGACCGGCGATGATCACCATGACCATCCCGATTGCCAGAATCAGGATGTAACTGTTCTGCACCACGAGGTTGGAGACGTTGATGGGTTTGAGGGTGATGCCCGAGGTCGCGACTTCGAAGAAGATCACGATCACGATCAGGGCGATGAATAGGCCGATCTGACGCAGTTGCCCGGTCAGGTAGCGGAAGGCGGAGGCGACGGTGCCGGCTGTCGGGACCGCTGTCTTGGTGAGGTCTCTCATGTGTGGTCCTTCTCCCTTTCTTGGGTCATCAGTTTCATTACGCGTTCCGCAGTCGCGTCTTCGCGCCTCAGATCTGCGGTGATCCGGCCCTCCGAGAGGGCATAGATCCGATCGCAGATTCCGAGGAGCTCCGGGAGCTCAGAGGAGATCACGATCACCCCCTTGCCCTGGTCGGCGAGGTCGTTGATGATTCCGTAGATCTCGTACTTCGCACCGACATCGATGCCTCGGGTGGGTTCATCCAGAATCAGCACATCGGGATTCGAGTACATCCACTTGGAAAGCACAACCTTCTGCTGATTGCCACCCGACAGCTTGCCTGTGAGAACCTCCACGTTGGGCGCCTTGAGGTTCATGCTCTTGCGGTAGCTCTCGGCCACAAGGATCTCTCTGTTCTCGTCGATCCAGCCCCGCCTCGCGAGCAGATTGAGCGCCGCGCCGGAGATGTTTCGCTTGATGTCATCGATGAGGTTCAGACCATAAACCTTGCGGTCCTCGGTGGCGTACGCGATGCCGTTTGCGATGGCCGCGGACACGGTCCTGGTATCGATCTCCTTGCCGTGCTTGTAAACCGTGCCGGAGATATTATGGCCGTAGCTCCGACCGAAGACGCTCATCGCAAGTTCCGTTCGTCCGGCGCCCATGAGCCCGGCGAGCCCTACGATCTCACCCGCTCTCACAAAGAGGTCTGCTCCCTTGACTACCGCACGCTCGTGGTCGAGCGGGTGGTGCACGGTCCAGTTCTCGATACGAAGCAATTCCTCGCCGATCTTCGAGGTGTGGGCCGGGTACCGGCTCTCGAGATCGCGACCGACCATTCCCCTGATGATGCGCTCCTCCGATACTTCGTCGGCGTGCATGTCCAGGGTCTCGATCGTCGTGCCGTCTCGGATTATTGTCACCTCATCCGCGATGGCTTTGATCTCGTTGAGTTTGTGGCTGATGATGATCGACGTGATTCCCTGCCCCTTGAGGTGCGTGATCAGGTCGAGCAGGTGGGCCGAGTCTTCATCGTTCAGAGCCGCCGTCGGCTCATCGAGAATCAGAAGTTTCACCTTCTTGGAGAGCGCCTTCGCGATCTCAACGAGTTGCTGCTTGCCCACGCCGATGTCGCGGATCCTGGTGATCGGATTGTCGTTCAGCCCGACGCGGGCAAGCAGCTTGCCCGCTTCGAGGTTGGTCTTGTTCCAGTCGATCCAGCCGCCGGTCTGCTGCTCATTGCCGAGAAAGATGTTTTCGGCAATCGAGAGGTACGGGCTGAGCGCGAGCTCCTGATGGATGATCACGATTCCCGCGGCCTCGGAATCGTTGATGTTCCTGAAGGAGACGGACTCGTTTTCGAAGACGATTTCTCCGTCGTAACTGCCGTGCGGGTACACGCCGCTCAGCACCTTCATCAGCGTGGACTTTCCGGCTCCGTTCTCTCCGCAGATCGCGTGAACGTGTCCACGCTGCACACCGAGAGAGACATCGTTCAACGCCTTGACGCCGGGAAAGCTCTTCGTGATACCGCGCATTTCGAGGATGTGGGAAGTCACCGATACTTCTTTCTGCACTGAAAGCTTCGAGCAATGGACGAAATTCGGTAGCGGCGACGGTCATCCGCCGCCGCTACCGAGTGAGGAGAACCTACTTGAGGGCCGCCTCGGTGTAGTACCCGCTGTCCACCAGGACCGATTTGTAGTTTTCCTTGGTCACGACGGTGGGCTGGAACAGAAACGTCGGAACGACCTTGACCTTGTTGTTGTAGCTCTTGGTGTCGTTGACGGTGGGCGTTTTGCCGTTGAGCAGGTCATCCGTCATCTTCACCGCTTCCTTGCCAAGTTCACGGGTGTCCTTGTAAATGGTCGAGTACTGCTGACCGGCAATTATCGACTTGACGGATGCCGCCTCCGCGTCCTGCCCGGTGATGATGGGGAGGGCGTTGGTCGCGTAGCCCGATGAGGTGAGAGCGGAGATGATCCCGATCGAAAGCCCATCGTAGGGCGAGAGGATCCCCTGCACCTTGGCCCCGTTCGAGTAGGTGCTTGCGATGAGGTTCTGCATCCGCTTCTGCGCCGTGGCCGGATCCCATCGAAGTGTGGCGACCTGAGTGAAGCCGGTCTGACCGCTCTTCACCACCAGAGTCCCATCGGCGATGTACTTCTTCAGAGTGTCCATCGCCCCATTGAAGAAGAAGGTGGCGTTGTTATCGTCGGGGCTGCCCGCGAACAACTCGATGTTGAACGGACCCTTCTTTCCGGTGTCCTTGCCGCTCGCGTCCACGACGCCGAGGCCGGTGAGCAGACTCGTCGCTTGGTCGACACCGACCTTGTAGTTGTCGAATGTCGTGTAGTAGTCGACGTTCTTGTTTCCGTTGATCAGGCGGTCGTAGGCGATGACCTTGACCCCCGCCTTGGCGGCCTGGTCAAGCTGGTCGCTCAGCGCCGTTCCGTCGATCGAAGCGATGATGAGCACCTTTGCGCCCTTCGTGAGCATGGTGCTGATCTGTTGCACCTGCTGGGGAATTTTGTCGTCGCCGTACTCGAGGTCGACCTTGTAGCCGAGTTTCTCGAGGTCAGCCTTGATGGCGTCTCCGTCCTTGATCCAGCGCTCGGATGTCTTGGTCGGCATCGCTACACCGATGAGTGCACCCTTGCTCGTTCCCGGCGCCGTCGATGCGCTCGTACCACCTCTGCCGCCAGAGCACGCCGCGAGCGAGAGCGCGAGCCCCGCCGCTGCGATGCCGATGAGGACTTTGCGTGCCCTTCCTTCACTGCTGAACTTCACTGTGTTTCCTTTCAATCGGGACATGGACGTCGTTGTCATTCGTGGTGCCTGCAGGATCCGCCCCGTCCACATCGACCGGATCCCTTGCCGGGGCGCACCATCGGGAGGCCGCCGGCAAGTTCGTTGTCACATCCGCTGCGCCAATCGGTAGTAGGCCTGATTCCAGCGGAGCTCACGACCGAAGTCGCGCAAGTTGGTGTGCCGATCGATCACGACGAGTTCGTTCTTCGCGATCTCCGCGAAATCCTCGAAGACGTCGAGTCCCACGGCGGTCGACAGCACAGTGTGGTGGGCGGCACCGGCGGTCAGCCACGCTGCGGCACTCGTGGCGAAGTCGGGTTGCGGCTTCCACACGGCGCGCGCCACCGGCAGGTTGGGCAGCGGGTGTGGCAACCCGACCACCTCGACGACGTTCGCCACGAGGCGGAAGCGATCCCGCATGTCACTGAGCGCGACCACGATGCCGGGGCCGGCATCGGCATCGAAGACCAGGCGAACCGGATCTTCCCGGTCACCGATTCCCAGCGGATGAATCTCGAGGCGAGGCGTCGATGTCGTGAGCGACGGGCAGACTTCGAGCATGTGTGCGCCGAGGATGAGTTCCTCGCCCGGGGACAGATCGTAGGTGTAGTCCTCCATGAGAGAGGCACCTCCCGGCAGACCCGCTCCCATCACCTTTGCCGCACGCACGAGCACGGCCGTCTTCCAGTCGCCCTCCGCGCCGAATCCGTAGCCGTCGGCCATCAGGCGCTGCACGGCAAGACCGGGAAGCTGGCGGAGGCCGCCGAGGTCTTCGAAGCTCGTCGTGAAGGCACTGAATCCGCCGGCCTCGAGGAAGGAGCGCAGGCCAATCTCGATCCGTGCGCCGTAGCGAAGCGATTCGTGGCGCTCCCCGCCAACCCGGAGCTCTGACGCGACGTCGTAGAGCAATTCGTAGTCGGCGACCAGGGTGTCGACATCCGTTTCGGATGCTGCATCCACCGCCCTCACGAGGTCGTTCACGCCCCAGGTATTCACCTGCACGCCGAACTGAAGCTCGGCTTCGGTCTTGTCACCCTCCGTGACCGCGACGAAGCGCATGTTGTCCCCGAAGCGTGCGAGCTTCAGCTGGTGTGTGGCGGCCCAGCCCGCTGCGGCGCGGCTCCAGGTGCCGATCTTCTCCGTGACACCCGGGTTCGACACGTGACCGACGACGGTCTTGCGGGCGACACCGAGCCGCGTCTGGATGTATCCGAATTCTCTGTCGCCGTGAGCCGCCTGGTTGAGATTCATGAAGTCCATGTCGATGGTGGCCCAGGGCAGCTCGACATTCGCCTGCGTGTGCAGATGAAGCAAGGGCTTCCGCAGCAGGTCGAGGCCGGCGATCCACATCTTCGCGGGGCTGAAGGTGTGCATCCAGGCGATCACACCGACCACGACGTCGGCGGAGTTGGCCTCGAGCGCCATGCGCCGGATCGCGTCGGAGTCGGTGAGCACTGATTTCCAGACGACCGTTACGGGGATGTCGCTGGCGGCACCAAGAGCGCGCGCGATCTCCCGAGACTGGTCGGCTACCTGCTCCAGAGTGTCCTCTCCGTAGAGCCCCTGACTGCCGGTGAGAAACCAGACCTCGTAAGCGGCGAGATCGGGAACTATCGAGTGGCTCATTCGGTGTCCCTCTGTCCGTAGACGTGCTGATAGCGGTCGAACAGGGCGTCGATCTGCTCCGGGGGGATGGGGATGGGGTCGCCGAGTTGTCGCGCGATGTGCACGGTGCGCGCGACATCCTCCGCCATCACCGCCGCCTTCACGGCGTCGCGGGGACTCGAGCCGATGGCGAACAGGCCGTGATTCTGCATGAGCACCGCCCGCGAGCGGTGGCCGGCGAGGGTCGAGACGATGCCCTCACCGATCGACTCGTCCCCGATGATCGCGAACGGACCGACCGGGATCTCACCGCCGAACTCGTCGGCCTGGCCGGTGATCACGCACGGGATCGCCTCGCCGCGCGCTGCCCATGCCGTGGCGTAGGTGGAATGGGTGTGCACGACGCCGTTGACCTCTGGCAAGTTGCGATACACGTAGGCGTGGGCCGCCGTGTCGCTCGACGGCGAGTGCAGACCCTCCACAACCGTGCCGTCGAGGTCGCAAAGGATCATATTCGCCGGCGTGAGGTCGTCGTACTCGACGCCGCTCGGCTTGATGACGAACAGGTCTGCGCCGGGCACGCGGCCGGAGATGTTGCCACCGGTCCAGATGACCAGGTTGTAGCGCACGAGGAGCTCGTGGAGCTTCGCCACGTCGGCTCGTACCAGTTCGATGGCCTCTCGGAGCGCGGTCATGGGCGCGCCGCCGCGCGCTTCATGGCCTTCAGCCGGTGCATCACGTCGTTGCCGCCCCGACCGAAATAGTCGTGCAGGGTCGCATATTCGGCGTAGAGGAGGTCATAGGCATCCGCCGCCTCGGTGTTCGGCGTGTAGACGGCGCGGTCGACCTTGCCCATCGCGCGGCCCGCGGTGAGAACATCCGGGTACGCCCCGGCTGCGACCGCGGCGTGGATCGCCGACCCGAGCGCTGGCCCCTGATCGCTCGCGATGATCGAGATCGGCATCCGCAGCACGTCGCTATAGATCTGCATGAGGGTGGGGTTTCGCAGGAGCCCACCGGCCACGATGAACTCGGTGACGGGAACCCCGCTGGCATTGAAGGTCTCCACGATCGTGCGCGTTCCGAACGCCGTTGCCTCCATGAGCGCTCGGTAGATCTCCTCTGGCCGCGTCGTGAGGGTGGTACCGAGCAGGAGCCCGCTCAGTTCATGGTCCACCAGCACCGAGCGGTTGCCGCTCTGCCAGTCGAGCGCGAGGAGACCGTGGCCTCCGACCGGCTGCTCCTTCAGGAGCTCGGTGAGGTGTTCGTGGATGCTCTGACCCGCCGCGTCCGCCGCGGTGTAGTAGCTCGACGGCACCTGGCTGTTCACGAACCAGGCAAAGATGTCGCCGACGCCGGACTGCCCGGCCTCGTAACCGTATAGCCCGGAAACGATGCCTCCGTCGACGACGCCACACATGCCGGGCACCTCGGTGAGCATGTCGGAATTCATCACATGGCAGGTGGAGGTGCCCATGATGGCGAGCATCTGGCCGGGCTCGACGGCTTGGGCCGCCGGAGCCGTCACATGGGCGTCGACGTTGCCGACCGCCACCGCGATTCCCGCGGGAAGCCCGGTCCACTCCGCAGCCCGCTTCGAGAGGGTGCCGCCGGATGCCCCGAGCCGGCCGATCTCGTGAGCGATCTTGTCATCCGCGAAACCGCCGAACGCGGGATTGAGAGCGGCCAGAAATTCCCGGCTCGGGTAGTCGCCGTCTTGCAGAATGCCCTTGTATCCGGCCGTGCAGGCATTTCGGATGTAGCGCCCGGTGAGCTGCCAGACGATCCAGTCGGCCGCCTCCACCCAGTGATCCATTCGTTCGTAGAGTTCGGGGTCTTCCTCCAGCAACTGGAGCCCTTTGGCGAACTCCCACTCGCTCGAGATGAGGCCGCCGTAGCGCGGCAGCCACCTCTCGGCTCGGGCGGCCGCGAGCTCGTTGATGCGGTCGGCCTGCCCCTGGGCGGCGTGATGCTTCCAGAGCTTCACATACGCGTGAGGGCGGTCGACATATTCGGCAAGCTCATTGAGCGGGGTACCATCGGCAAGCACCGGCAGGGGGGTGCTTGCGGTGAAGTCGGTACCGACGCCGATGACGTGGGCCGGGTCGACTCCGGATGCCTCCAGTGCGTCCGAGACCGCCCTCTTCAATACCTCAACGTAGTCGGCCGGCACCTGCAACGCCCAGTCCGGTGGCAGCAGACCGCCGCTCGGGGTGAGAACGGTGTCCATCACGCCGTGCGGATAGTCGTGGGTGCCGGTGCCGAGTTCCGCGCCGTC
Organism: Frigoribacterium sp.; assembly: GCA_031360325.1. Taxonomy (GTDB): domain Bacteria; phylum Actinomycetota; class Actinomycetes; order Actinomycetales; family Microbacteriaceae; genus Lacisediminihabitans. The sequence goes on along the minus strand of JANMBI010000177.1, from coordinate 25,503 downwards.
GGAGACGCGCACCACCACAGCGCGTCCGGAAAGCGTGCCGAAGTCGATGCCGATGACGTACTTCTCCGCGGTCTGCTCCGGCGTGGGGGAATTCACCTCAGGGACTCCTTCGTCGTGCGGGCCCGTCGTGCGGGTGACAGGTCGGGGGTTTTACAAATGTGAGCGATCACATTTGCTAGCAGACTAGCGTTCCTCCGCCGCGGACCGCAACCCTCCGCGAGAAGAGGATTGCTGGCTCCGAACGACTTCCGCAATTTCCGGACCGAGGAGCCCGCGCCTGCCGGAAACTCGCGGACGGCGCATCCGGGCCGGCGATCTGTAGGAGTTGTGCGCTGGGGTGGGCGACACCGCGCGTGCTCGGACGCGCGAGAAAAAGTCCGGCCCCCGCGAAACCGCGGGGGCCGGACTGTTGACTATCGAGGCGGACTACTTGTTGACGAGCGCCAGGAGGGTCGGGTTGTTCTTGTAGGACTCCGCAGCGTTCGCCTTGGTGACGAGCTCCGGCGGCAGGTAGTAGGTCGGAACCTTGACCGAACCGTTGTCGGTGGCTGGGGAGTTGGTCGACGCCTTCTTACCGGCGGCGAGCTCCTTCACCATGGCGACAGCCTGGGCGACGAGCTTCGTGGTGTCCTTGTTGATGGTGGAATACTGCTCACCCGACATGATCAGCGGGATGGATGCGGCTTCCGAGTCCTGACCCGTGACGACCGGCATGACCGGCGTGGCCTTGCCAGCGGCCTTGATCGACTGGATGATCGCGCGGGCCAGGGTGTCGTTCGGTGAGAGGACGCCGTTAAGCGCGGTGTTCGAGTAGCTGCCGGCGAGCAGGGTGTCCATGCGGGTCTGCGCGTTGGCGGCGAGCCATCCGGTGGTCTGCGTCTGGGCGATCGCGGTCTGGCCCGAGACGACCTTGAGCGTGCCGTCATCGATCTTCGGCTGCAGGATCTTCATCGCGCCGTTGAAGAACACGGCGGCGTTCGGGTCGGTGGATGCCCCCGAGAACAGCTCGATGTTGTAGGTCTTCGCCGCGGGGAAGCGCGCCTTCATGCCATCAAGGAGCGCCTGGCCCTGGAGCTCGCCGACCTTCTCGTTGTCATAGGCGATGTAGTAGTCGACGTTCGGCGTGTCCTGGATGATGCGGTCGTACGCGATGACGACGGCGCCGTTGTCGTGTGCCGCCTTCACCTGCGCTCCGAGCTGCTTGCCGTCGAACGCGCCGATGATGATGACCTTGGCGCCCTTGGTGTTCATCGTCGAGATCTGGCTGGCCTGCTCCGACGCGGTGTTGGCCGAGGGTGCGTACTGCACATCCGGCTTGAAGCCCGCCTTGGTGAGGTCGTCGGTGAACAGCTTGCCGGCGAGAACCCAGTTCTCCGATGTCTTGTCCGGGAGGGCGACGCCGATGGTCGAGCCGGCCTTGAATCCGGCGGCGGCGCCCGATGCAGCCGGCGCCGTGGCACGAGTCGAGCAGCCCGACAGTGCCATCAGCGCGACTCCAGCGATTGCTACAGACGTGATTGCGATTTTGCGCATTTTCATCACTTTCTTTGTTGTGTGTTGGTGCAGGGGATTGCAGTGGAGCGATCGGTGCCGCTCCGGTTACTACGCCGGCGCTGCTATGCGTTCGGAGTAGTGGATTGTGGGCGCGATGACTCCTCCGCGCTTTCACCGGTCGGTGCGATCGATGGGCGATCGATTCTCGCTCCCCGCGACGCATCGTCGCCAGCGGAGGGGGTTCGTGTCCTCGTGAGCAGTCCGATCAGCGACGGTCGTCCCTGTTTCTTGCTGTAGACGTCGATGCCTACGGCGAGAAGCAAGACGAGACCCTTGATGATCTGCACCCGGTCGTTCGATACGCCGAGCAGCTGGAGACCGTTGTTGAGCACGGCGATCACCAGGCCACCGACGATGGATCCGACAATGGTTCCGATGCCTCCCGCTACCGCGGCGCCACCGATGAAGACTGCGGCGATGGCGTCGAGCTCCCAGCCGGTGCCGTCACCGGGGCCGGAGGCACCCGCTCGCGCCACACCGACCATGCCGGCGACCGACGCGAGCACAGACATGTTCATCATGACGAAGAAGTTGATGCGTTTGATCCGCACGCCGGAGAGTTCGGCAGCGTGCCAGTTGCCGCCGACCGCATAGATGTGACGACCGAAGGTCGTGTTGCGGGTGACGAAGGAGTAGATCAACACGAGCACGCCGAGGATGACTCCCGAGATCGGGTAGCTCGTTCCCACCCGGCCGGTCGCGAAGAGGTAGGTCGCGCCGCCGACGACCAGCACCAGGATCACGACCTTGACCACGCTGACCCAGACCGGCGCCTTTTCGGCTCCCATGAGAGACTGCGTGCGACGCTGCCGAACCTCCTGCCAGACGAGGGCGATGATGACGAGGAATCCGAGGATCAGCGTCCCGTTGCTGTAGCCGACGTTGGGTCCGAAGTCCGGGATGGACCCGCCGCCGATGACGTTGAAGGAGGATGGCACGGTCACCGTGTTGGAGTTTCCGAAGAACTGGTTCGCCCCGCGGAAGATGAGCATGCCGGCCAGGGTGACGATGAAGGCTGGCACCCCCACGTACGCCACCCACCAGCCCTGCCAGGCTCCGATGAGCACCCCGACGAGGAGACCGAGCACGAACGCGAGCGTCGGAGGGAAGTGCCAGCTCACCATTGCGGTGGCCACGACGATTCCCACGAAGGCCGCGACGGACCCGACCGAGAGATCGATGTGCCCCGCGATGATCACCATCACCATGCCGATCGCGAGGATCAGCACGTAGGCGTTCTGGTTGACCAGGTTGATCAGGTTGATCGGGTCGAGCGTGAGTCCGCCGGTGAGAATCTGAAACAGGATGATGATGACGACGAGGGCACCGAGGATTCCGACCTGGCGACCAGTGCCCTGTGCGCCCCCGAACATCCGGCCGAGGTCGCGGATGTGAAAGCCGTTGGTCTTCGCGTCTTCGGGAGTTGCGCTCATTAGCTGTTAACTTTCTTCTTCGCGGAGGTCATGCTCTTCAAGAGGGTCTCGGGATTCGCCTCTTCGGCGGTCAGGTTGTTGGTGATCGCACCCTCGAAGATCGTGTAGATGCGGTCGGAGACGCCGAGCAGCTCCGGCAGCTCCGATGAGATGAGGATGATCCCCTTGCCGGTGGCGGCGAGATCCCGGATAATGCCGTAGATCTCGGTCTTCGCTCCGACATCGATGCCTCGGGTCGGCTCGTCGAGAATGAGGAGGTCGGGGTCGGTGAACATCCACTTGGCAAGCACCACTTTCTGCTGGTTGCCGCCGGAGAGCTTGTTCACTCCCTCGGTCACTCGTGGTGCCTTGATCCGTAGGCTCTTCCGGTAGCTTTCCGCGACCGTGTGCTCCTCGACTTTGTCGATCACCGACAGCCGCGCGATCTTCGAGAGCTTGGCCGCTACCACGGAGTCCTGGATGTCGTCGAGCAGGTTGAGGCCGAGCGCCTTGCGGTCTTCGCTCACGTAGCCGAGACCGTTCTTGATCGCCTCAGGGACGCTGCGGAGCTGGATCTCTTTGCCGTCCTTGAAGACCTGGCCCGAGATGAAGTTTCCGTAGGAGCGTCCGAACAGGCTCATGGCGAGTTCGGTGCGGCCGGCGCCCATGAGGCCGGCGAAGCCGACCACTTCCCCGCGGCGAACCACGAAGCTGGAGTCCTTGACGACCATCCGCTCGGGGCTGAGGGGATGCTGCACCCTCCAGTCCTTCACCTCGAAGAACACCTCGCCGATGTGGGAATTGCGGTCGGGGAAGCGGTGTTCGAGGGTGCGTCCGACCATCCCGCGGATGATGCGGTCCTCGTTGACCCCGTCCGCGGCCACGTCGAGGGTTTCGATGCTCTTGCCGTCTCGGATGATCGTGATCGAGTCCGAGATCTGTTCGATCTCGTTGAGCTTGTGGGAGATCATGATCGACGCGATGCCCCGGCCCTTGAGGCCGAGGATCAGGTCGAGAAGATGTTGGGAGTCGGCCTCGTTGAGGGCCGCCGTCGGCTCATCCAAGATGAGCAGTTTCACCGATTTGTTGAGAGCCTTCGCGATCTCGACGAGCTGCTGCTTGCCAACGCCGAGATTCTTGATCTGGGTGTCGGGATCGTCTTCGAGGCCGACACGGGCGAGGAGGTCGATCGCGCGCTTCTTGGCCTGAACCCAGTCGATCACACCGAAGCGACGCGGCTCATTGCCGAGGAAGATGTTTTCGGTGATCGACAGCTGCGGGATCAGCGCCAACTCCTGGTGGATGATGACGATGCCCGCCGCCTCGCTCGAGCCGATGTCCTTGAACCGCGACTCGTGTCCGAGGAACACGATTTCGCCCTGGTAGGTGCCGTAGGGGTAGACCCCGGAGAGCACCTTCATCAGGGTGGATTTCCCCGCGCCGTTCTCGCCGCAGATCGAGTGGATCTCTCCGGCCTTCACTTCGAGCGAGACTCGATCGAGCGCCTTGACCCCGGGGAACTCCTTGGTGATGGAGCGCATCTCGAGAATGACAGGGTTAGCGGACATGGCGCGGCTCCTCGGAAGTGATCGAACTCGCCCGGAGCTGCAGGTTGTGTACGTTCACAACTGCGAAGTACGCCTGTGGGTTCACGCCGGACTGCCTTGTCTCGTAAGGGGGATGAAAATTACCCGCTAACAGACTAAACCGTGTTTGCAGGCTTGTCGTCAAGTTGTGAACGCAACGAACCGGTAACGACTCGGTTTCTGATCACCGCCGAGTCTGCCCGGGAGATCTCAAGACGAGGGCGGCCGCGCCGAGGGCCTCCGCCCTGTCGCCGAGAGAGGACATCACCACCGAGGTCGCCTCCCCGATAATCGGCACGGAGTGGCGCAACAGTCCGCGCCGGATCGGGGCGAGCAGAATCTCCCCGAGGCCGGCCAGCGGACCCCCGATGACAATGACTTCGGGGTTGAGAAGGTTGGCGATGCTCGACAGCCCGCGACCGATGGCGGCGCCCGCATCATCCAGGACCCGAAGGGTCGCCGGGTCACCCGACAGCGCATTGCGCACGATGTCAGCGGTGGAAACCGGGCCGCGGGAGCCGAGCAACTCCATCATCACCGAGGTGGATGCCACGGTCTCGAGACAGCCACGATTGCCGCAGTGGCAGACCACTCCGTTGTCCGTGATCGTCTCGTGACCGATTTCCCCGGTGATGCCGAAGCTGCCAGAGAACGGGCGACCGTCGAGAATGAGTCCGGCCCCGATACCGCTTCCGATCTTCACGAAGACCAGGTTTGTGATCGCGTGGTGGGGGCCCCAGGTGACCTCTGCCAGGGCGCCGAGGTTGGCGTCGTTATCGAAAACGACCGGATAGTGCAGGCGATTCTCGAGATCCTGAAGGTGGATGCCGACCCACTCCGGCAGGATAGCGCCCTGCACAACGGTGCCGGTCCGGTGGTCGATCGGGCCGGGGATGCCGACGCCGACGCCGAGCACCGCCGAAGCTTGGATGGCGCGGTCGTCGAGCAGCCGCGCCAACAACCGGGACGCCCGATCGATGCTCCCTTCGGCGCGGTGCCCGATCGACAGTTCGACGAACTGCTCGGCGACGACCGTGAAGCCGAGAGTCGCGAGCACGATTCGCAGATGACGACGACCGAAGTCGAGTCCGACCGCGACCGCACCATTGTCAGAGAGCCTCACCAGAAGCGCCCGACGCCCCGAACTCGTCGTCGGTTCCGTTTCGACCGAGCCGAGCGCCACCATCGTCTTCACTATGTTCGAGACGGTGGCGGTGGACAGTCCCGTCTGACGAGCCAGTTCCGCCTGCGTCAGCGGGCCGCTGCCGAGGAGGCGGTCGATGATGCGCCTGTGGTTGAGTTCACGCAGTGCCGACTGCGACCCGGGATTGCGGGACCCGCTGAGGGTCGGGGGCGACGTTGCTGGCATGACTTCGAGGGTGCATCATCCGCTGCCTTGTCGTCAAGAAGTTAACACAACGGTTTGATTCCGAGTGGGGATCAGCGGCGCGGGGGTGCGGCGGAACTGCGCACGATGAGTTCGGGCGGTATCTGGGCGTGCCGCCGATCGGACTGGCCGTTCAATTCCGCGAGCAGCATGGAAACGGACCGGCGGCCGATTTCCGCGAAATCTTGCCGAACCGTCGTGAGCGGAGGCCAATAGTGCGCGGCCTCCGGCACGTCGTCGAACCCGACAACGCTGACGTCCCCCGGGACATCGAGTCCGGCGTCGCGGAAGGCGTGGATCAGACCGAGGGCCATCTGATCGTTTGCGGCGAAGACGGCGGTGAAGTCGGGATAGCGGGCGAGTTCGCGGCCTGCGGTGTACCCGAAATCGGACGTCCAGTCGCCGAGGATGGGCGCACGAACATCGAGGTCGGCATCGATCAGCTCGTCGAGGAACCCGGTCATGCGCGCTTCCGCCTCGATCCAGTCCTGCGGACCGCCGAGGTGCAGGATCTTGCGATGACCGAGCTCGATGAGGTGCCTGGTCGCGAGGCGCGCTCCGGCGGTCTGGTCGACCGAGAGGCTGTGCTGACCGTCACGACCGGTCGAATCCAGGGTGACGAGCGGCAGGCGGATATCGAGATCGCGGATGGCGTTGAAGACGCGCAGCTGGGGCGAGATGACGACGAGGCCCTCGATCGCCTGGCTAAGCAGGTACTCCAGCCGGTCGTGGATCGCCTCCGAGTCGGTGGCGGCGAGGCTCGTCGTCGTGACCAGGTAGCCGGCATCGCGGGCCGCATCCTCGATCGCCGCGAGGCTCGTCGCCGGACCATAGTTGGCGACCTGCGAGGTGAGCACACCGATGGTGCGCGACCTGCTCGTGACGAGCGCGCGCGCCGCCTGATTGGGGCGATACCCGAGCTGCTCGATCACCTCGAGCACGCGATCCTTCGTGCTCGACCGGATGTTCTCGGAGTTGTTGAGTGCGCGAGACACGGTCTGGTAAGAGACTCCCGCGATCCGCGCGACATCGCGGATGCTGGGGGCGCGAACCTTCAGTGGTTCCATGGACGGTGGTATCCGGCTTCGTGTCTATCGGGCGCGCGAACACGGAACGCCGCACGGCGAGACCATTATGACCCACGATCCGCCCGGCGGCGTGCCTCAGGCGATGCGCGCGAAGGCCCTCACGGGAAAGGTGCCGAAACCCTCGATCTTCGGCGGCACGACGGTAACGGCCGAGCCCGTTTCGGGCAGCTCTCCGAGCGCAGTCAGGTGCTCCACCACGTGGATGCCCGCCCCGAGAAGCCGGGTATGGGCGGGGCGTTCGCCGCCGGACTCGACGTCATCGATGTTCAGCGAGTCGATTCCGACGAGGGTGACCCCCTGATCGACAAGGTATTTCGCGCCGGCCTCGGTGAGGAACGGAGCACCGGTCGCATACTCGGGGGTGCCGAACAACCGACTCCAGCCGGTGTCGAGGAGAACCGCCTTCCGTCTGAGATCACGGCCGGCGAAGACGTCCGCCGCGATGCCTCTCGCCGATACATCCCGCAAATGGAATACTTCGGCTGGCTGGTCGACGAGGGTCTCGAGAGCGAGCCCGGACAGGTCCGCTCCGCCCTCGAAGCGATGGAACGGGCTATCGAGGTAGGTGCCGGTGTTGCCGATCATCGTGATGACATCCATCGCGAACCGGGTGCCCTCGGCATATCGTGCCGCCGAGTCCTCGCGGGTGAGGAATGGACGGATCTCCGGGGCCGGGAGCCCCGGGTAGGTGACCAGTCCGGCGCGGATGGTGTGGCTCAGGTCGACGAGTCGGGTCATGGTCGACTGTCCCGGGTGATAGCGCGCGCCAGTCAGGCGCTCGCGCGGTCCAGGGCGGCGAGCACGTCCGCGACCAGGTCGTCGACACCCTCGATGCCCACCGAGAGCCGCACAAGGTTCTCCGGCACGGCGAGAGCGGTGCCGCGCACCGACGCGTGCGTCATCTCGGTCGGATACCCGATGAGCGACTCCACGCCGCCGAGCGATTCGGCGAGTTGGAACAGCTCCGTCGACTCCGCGAAGGCCCGTGCTGCGACCGCCCCCGCCGCGAGTTGAACGGAGAGCATCCCGCCGAATCCGCGCATCTGGCGCGCCGCGAGGGCGTGGCCGGGGTGGTCGGCGAGGCCGGGGTAGTTGACCCGCTCGATCGCCGGATGCCCCGCCAGTGCCTCCGCGATCGCCTGAGCGTTCGCGCAGTGCCGCTCCATGCGCACGGCCAGGGTCTTGATCCCCCGCACGGTGAGCCAGGAGTCCATCGGCCCCGAAACCGGACCGACGGCGAACTGCAGGAACCCGAGATTCTCCGCGAGTTCATCGTCGTTCAGCACCACCGCCCCGCCGAGCACGTCGGAGTGCCCGCCCAAATACTTGGTGGTCGAATGCGTGACGACATCGGCGCCGAGGGCGAGGGGGTTCTGAAGGTAGGGAGAGGCGAAGGTGTTATCGACGACCACGAGGACTCCCGCCGCGTGGCCGATCTCCACGAGCGCGGTGATGTCGCTGATCTTCATGAGCGGATTGCTCGGCGTCTCGACCCAGAGCACCTTCGTGTTCGGGCGGATCGACGCGCGCACGGCATCGAGATCCGTCATCTCGACCGTGTCGAGCTGGATGCCCCAGGGCACGAATACGCGGTTGACGAGCCGGTGAGTGCCGCCGTATACGTCGTTGCCCATGATCACCTGGTCGCCGGGCTTCAGGATCGACCGAAGCAGAGTGTCCTCACCGGCGAGCCCGGACGCGAAGCTGAAGCCGTGCTTGGCACCTTCGAGCTCGGCGATCAGGGTCTGCAGCGAGTCGCGGGTCGGGTTCGCGCTTCGGCCGTATTCGTAGCCTCCGCGCAATCCGCCGATGCCGTCTTGCACGAAGGTCGAGGTCTGGTAGATCGGGGGGATCACCGCCCCTGTCCGCGGGTCGAAGGCCTGGCCGGCGTGGATGGCGCGGGTGGAGAAATCGGTCACGGTGTTCTTTCTCGGCAGAGGTCAGTCGGACAGGAAGGTGAGGAGGTCGTGGCGGGTGACGACGGCGACAGGCTTGCCGTCTTCGGTCACAAGGAGGGCGTCCGCTTTGCCGAGAGCGGCGCGCGCGCCGCTCACCGCTTCGTGCACGCCGATCAGGCTGAGGGGAGCCCCGATGAATTTCCCGACCGGATCCGTCATGCTCGCCTCGCCGCTGAACACCTGCTCGAGCAGGGTCCTCTCTTCGATCGCCCCGACCACTTCACCGATCACCACCGGTGGCTCGGCCGAGAGCACCGGGAGCTGCGAGACGCCGTACTTGGTCATGATTTGGATGGCGTCGCGCACCGTGTCCGAGGGGTGCACGTGCACGAGGGCGGGCAACGAGCCGGTCTTGTGACCGACGACATCGGCGACCGTCTTCTCGTCCGAGACCTGCGTGAAGCCGTAGGACTGCATCCACTTTTCGCTGAAGACCTTGTTGAGGTAGCCGCGACCGCCATCGGGAAGAAGGACGACCATGATCGCCTCGGCCGGGAGGCCGCGAGCGCGCTTGAGGGCCGATGCCACGGCCATGCCGCTCGATCCGCCGACGAGAAGTCCCTCCTCGCGGGCGAGACGACGCGTCATCTCGAAGGATTCCGCATCGGAGGAGGCGATGATCTCGTCGACGACGGTATCGTCGTAGGCCTCCGGCCAGAAGTCCTCCCCCACGCCCTCGACGAGATATGGCCGGCCGGTGCCGCCGGAGTACACGGACCCTTCGGGGTCGGCGCCGATGATCTCGACCGCCCCGTGAGAGACCTCCTTGAGGTACTTGCCGACCCCGCTGATCGTGCCACCGGTGCCGACACCGGCGACGAAGTGGGTGATGAGACCGTCGGTGTCCCGCCAGATCTCCGGCCCGGTGGTCTCGTAGTGGCTCAACGGCCCATTGGGGTTCGCGTACTGATTGGGCTTGAAGGCGCCGGGAATCTCCCGGGCGAGTCGATCCGATACCGAATAGTAGGACTCGGGGCTGTCGGGGGTGACCGCGGTCGGGGTGACGACGATCTCGGCGCCGTACGCCAGCAACACGTTGCGCTTCTCCTCCCCCACCTTGTCGGGCAGCACGAAGACACACCGGTAGCCGCGCTGTTGTGCCACCAGGGCGAGCCCGATCCCGGTGTTGCCGGAGGTCGGCTCGACGATGGTACCCCCCGGCTTCAACAGTCCGTCCCGCTCCGCCGCATCGATGATACGGGTGGCGATGCGGTCCTTCGACGAGCCACCGGGGTTGAGGTATTCCACCTTCACCAGCACGGTCGCGGCGATGCCCTCCGTCACTCGGTTGAGCTTTACGAGGGGGGTGTTACCCACGAGATCGATCACGCTGCTGGCGAACTTCATAGTGCCGCCAATCTATCAGCGGACCCCGGCGACGGCCGTCTCAGAGTTGTCGGACCTGTTGGGCGTATAGGCGAGCGTAGACCCCGTCCGCCGCCGACAACTCGACGTGGGTGCCGCGTTCGACGATTCGACCGTGTTCGACCACGAAGATCACATCTGCCGAGACTATCGTCGACAGCCGGTGGGCGATCGCGATGGTGGTGCGGCCGGCCGAGGCGGTGTCGAGGGCGTCCTGCACGATTCGCTCGGAGTGGGAGTCGAGGGCGCTCGTCGCCTCGTCGAGGATCAGCACTCGCGGATCTTTCAACAGAACCCGGGCGATCGCGATGCGCTGCTTCTCGCCGCCGCTCAGCCGATACCCGCGTTCGCCCACGAGGGTGTCGTACCCGGCCGGGAACGACACGATGGTGTCGTGGATGTTCGCCGCGCGTGCCGCAACGACCAACTCATCGTGCGTCGCTGCCGGTTTGGCGTAGCGCAGGTTCTCCGCAATCGTGGCGTGAAAGAGATAGGTCTCCTGGCTCACGATGCCGATGTTGGACACCAGCGAATCCTGTTCGAGCCCCCGCAGGTCATCCCCGGCGAACAGGATCCGTCCCTGCGAAACATCGTGGAAGCGCGGGATGAGATAGGAAATGGTGGTCTTGCCCGCACCGGACGGTCCAACGAAAGCCACGAACTGCCCCGGCTCGATCGTGAATGAGACTCCCCTGAGGGTGGGGGGCATGCCCTCTCCGGAGTCGGGGTAGGAGAAGACCACATCATCGAACTCGACTCGCCCGACCCGACGAGCGTCTACCGGGTGCGCATTCGGCGCATCCGAAATCGCCGGATGAAGATCGAGATACTCGAAGATCCGAGCGAACAGCGCCTGAGACGTCTGCAGGTCGAGTGCGACGCGCATGAGCCCGAGCAGCGGCCACATGAGTCGGGCCTGCACCGTGGTGAAGGCGACGATGGTTCCCGCCGTCACGGCGACGCTCTGGAACATGAGCCACGCTGCGCAGATGTATATGACCGCCGGGATGATGGCGAGGAAGATCTGCACCATCGCGAAGAACCACTGGCCGCTCATCTGCTCGCGCACCTGCAACCGCACCTGGTTGTCGTTCTCGTCGCTGTAGCGACCGACCTCGGCGGTCTGCTGATTGAAGCTCTTGGCGAGCAGGATCCCCGAGACAGACAGGGTCTCCTGGGTGATCGCGGTCATGTCACTGAGCGACTCCTGGGTCTTGGTGGCGATCTTCGCGCGCACCCGCCCCACGCGGCGCTGCGCGATGACGAGCACCGGCATGAGTATCACGGCCACGATCGTGAGTTGCCACGAGAGCACCAGCATCGAAACGAAGGCCGCGGCGACGGTGACGGTGTTGCCGAGCACGCTCGCCACGGTGTTGGTGAGGACGCTGGCGACTCCCCCGACATCGTTCTGGAGCCGAGACTGGATGACTCCCGTCTTGGTGCGGGTGAAGAAGGCGAGTTCCATCTTCTGCAGGTGGCTGAACAGCCGCACGCGCAACGCGCCCATCACGCGGTTGCCGACCGTGGCGGTGAGCAAGGTCTGCCACACCCCGAGCCCCGCGGACGCGACGTAGATGACGACCATCAGAGCGACGATCTGCAGCAGAAGAGGAAAGTTCGGCCGGCCGGAACTCGGAAACAGCCCGAGATCGAACGCCTGCTTGGTGAGCAGCGGTGGCAATACGGTGAGCCCGGCGCTCAGTATGACGAGGGTCGCGGTGACGGCGAGCGCCCGCCGATGCGGGGCGAAGAGCTGCCTGATCCGGGGAAGGAGATCGGGGATGCGCGGAGCACCCGCATTCTCCGCTCGTTGGGCTTCGGGATCGGAACCGCTGATGCGCGCGCGCGGCTTGCCAAACTGCCCCACCGGGCTGCGTCCGCCGTGCATTCCGCTCACTCGTTCACCATACGCACCGCCGAGGACACCCGGGTACGGATTCGCGCACGGCGGAACCCCTTCGGTCGGGCGGGACGACGGGGATCTGCCCGGTCCGGCTAGCCCTTCGTGCTCCCCGCGAGAAGGCCCCGCACGAAGAACCGCTGCAGCGCGAAGAACACGATGAGTGGCACCAGGATCGAGATGAATGCCCCCGCGGTGAGCAGGTTCCAGTCCTGCCCGCGGCTGCCACTGATCTCGGCGAGCAGCTTCGTCATCGGTGCGACGCTCCCGTCGGCGAAGACGAGCGCGACGAGCAGATCGTTCCAGACCCAGAGGAATTGGAAGATCGCGAACGAGGCGATGGCCGGAAAGGTCAGCGGTAGGACGATGCGGAAGAAGATCTGGCCGTGGCCCGCGCCGTCCACTCTCGCCGCCTCGATTAGTTCCCGCGGGATTTCCGCGATGAAGTTGTGGAGAAGGAAGATCGCCAGGGGCAGCGCGAAGATCGTGTGCGCGATCCAGACCTGGGAATACGAGCCACTCGCGTTCAGCCCGGGGAAGATCTGCGTGCCACCGATGCTGAGGCCGCGGGAGAACAGGCTGAGCAGGGGCACCAGTGCCATCTGGAGGGGCACGATCTGCAGGGCGAACACCCCGATGAACATCCAGTTCTTGCCCCTGAAATCAATCCAGGCGAAGCCGTAGGCAGCGAGGCTCGCGATAACCAGCGGAAAGATGGTGGCCGGAAGGGTTATCGCGATCGAGTTGATGAACGCGCCGGCCAGGTTGAGTTGGCTGTTGCCGGCATTGAGCACCTGAGTGTAGTTGTCGAGGGTGAACCCGGGGTTTTGGAACAGGGTCCACCACCCGTTGCGGAGGATCTCCTTCGCCGGGCGGATCGACGAGATGAAGAGCCCGAAGGTGGGTGTAGTCCACAAGACAGCGATCACCAGGGCCGCTATTGTGGCGCCGCGGGAGGTGAGCCGCCGCTTGGTGCGCTTGGTGAACGTCCGCTCGCCGGCCCGTTCACCGGTGGCGAGTTGGCGCTTGGTGCCCGGGTCGAGAGGTAGGTCAATCGGGGTGATGGCGCTCATCGGATCTCCCTCTGCTTCTTGATCTGCCGTGCGTTGTAAATGACGATGGGGAGCACGAGCACAAACAGTACGAGGGCGAATGCCGCCGATCGACCGTTTTCGAAGCCCTTCCATTGGGTGTACATCTCGTTCGCGATGACGCTGGTGTCGTTGGCGCCGGCTGTCATGGTGCGAACGATGTCGAATACCTTCAGCGACGCGATCGAGATGGTGGTCAGCACCACGATCAGGGACGAGCGGATGCCCGGCACCGTCACGTTGACGAATCGCTGCCAGGCGTTCGTGCCGTCGAGCTCCGCTGCCTCGAGCTGCTCGGCCGGCACTCCCTTGATCGCTGCCGACAGGACGACCATCGCGAATCCGGTCTGGATCCAGACCAGCACCACGATCAGGAAGAAGGTGTTCCAGGGCGAGTTCTGCAGGAATTCGACCGGCTGCCCGCCGAAGGACTTCACGATCTGGTTGAGAAGGCCGATCTGCTCCTGGTTGACCGGACGAGAGGTGTAGACGAAGCGCCAGATGATGCTGGCCCCGACGAACGAGATCGCCATCGGCATGAACACCAGAATCTTGAAGAACTTCTCACCCCGCGACTTGTCGATGAAGACCGCATAGGCCAGTCCGAAGGCCGTCGAGAACGCGGGGACGATGAGCACCCAGATGATCGTGTTGATCACCACTCGGATACCCATGGGCTGCGTGAAGATCCACTGGAAGTTCTCGAGTCCGATGAACCGGGTCCCGCGACTGTTGAGGAAGGCGGCGATCGCGGTGCTGATGGTGGGGTAGATGAGCCCGATGCCAAGCAGGAAGACGGCAGGACTCAAAAATCCGACGAGTTGGAAGAGGTAGCCGGCTCCGGACTTGGCCCGGTAGTCCAGGATGAAGAACAGGCCTCCGAGTACTGCGGCGACCGCCGCCGCGATGGGGATCGATCCGAGAGCGAGGAACAGGATTGCCGGAGTGGCGACACAGGCAACCGCCCGGATGATCGTGTAGCGGCGACCGGAGCGCGGTGCGATTTCGACGAAGAAGATGACGAGGCCGACGACGATAAGGAAGGCGAGAATGACGAGGGGTATCTGGGCGAGCGCGGGGAGCGTTGCGATCCAGGCCAGAAAATCTGACATTGGTGTCCTTTCGAGTGCGACGGTGGACTCAGAGGCAGGCGGACCGGATTCTCATCCGCTCAACACACCGTAGCAATGACTGCGTCGGGTGCGGAAAGGCCGGCAGAGAATTTTTCTCTGCCGGCCTCCCTCGCTGAACTGTTACCTGACGGGCGGTTCTACTTGGCGGGCCACGATGCGTCGATGGTCTTCAACACATCGGCCGTCGACTTCCCGTTGATCCAGTCCACCATTCCGGTCCAGAAGGACCCGGCCCCAACGACACCCGGCATCAGGTCCGAGCCGTCGAAGCGGAAGGTGGTCTTGGGGTCCTGCAGGATCTTGATGGCCTGCTGGAGGATCGGGCTGGACGCGTTCGCCGGGTCGAGCCCGTTGTTGGCGCTGATGACTCCACCGAGCTTGACACGGCTGTTCGCCCATTCGGGGCTGGAGAGGTACTCCTGCACCTTGACGGTGTCGGCGTCGTTCGAGAACGCTGCGACGACCTCGCCACCACCCGTGACAGCCTGGCCGGCGTTGGCGTCGATCGGCGGGGTCAGGAAGGCCCAGACATCTCCGTCCGGACCGACCTTCGCGTTGCCGTTCTTCGGGTCGCTGAGGAAGCCATCGAAGAATGACGCCTGGTGGGTCATGGCGCAGGTGCCGTTCCCGACGACGCGGGCGACGTCACCGAAGGGAGTGGAGTTGATCGTCTTGACGTCGCCGTAGCCCGCGTTCACGTACTTCGGGTTCTTGAGGATCTGGCCAACCGAATCGAACGCTTTGGCGATCGCAGGATCGGTGAACGGGATCTTGTGGCTGACCCACTTGTCGTAGGTTGCCGGTCCGGCCTGGCGAAGCACGAGGTCTTCCACCCAGTCCGTTCCCGGCCAGCCGGTGGCGGCATCCGAGCCAAATCCAGCGCACCAGGGCGCGGTTCCGGTCTTCTCCTGGATGGTCTTGGTCAGGGCGAGAAGCTCGTCCCAGGTCTTCGGCACCGAGACGCCCCACTGGGTGAACTTCTTCGGCGAGTACCAGACGAAGCCCTTGACGCTCGCCATGAGCGGCGCCCCGTAGAGGGTGCCTCCGGAGGTGGCGTAGGACGCCCAGTCCTTCGACCAGTACTTCTTCACGTTGGCGGCGACACCGGCCGGGGCTGGTTGGATGAAGTTTCGTGAGGCGAGGTCGGAAAGGAGGCCAGGCTGCGGGAAGATCGCGAGGTCCGGGGCGTTTCCACCCTGGGCCCGGATGCTGATCTGCGTCTCGAACTCCTTGCTGGATTCGTACTTGATGGTGATCTTGTTCTTCTTCTCCCAGTCGGCCCAGGATTGCTGCAGGAGGGTGGCCTCGGTGTCGGCGATGGTGCCGTAGATGGTCACCACGCCGTCGGCCTTGCCAGCGTTGCCCGGCCCTTTGGCAGAGGGAGCGGCTCCCCCTCCGGCAGAGGAACACCCCGCGAGGACCAGTCCCGTTATGGTGAAAAAGACGATTGGTGCGATGATTCGGCGCGCCAGCTTCGAACGCTCGGGGGTGCTGCGGAGCGGGGTGGAACTCATGTGACTCCTCCTCGTTGAGGGTTGGGATGGGACGTACGGGTGGACGGGACCTGCGACTGCTTCGACGGATGGACGCGCGCAGTCGGGAACCGGTTCCATTGGACAAACTACGGGCCGTGGGAATTGAATGCAAGCGCTTGTTGCACTGATTTCGCTAACGTTTTCGTCACGGCGCGAAATCCGCAGGAGAGCGGATGACTGCGCTCGTCGGGGCATCGCCCTCGAATTGTGGCGCGTTTCCCACACGGCTCATTCGCCGCATAGGATGAGCCATCGCTCGTCAACGCTGTCGAATCTGAGGTCCCCGTGAGCGCAATAGCTGATGTCGCTCGCCTCGCCGGGGTGTCGAAGTCCACCGCGTCGCGCGCGCTCAGCGGCCACGGTTATGTTTCGCGTGAAACGCGGTCGCGAGTGGAAAGAGCGGCGTCCGAGATCGGCTACGTGCCATCGTCGATCGCGTCGAGCCTTGCAACCGGTCTGACACGCAACGTGGGCGTCGTCATCCCCTTTGTCAATCGCTGGTTCTTCGCCGAGGTTCTCGAAGGAATCGAGAGTGCTCTGATCACGGCCGAATACGACCTCACTCTCTATCGACTTCACGATGACGCCGAACGGCGCCAGCGGATCTTCGACTACTTTCTCGCGCGCAAGCGCGTCGATGCCGTCATCGCCGTCGGCATCTCGCTCAGCGCCCACGAGGTGCGCTCCCTCAACTCGCTCGGCAAACCCATCGTCGGAATCGGGGGCGACGTACCGGCGATCTCGACGCTGAGTATCGACGACGCTTCTGCTTCGCGGTTTCTCACCGAGCATCTCGTGAGCCTCGGCCACACGCGCATCATGCACCTCGGCGGCGACCAGCACGAGCAGATGGACTTCGCCGTCCACGCCCGGCGACTCGCCGGTGTCCGCGATGCCCTCGCTGCAACCGGCCTCTCCCACTCGCATGACTTCCGGGCAGTTGCCTACTCGATCCCGGGCGGCTATGCCGGAGGGCTTGCCGTGCTGTCGGACCCCTCGCACCGACCGACGGCGATCGTCGCCGGCTGCGATGAGATCGCGATCGGCGTGATCCTCGCGGCTCATGAACTGGGAATAGACGTTCCGTCCCAACTGTCCGTCGTGGGGATCGACGGCCATGTCCTCGCTGACATGTTCGGGCTCACGACTCTCGAGCAGCATCCGACGACTCAGGGCGAACGCGCGGTAAGGCTGATCATGGATCGTCTCTCTCCCGAGGGCAGCCAGCTCGACAACGAGCGAATCACGATGCCGGTGGACTTCATCGTGCGAAGAAGTACGACCGCTCCGCCACGAGCCAGCTGAGTCGCAGATCCGGGCACGAGATGGGTGCCGTCGAACCCGAGGGCACCCATCATTCGCGATCGTGGAAAACCTGCTGTGAGACATTCTCCGCAAACTGCGCCACAGCAGCATGACGCCGACGGATCTATGGGCTAGCCAGAGGGTAAGACCGTCTAGACCAACGATATATCGGGGTACACCATGACGCGGGATACGCGTGAATCACCGTGATCATATGGGAAGCACGTGTCCTCATTATGGTGGACAACCCCGGCAAGCGCAACCGTTTACCATGTCCGCTCTCGGGGCGGGCCACCCCATTGGCCGCCTACGGCACGAAGCCGTTGGGCGACCGGTTCCCTGCCATCGGGAGACGGGGTTCGACGCGTCTGGATCTCGCCTCGCCGCGCCCGAGAGGGGGCGGCCGGGCGGCCCGGCACTCGCGGGCCGGCACTCGCGGCCGGTGCTGGCGACCCGGCACTCGCGGCTGGTGCGGCCCGGCACTCGCGGCCGGTGCTGGCGGGCCGGCACCAACCGAGGCCTTAACCCAAGGAGGGCGTCGCCCCGAAACGGGACGACGCCCTCCGACCGCGGGGCCAGCTCAGAGGCATCCGCTATCGGTTGATGGTCGTTCTTCTCATGTGGCCCCGGAGGGCCGCTACTACTTCAGGACGACGGTGGCGCCGGCTTCTTCGAGCTGGGCCTTCGCCTTCTCGGCGGTCTCCTTGTTGACACCCTCGAGCACGACGCCGGGAGCATTGTCGACAACGGCCTTGGCCTCGCCGAGGCCGAGGCTCGTGAGGGCACGGACCTCCTTGATGACCTGGATCTTCTTGTCGCCGATGGACTCGAGAACGACGTCGAAGGAATCCTTCTCCTCGACCTCCTCGACCGGAGCGGCCGGTCCGCCGACTGCCGCAGCGGCGACGGGAGCCGCCGCGGTTACCTCGAAGACCTCCTCGAACTTCTTGACGAAGTCGCTGAGCTCGATGAGGGTGAGTTCCTTGAATGCGGCGATCAGGTCGTCGCTTGACAGCTTTGCCATGAGTTTTCTCCTAATTTTCGTGTGATGTTGACCGCGCTACCGTGACCCGTGACGGGATTAGGAGGCGGAATCCTGCTTCTCGCGCAGCGCGTCGACAGTGCGGACGGCCTTCGCGAGCGGTGCATTGAACAGATACGCAGCGCCGAACAACGAGGCCTTGAAGGCGCCGGCAAGTTTGCCGAGCAGCACCTCTCGGGTTTCGAGGTCGGCGAGCTTGATGACCTCTTCCGCGGTCAGGGGGTTACCGTCGAAGTAACCACCCTTGATGATCAGCAGCGGGTTTGCCTTGGCAAAGTCGCGGAGACCCTTCGCGACGGTGACCGGGTCACCGTGTACGAATGCGATTGCGGACGGACCGACGAGGTCGTCGTCGAACGACGAGATCCCCGCATTGTTGGCCGCGATCTTGGTCAGCGTGTTCTTCACCACGGCGTACGTGGCGTTCTCACTGAGGTTTGTGCGCAGCGTCTTCAGCTGCGCGACAGTGAGCCCGCGGTACTCGGTGAGCAGAACGGCGGTCGAGTCACGGAATTTGTCCGTGAGCTCGGCGACCGATGCTTCCTTGTTCGCCATGTGGCTCCTTGGTGGATTGATGGTGCGGAGTTTCCTGCGCCGCGACCGCCGAGTTCACTTAACGAAAAAAGCTCCGGCGCACGCGCACGGAGCAAATCCTGGAGGGAATTCTCAATACACCTGCGCAGGTTTTCGTCCGACCCGATGAGGGGCCTCGGCGAACCTTCGATCGGGGCCGTTCTTCATTGCTGAATCACGGCACACCGATAACCGGCGGTCTTTGGCTTCGTTCAGAGTACGGGATGCGGCATCCGGTCGCAAATCCGCGACGAGACGGTTCTCCGGCGCTCGCGCTGCGCGGCGGGTGCCTCATTTCATGAAGGCCAACGAGATGTTGGCCGTCGGCCGGGCACTGCGGCGCACGGCGGGCGGGTCAATCCGCTTGGGACGCCGTAGGTGAATCATGCACCGTCGACTTCGCCTTCGCTGCCGCCACCTTCGCTGCCGGCGGACGATCCCGGTTATTGGGCACCGGCGTCGCAGCGGGACGCGAACGCGTGGCTGTGTCGCCCGTCACCACGCGGGCCGGATCCTCCGCCGGATGAGTGCGCGGCGCGACGGTGGAGTCGGCCTCTGATGCGAGGGCGATGCGGGCACGTCGGCGGCGGTCGGGAAGGAGCACGAAGATGGCGAGGAGCACCCCGACGATCCCGAGCAGCCCCCCGGCGATGAACACCCCGGGGTTTGGCGCCGGAACGACCGCCCCGGGGGGGGAAAACGAGAATCGGTGCTGGTAAGCCGACGGGGTGGTGGGTGCCGAGACACCCGAAGTGCCGCTCACCAGCGGGGTGAGCGTCGTTCCGTCGGTGGCGAACCACGCCGCGTGAGGGTCATCCCGAATCAGGAGTGTGCCGGTCGGCGCGGCGGCTAGCGCGGTCACGAGTGACGCCCCGGGGGCGAAGTCGGCAAGCTCCGGCAGATCGTTCGCGGGATTGATCCACACCGTCGCGAGACCGGCGACACGGCCGTCAGCCGTCGAGACGGGCGCTATCCAGGTGTTCGTCAGCTGCGTCGGTTCGCCCGATTTCGAGCCGGCCAGATACGCCGCGGTCCACGAGAGCACGCGATGGATGTTGCCGATTTTGGTCGCGGCGTCGAAGGGCGCCTTCCCGCCCGGAGCAGACCCGAACAGATCGATCAGTCGTGGCACGAGACCGGTGGCGAAGTAGGTCGCAACGCGTTCCGGTACCCGCGGTTCCTCGAGGGCATTCGCCCCCGTGGGGGTCGCGACGAGGGTAACTATCGCAAGGAGAGCGACGGCGAGTGATCGCCTAAACATGGTCACGCCAGGAATGCTCGGGTTCGAAGCCGAGCACCTGCCGTGCCTTGTCGATCGAGAGCAGGGTCTCGTGTTCCCCGAGTTCCCGGGTGACCCGGGTCGTGGGGAAGACCTCCGCCGCCAGACTCGCACTCGAGCGGGACATCACCGTGTCAGACGCAGCGATGATGTACGCCTCGAAACCCGGCTTCGCCAGAGCGAGAGCACGCTCGACGGACTGCGCGCCATCCCGCGCGTCGATATACCCCCAGAGATTCCACTTCCGGATGCCCGCGTCCGCATCGAACGAGGGGAACGCAGCGTAATCGGCGACGTCCATCACGTTGGAGAACCGCAACCCGGTGATGCTCAGGCGCGGATCCCAGCGCACGAGCTTCTGCGCGAGCTGCTCTTCGAGGTGTTTGGTCAGCGAGTAGATGCTCTCGGGGCGGGTGTCGTACTCCTCATCGACCGGAAGATACGGCGGCGGCGTCTCGAACGGGATACCGAGCACCGTCTCACTCGAGGCGTACACGATCGTCGAGATCCCTGCCCGACGCGCGCCCTGAAAGACGTTGAACGTCGCCGACATGTTGTTGTGGAAGGTCTGCGAATCGGGCAGGATGCCCCCGGCGGGAGCCGCCGCGAGATGCACCACGGCATCGAGCCCGTCATGACGGTCGTTGATGCCGAAGAGGGCGTCAACGGTCTGCCCGTAGTCGGTGAAGTCGACCAGGGTGAAACCGGGCCCACGCTCTCCCACGATGTCGAGGGCGTGCACATCGTTCCCCGAATCGCGAAGGCGCCGGGTGACCGCTCGCCCGAGCTTTCCGCTTGCTCCTGTGACAGCAATTCTCACGTCGTTTTCCTTACCGGTCGCCGGAAATCCAGTCTGGCATCCTCCGGGCGTTTCTCGAAGCAGTGGCGCGCTCAGGGCGCGACGGCCTCCCTCTCGAGGGGAAGGTCGAACGCGGTGCCGTCGTCGCTCGAATCCGCGACATCTGATCGCGTCTCGTCCATCACCCGCAACGTGACCCGAAACCGGGTGCGGCCGGGTTCGCTCTGCAGGGTGACCGTGCCGCCATGGCCCTCGACCACTGCGGCGACGATCGCGAGACCGAGCCCGGTGCTCCCGGCCGCGCGCGAACGGGAGCCGTCACCGCGGGCGAAGCGCTCGAACAGCACCGGCTGGAGGTCAGCGGGGATGCCGGGTCCGTCATCCGTCACCGTCACCACCGCCGTCGCCCCGTCGATCGCAACCGTGGTCACGACAGCGGTGCCGGGCGGGGTGTGCACGCGAGCATTGGCGAGCAGATTCGTGACCACCTGGTGAAGGCGTGCGTCGTCGCCATCGATCATGACTGGAACCTCGGGCAGGTCGAGCGACCATTCGTGCTCAGGTCCGGCGGCGTGTGCGTCGCTCACCGCATCGATCAGCAGTCGCGAGAGGTCGACCGGGGCGCTCTCGAGATCACGTCCTTCGTCGAGGCGAGCGAGGAGGAGGAGGTCCTCGACGAGCGAAGTCATTCGCGTGGCCTCCGACTCCACCCGAGCAAGCGAGTGCACCACGTCGTCGGGCAGTTCGTGACTGCCACGCCTGGTGAGTTCGGCATAGCCCCGGATCGACGCGAGCGGGGTGCGGAGCTCATGGCTCGCATCCGCCACGAACTGGCGCACCTTTCGCTCGCTCGCCTGGCGGGCGGTGAGGGCGGATGCCACGTGCCCGAGCATGCGGTTGATGGCGGCACCCACCTGCCCGACCTCCGTGCGCGGGTCGGCGTCGCCGTCGGGAACCCGAACTCCCAGAGCCACCTCGCCGCGGTCGAGCGGAAGGACGGCGACCCGGGTCGCCGTGGACACCACCCGTTCGAGGGGGCGGAGGGCGACGCGAACGATCCAGAGAGCCAGGAGAGCCGCAACGATGATGCCGACCGCGGTGACGATGGCGATGGTCAGGCTGAGCTGTACCAGGATGCCCACCACCTCATGGAGGGGGAGCGCCGTGATGACGCGCACCGCCTGGGTGTGGCCGGTCGCGTCGACGGCCACGTAGTCGACGGCGACGGCGCGGTAGCTGCCGAGAACTCCCGCCAGATCGACGTTCGTCGGAGCGCGAGTCGATCGCACGGTCGCGAGTGCCGCACCCTGCGCGACGGAGAGCTTCCGCGGGGTACCGCTTCGATCCTTCGCGAAGGCGACGATCCCCGTGGGATAGACCACGGCGATGACCGTGCCCGGCGCCTGCCGGTTGAAGGTCAGGCTCAATCGTTCCGGCGAGAAACTACTGGGGGCAGAATTGTCGGGGCCGGCGCCCGGAGGACCTAGTCCGTTCTGGGAACGACCGGTCGCCTCGCGCAGTTGACCGTCGAGGCGCCCCATCAGGAATCCCTGGAGGGCGAGCACGCTGATCGAGCCGATCACGATCGCGACCGTGGCGAGGAGTGCCACGACGGCGAGGACCAGGCGGCGGCGAAGCGACCAGGGCGCCCGATCCGGGGTGGCGGTCATCCCGTGGACTTGATCAGATAGCCGACCCCGCGCACGGTGTGGATCATCGGACTCGCGCCGGCATCGATCTTCTTGCGGAGATAGGAGATGTAGATCTCGACGATGCTGGAGCGTCCGCCGAAATCGTAGCTCCAGACCCGGTCGAGAATCTGCGCCTTGCTCATCACTCGACGCGGATTGCGCATGAGAAAGCGAAGCAGTTCGAACTCGGTGGCGGTGAGCTCGATGATCCTTCCCTCGCGACGCACCTCGTAGCTCTCTTCGTCGAGCACCAGATCGCCGACCCGAAGCAGCGGGTCGGCCGAGTCGGCGACGACGATCGAGGAACGACGGATGAGTCCCCGTAGACGTGCCACGAGCTCTTCGAGACTGAACGGCTTCGTGACGTAGTCGTCCCCGCCGGCGGTGAGTCCCGCGATCCGGTCGTCGAGCGCATCCTTGGCGGTCAGGAACAGGATCGGGGTGTCCTGGCCATCGTCGCGCAGTCGCTTCAGCACCTGCAGGCCATCGATGTCGGGGAGCATGACGTCGAGCACGACGACGTCCGGTTGGAACTCGCGGATGAGCTGAATGGCGCTGCGTCCCTCACTTGCCGTCTTGACATCCCAGCCCTCGTACCGCAGCGCCATGCTGAGCAGATCGCTGAGGGCCGCCTCGTCATCGACGACGACGACGCGAACGGGTGAACCGTCCGCGCGGCGGAGCTTCGGACCGACGGCTGGGTTGGCGGAGGTAGTGCGATTAGTGGTCACTCTTCTTACTATGGCGAGTCGCCTGTGAGATGCCTATGTTTCATCCATGGCTTTGCTGAACCTCTGCCCGGTCGTCGCGGTGCCCCCGGGCGCCGGAGCGGTCGCCGGAGCCAGCGGTGGAGGAGACCGTGAGGGGGCCTTCTCCCGGCCGGGTCCGCCCCGCCCAACACGCGGTCAGACCCCGGTCTTCCTGCCGCCGGCGATCGAGGATGGGGGGACAATGGTCGGGTGACCGTCATCCAGCCCATGCTCCCCCTCTGGGACGAACCGGCTCCGGATCATCGCGACCGGATCGTCGCCCGCGCGGCGGATCGCGCGGAGTGGCTTCGCGCTCGAAGTCGCGGCATCACGGCCACCGACGTCGCCCGGTTGTCGAATACCGCATCCGTGCGGGCCGTCGCCGTCGACAAGATCAACGGGAACGGCTTCGGCGGGAACGCATACACCGACCACGGACGCGCCCGAGAGCCGGAGATCGCCCGCTGGGTCGAGCAGCACTACGGAATCGTTTCCAGCGACGCCCTCTTTCACGCGGCCGGAGAGACCGCGCACCTCGCCACCCCCGACGGACTCGCCGTGGCGGCATCCGGCCGGCTCGAACTCGCCGAGATCAAGACCACCAAGTCCACCTGGCGATCGATCCCGCGCCCGTACCTCCGCCAGGTCTGGTGGCAGCAGTATGTCCTCGGTGCGGAACGCACTCTGCTCGTCTGGGAGCAACACCACGACTTCGTGCCGACCAGTGCGGAGCCGGAATGTCGGTGGATCGATCGGGACGAGAACCAGATCCACGTCTTGGTTCAGCTCGCCAACCAGGTGCTCGAGCGGGTGGCGGAGGCGAGGTCGCGTTAACCGATCATCGAGGGCGTCGCGCCATCGTCATACCGAGTGCGAATAGCCATCCGAGAGCGATCGTCGTGGCGGCAAGCTCCAGCCGACTGCCGAAACCCGCTTCGAACCGGGCCAGCGACAGTATTCCCCCGGCCCCCGCGATGACGGCGACCGCGACTCCGGCACCGAGCGAAAGCCGGGCAAGAGACCGGTGTCCCACAGCGAAAGAGACCTGGAGCATGCCGAAGCATGCCGCCGAAAAGGCGAGCACCGCCACGACGGTGTGAATCAGGTCTTGCCAGGTGAAACTCGCACCGACCGGGAGAGGGCACCCGGTGGTGCAGGTCACCTGTGAAGCGACGAAGAAGAACGCGCAGCCGATCCACAGCGACACCGCGGGCGACCAGGCGGCGAGCACAGACACGCGCGATCGGATGCTCCGAGCGGCGTATGCGATCAGACTCCCGCCGACGACCACGAGCACGAGCGCGGCCTGGAACCACCGTGCGGTCGGCTGGCCCGCGGCCCCGAGTTCGCTCACATAGAGGTCACGACCCTGCACCACTCGGGCACCCCAGATGATCACCAGGGCGACGAGAACGATTACCGAGCCGAGTATGGCCCCGACGGGTCCGAGCGACCGGAGGCGCGGGAGCGGCTCTGCGGTCATCATTGAATGCTAGGGCTTCTCATAGTTTGCTTCCAGTTGACATCGCTGTAACACCGGCGAATCATTGGGCGGCTTGACTGTTGGCATGACCACGATGCGAGCGATGGTGATCGCGGCCACGGGGGGACCCGAGGCGTTCACCCCGGCCCGGCTGCCGATGCCCACCAGGGTGGGTGCCGAAGTGGTGGTCAAGGTCATCGCCGCCGGCGTCAACCCCATCGATGCGAAGACCCGCGCCGGGCGGGGAAACGCCTCCGTCATTGCGAACTTTCCGGTCGTGCTCGGTGCGGACTTCAGCGGGATCGTCGTCGAGAGCCCCTACGAGAGCTGTGTGTTCCAGCCGGGAGATGAGGTTTTCGGAATGGTTCCCGTGCCACGCATGCCGGGCACCTACGCCGAATACGTGAGCGTGCCGATCCTCTCGATCGCTCGTAAACCGGCTCGACTCACCCATGTTGAGGCCGCCGGGGTGCCGCTCGCGGCGCTGACCGCCTGGGGCATGGTGGTGGATGTCGCGAGGGCTCACGAATCTCAGCGAGTGCTTGTCCACGCCGCGGGCGGCGGGGTCGG
>JANMBI010000168.1:0-2673 GCA_031360325.1 Frigoribacterium sp. | reverse complement strand
GCATCGCGGCCTACGACAACTTCCGGCAGTATCTGCTCGCCTCCCCTCTGCATCTCACCGCCTCCGACATCAACGGGTACCTCGGCCAGGGGTGGGCGGCACTGCAGAAAGACAGCCGGATTCTGGTTTCGGGCGCGGTCTCTTTCGGCACGACGGCCGGGCACCTGGTGGCCGGACTGTTGCTCACCCTGTTCGCCACGTTGTTCATGCTCATCGACGGCAAGCGAATCTGGGCGTGGGTGGTGCGCCTGTTCCCGAAAAATGCCCGACCGGCGATCGACGGGTCGGGACGGGCGGGATGGGGCACCCTCACCAATTTCGTGCGCGTCCAGATCTTCGTCGCGTTCGTCGACGCCGTCGGGATCGGACTGGGAGCCTGGATCGTCGGTCTGTTCTTCGGCGGCTTCCCCCTCGTCATTCCCATCGCGATCGCGGTGTTTCTCGGCTCGTTCATTCCCGTGGTCGGAGCCGTGTTCACCGGGGTGCTTGCCGTCTTCGTGGCTCTCGTCTACCTCAACCCGATTGCCGCCCTCGTCATGCTCGGCGTGGTGATCCTGGTGCAACAGATCGAGGGGCATGTGCTCCAGCCATTCATCATGGGCACCGCCGTGCGCGTTCATCCCCTCGCTGTCGTGTTCGCGGTCGCGGCGGGTGGATTCCTCGCCGGCATCCCGGGAGCGTTGTTCGCCGTACCGGTGGTGGCGACGCTCAACGTGATGATCAACTTTGTGGCCAGCGGCCGCTGGCGCACGAATGACGATTCGCAGCCGATCGGAGGGGTGCGGGTGTCGCCGGGGACCCGTACGGAGAAAAATGACTGAATTGACTCTCGCGGGACCGACGCTCGCCGACTTCGAAGAGGCACGCGAGGTCGTGTCGCGCGTCGCGGAGATCACGCCGATGGAGAGTTCCCGATTTCTCGGCGAGGTGCTCGGTTCGCCGGTGTATCTCAAGTGCGAGAACCTCCAGCGCACTGGTTCCTACAAGATCCGCGGAGCGTACAATCGCATTTCGCGGCTCACCGACGAGGAGAAGTCACGGGGCGTCGTGGCGGCCTCTGCGGGCAACCACGCTCAGGGGGTCGCCTTCGCCGCCCGGGAACTCGGCGCGGCCGCCACCATCTTCATGCCGGTCGGCGTTGCCCTGCCGAAGCTTCAGGCCACCCGCAACTACGGAGCAGAAGTCATTCTGCGCGGGCACGCCGTCGACGAAGCCCTCCGTCGGGCTGCCGACTTCGCGGCGACCAGCGGCGCGGTGTTCATTCCGCCCTTCGACCACCCGGATGTCGTTGCCGGCCAGGGAACGCTCGGTCTCGAAATGCTCGACCAGGTTCCCGATCTGCGGACGGTCATCGTGCCCATCGGTGGCGGCGGACTCATCTCCGGGGTGGCCAGTGCGCTCAAACAGAAGTTCGCACTCGACGGCCGTGCCGTCCGAATCATCGGCGTTCAGGCCGAAAATGCGGCGGCCTATCCGGTCTCGCTCCTCAACGGCGCGCCGACCGCGATCACCATTCTGCCGACGATCGCCGACGGGATCGCGGTCAACAAGCCGGGAATCCTCAACTTCGAGATCATCCGCCATGCCGTTGACGAGATCATCACCGTGACCGACGACGACATCGCCCGGGCGATGCTCGTGTTGCTCGAACGCGCCAAGCTCGTCGTCGAGCCCGCCGGGGCGGTTGCGGTGGCGGCCATCCTCACCGGGCAGGTGACGAACGCCGGCGTGACGATCGCCATCCTCAGCGGTGGCAACATCGATCCGCTGGTGATGGAGCGGGTGATTTCCCGCGGGCTTGCGGCCTCGGACCGCTACCTCAAGCTGCGACTCCTGCTTCCGGACCGCCCGGGTCAGCTCGCTCGCGTCGCCGAACTCATCTCCGAAGCGAACGCGAATGTCGTCGAGGTGTTGCATACCCGGCACGGACGAAATGCGCTGATCAGCGACGTGGAGATCGAACTGAGCATCGAAACCCGAGGCCCGGAGCACGTGCAGCGGGTACTCGGTCACCTCATCGAAGCCGGCTACGACCCGCGCGTCGACTTCTGACCGGTCGTTCGGGCGGTCGGGACTACGGCAGGTAGGTCTCGACCTTGTCGATCTGTACGCTCACTTCCCGTCCGTTCGGTGCGGTGTAGGACACCGTCTCGCCGGCGGAATGCCCGAGAATCGCGGTGCCGAGCGGGCTGCCCTCGCTGTAGACGTCGAGTCGGCTGTCTTCGCCCACGATCTCACGGCTCCCCAGGAGGAACACATTCTCATCGCCGAGGATGCGGGCGGTCACAACGGTGCCCGACTGCACTACGCCGGTGCTCTCGGGCGCCTCGCCCACTTTCGCGTGGCGGAGCAGCTCGGTCAGCACCCGGATGCGGGCTTCCATCTTGCCCTGCTCCTCCTTCGCGGCGTGATACCCGCCGTTCTCCTTGAGGTCGCCCTCCTCGCGCGCCGACTCGATCTTCTTCGCGATGTCGGTGCGCCCGATCGTCGACAACTGCTCGAGTTCGGCGGTACGACGATCGAACGCCTCCTGGGTCAACCAGGTCTCGGTGGTCTCGGTAGACACGGTGTGCTCCCTCGAAAATGCAAATGAGACCGGCCGCAGGGCCGGTCTCCGATTGATGGAACCCCAGTTTAGGTCACCCAGCAGCGGTAGATCAACCCGGTGACGCC
>JANMBI010000161.1:0-35650 GCA_031360325.1 Frigoribacterium sp. | reverse complement strand
ACGGCCTTCGACGGGTCGGTCCCGATCTGGCCGAAGGTGGTGGCGAGGGTCGCCGTCGAGCTGGCGAGGGCCTTCTCGAGGACCAGACAGGCCGCAGCTTTGGTCTGGCCGGACACCGAGGGGGCCGCGGTGGGGGTTGCGGGGCCGGACGCCGAGCATCCGCTCATCGCCATCGCGATGGCCGTGGCGATGACGGCCGTTCCTACTGTGGTTCGGGACCAGGCGGGCATGAGATTCCCCCAAGAGGATTCGGTGGTGTGCCCATCGATCGTAACCGCTCCGTTGTGCCACCGTCAGTCGGCCAGCGAGCACCTCGCACACAAGCCGAACACGTCGACGACATGGTTCGGTCGGGTGAAGCCGTGGTCTGAGGCGACCGATTGCGCCCAGCGCTCCACGGCATCCGCTTCGATCTCCACCGTGAGACCGCAATTGCGGCAGATGAGGTGATGGTGGTGCTGACCGGTCGTGCAGGCGCGGTAGAGACACTCTCCCTCGGGAGACTGCAAGGAGTCGGCCTCGCCCTCGCTCGCGAGGTCGGCGAGCGCGCGGTACACGGTCGCGAGACCGATCGGGGAGCCGGATTCCCGAAGGGTCGCGTGTAGGCCTTGGGCGCTGACGAAACCATCGTCGGCGCCGAGGGCGGCTCGCACGGCCTCGCGCTGCCAGGTGTTGCGTTTGCGGGTCGGGGGCGTCATCGGGCGATCGCTTCGGGCGACGCTGGGACGACACGACCGCTGATTCCGCCGGCGCCGCGGCGTGCGCCGATCACCCGACAGACGATGTAGATGATAAAGGAGATGGTCGTGACGTATGGGCTGATCGGCAGCCCGCCTCCTAGCGCGAGGAGGATGCCACCGACCACCGAGGTGACGGCGAACGCGACGCTCAGCAGAGGGGTGAGCAGCGGGGATGCGGTCACCCGCATCGCCGCAGCGGCGGGCGTGACGAGCAACGACAGTACGAGCAGTGCTCCCACGATCTGAATCGACACCGCGGTGGCGAGTCCGAGCAGAATCATGAAGGCGATCGAGATCGCGGTGACCGGCAGCCCCTTCGCCCGCGCGACATCCGCATCGACGCTTGCGAAGCTCAGCGGGCGCCAGACCACCACCAGGCCGGCGATCACCACGACCGAGATGACCACGAGCACGAGGAGCTGCGGGTTGTCCACCGACACGATCTGGCCCGTGAGCAGGCCGAACTTGTTGGCGCTGCGACCCGTGTAGAGAGCGAGGAGGAGGATGCCGAGGCCCAGCCCGAAGGGCATGAGGACGGCGATGATCGAGTTGCGTTCCCGTGCCCGCGCACCGAGCACGCCGATTAGCAGCGCGGCGAGCATCGAACCGCCGATCGACCCGACGATGACGTTCGCGCCGAACAGCAGAGCAGCGGATGCCCCGGCGAAGCTCAGTTCGCTGATTCCGTGCACAGCGAAGGCGAGATCGCGGGTCATGACGAACGGACCGATCAGGCCGCCGACCACGCCGAGCAGCGCGCCGGCGATGATCGAATTCTTCACGAGGACGAGCAGCTCACCGTAGTTGGCGAAGCCGAAGATCTGGTTCCAGAGGTCGGAGTTCACCGTTCTGCCCCCTCCACGTGGTGTTCGAGGTGGTCGTGCACGCCATAGCCCTCGGGAGAGCCAAGCACCACGATCCGACCGCGGCTGCGGATGACCTCGACCGGAGTGTCGTACATGTAGGAGAGCACCTCGCTGCGAAGCACCTCGTCCGGCGTGCCGATGCGGAAGCGTCCGCCGGCGAGATAGAGCACCCGGTCCACCATGCCGAGAATCGGGTTGACGTCGTGAGTGACGAACACGACGGCGGTGTTGAGCGCCTTTCGCTTGGCGTCGATGAGTTCGCTCACCTGGCGCTGGTGGTGAAGGTCGAGGGAGATGAGGGGCTCGTCACAGAGCAGCAGGCTCGGGCCTCCGGCGATGGACTGCCCCACCCGCACGCGCTGCTGTTCACCGCCCGAGAGGGTGGCGACCGGCATGTTCGCGTACTCGCTGGCTCCGACAGAGGCGAGTACCTCATCCACCTGGCGGCGCTCCGCCCGCGAGGAGATCGGCAGCCCCCAGCGGTGGCCGTTGACACCGAATGCCACGAGGTCCCGCGCCCGCAACGGGGTGCCCTGCTCGAGGAGCTTCTGCTGGGGGATGTACCCGATGCGACGGCTGCCACGGGTCACCGGCTCGCCGAGGAATTCGATGGTGCCGGAAGTGAGCTTCTGCTGGCCGAGGATGGTCTTCAGCAGGCTGGTCTTCCCGGTGCCATTCGGGCCGAGCACGGCGAGGAATTCGCCGGGCCGCACTTCGAGGTTGAGGTTGTGCCAGAGCTGTCGGTCGCCGAAGGCGAGGGTCGCGCCACGCAGACTCAGTACGGGGGGCGTGGTCATTTCAGCGCCGCCCTCAGTTCGTCGAGCATGGAGGTCATCCAGGTGAGATAGGTCTTTCCGGCCGGCAGCGTCTCCCGCACCGGCACGACGGGCACACCGGCCTTCTTCGCGGCGGCCAGCACCGCCGCCGTTTCCGGTCCACTGGTCTGCTCGTTGTAGGCGAGCAGTTTCACGGCATGGTCGCTGAAAAGTGCAAGCGTCTGCTTGAGCACAAGCGGCGAGACATCCGTGCCGGCCTCGATCGCTCGGCTAAACCGCTCGGGCGTCTTGTCGACCAGCCCGCTGGCCTCGAGGAGGTAGAGCGGCACCGGTTCGGTGATCGCGACACCCGTGCCACCCGACGCGGTCTTGATGTTCGCCTCGTCCGCCTGCAGCACACCGAGGGCCTTCGTGAACCGGGAGGCGTTGGCCGCGAAGGTGGGCGCACCGGCAGGATCCTTCGTGCTGAAGGTCGAGACGAGCGCGGCGACGAGCCTTCTCATTGTGGGGAAGTCGTACCAGAGGTGCTCGTTGAACTGGCCGGTAGCGGGGTTCTTGTCGTAGCCGGAGATGGTCGCCACGTTCAGCAGCGCGGCCGTCGAGTTGCTCGCCCCGCTCAGCAGGGTGCCGACGAAGGGGTCGTAGCCGCCGCCGTTCTCGATCACGACGGCTGCCTTGGATAGCGCGAGCTGCACCTGGGCATCGGCCTCGTAGGAGTGCGGGTCCTGAGAGGGGTTGGAGATGATCGACGTGACCGAGACCCGGTTGCCACCGATCTGTTTCGCGATGTCGCCGTAGACGTTCGTCGACGCGACCACCGGGATGCGACCGGCGTCCTGTGCGGGTGCCGTCGTCGCGCAGCCGGCGAGCGCGAGCATCACGGCCGCCGCGCCGGCGAGCAGCACGGTGAGGGCGGCGGGCTTCGGCATGACTTTCTCCGTGGGGTTGGTAACGGTAATGAGATTCGTTATCGATAGTACACCCCGCCGACCCTTCACTGACGACGGACATCGCCCGGACCGGCTCCCGCCCGCCACCACCGCGCCCGTGGGTGACACGCGCGGCCGAATTTTCGGCCGCGCGTGTCACTGGGAGGCGCGAAGGTGCTGGGCGGGAGCCACCCCTCGGCCGCATGACCGCGCGTCGTGCTTCTCAGTCGAGCAGCAGGGCCGGCTCTTCGATGACACTCGCGACGTCCGCGAGGAAGCGGCTCGCGACATCCCCGTCCACGATGCGGTGGTCGAAGCTCGCGCCGAGGGTCGTGACGAAGCGCGGTCGCACCTCGCCATCCACCACCCACGGCTTCTGCTTGATCGTGCCGAGGGCGAGTATCGCGACCTCGCCGGGGTTCAGGATGGGCGTGCCGGTGTCCATGCCGAAGACACCGATGTTCGTGACCGTGATGGTGCCGCCGACCTGGTCGGCTGGGCTCGTCTTGCCGTCGCGGGCGGTGATGGTGAGCTGCTCGATCGCCGAGGCGAGTTCTCGCAACGAGAGCCCCTGCGCCTCCTTGATGTTCGGCACGATGAGGCCGCGAGGGGTGGCCGCGGCGATACCGAAGTTCACGAAGTGCTTGACGATGATCTCGCTGTCGGTCCACTGGGCGTTCACCGTGGGATTGCGGCGCACCGCCCAGATCATCGCCTTCGCCACGATGAGGAGCGGCGACACCTTCACGCCAGCGAAGTCGGTGGAGCCCTTCAGGCGTTTGACGAATTCCATGGTGCGGGTGGCGTCGACGTCCACGAACAAGCTCACGTGAGGCGCGGTGAACGCGCTCGAGACCATCGCGTTCGCGACCACCTTGCGCACGCCCCTCACCGGAATGCGCTCCTCCCGGTCGCTCCCCCAGGCCGGCGTCTCGATGTTGCGAAAGAGCGTGCCCTGCGACGCCTGGCGCACCACATCCTCGCGGGTTATCTCGCCCGCTAGCCCGCTGGGAGTCACCTCCGCGAGATCAACCGACAGGTCCTTCGCGAGTTTGCGGATGGGCGGCTTCGCGATGATCGCGGAAGCGGATGCCGCGGGCACCGAGCTCGGTCGGGGGACCGTCGCGGTGGCGGCGATGCCGGACGCGGTGTTCGTGGCACGCGGCCGCGCATCTCCGGCCGCCGGGCGGGCGCGGCGGGATGCCACGTGGCCCGTGATGCCATAGCCGACGAGCACGGCGCCGCCGGCCGTTTCCGTGGAGATGCTGCCGGCGGTGTCGGCGGCGGTTTCGGCGGCGGTGTCGGCACCCTGGGGAGTCGGCGCTTCGGCATCCGCACCGGAGGAGACGGAGATGATCGGCGTGCCGACATCCACCGTCCGGCCCTCGGCCACCAGGATCGCCGTTACCGTGCCGGCGAACGGTGACGGCAACTCCACCAGCGACTTCGCGGTCTCGATCTCCACCAACACCTGGTTCACCGTGACCACGTCACCGGGCTTTACCTTCCATGCCACGATCTCGGCCTCGGTGAGGCCTTCGCCGACATCCGGGAGAGTGAATTCTGAGCTGGTCACAGTGGTCCTTTGGCTAGTAGGCCAGGGCGCGGTCGACGGCCTCGAGGATGCGGTCGACATCCGGGAGATAGACGGCCTCGAGTTTTGCGGGAGGGAAGGGCGCATCGAAACTCGAGACCCGCAGCACGGGCGCCTCGAGGTGATAGAACGCCCGCTCGGTGACGGTGGCTGCGATCTCGGACGAGATACTCACCGAACCGGGCGCCTCGGATGCCACGACGAGTCGCCCGGTCTTCTGCACCGAGGCGATGATCGGCAGGTAGTCGATCGGCGAGAGGGAACGAAGGTCGACGACCTCGACGCTCGTGCCCTCCCGTTCCGCCAGCTCGGCCGCCTGCATCAGCAGAGTGACCATCGCACCATGACCGACGAGGGTGACGTCGGTGCCGGTGCGCACTACCCGGCTGGAGTGCAGCGGAGACGGGCTGGCCGCGAAGTCGACCGGCCCCTTGTTCCAGTAACGGCTCTTCGGCTCGAAGAACAGCACGGGGTCGTTCGAGCGACACGCCTCCTGAATCATCCAGTAGCCGTCGTTCGGGGTGCTCGGGCTCACCACCCGGAGGCCCGGGGTGTGTGCGAAGTACGCCTCTGGGCTCTCCTGGTGATGCTCGACCGCGCCGATGTGGCCGCCGTAGGGAACGCGGATGACCACGGGCATGGTCACCCGACCCTCGTGGCGACTGGTCATCTTCGCCAGCTGCGAGGTGATCTGATCGAACGCCGGAAAGATGAATCCGTCGAACTGGATCTCGCACACGGGTCGATAGCCTCGCATCGCGAGACCGATCGCCGTGCCGACGATGCCGGACTCGGCAAGCGGAGTGTCGAACACCCGCCGCTCGCCGAACTCTGCCTGGAGACCCTCGGTCACCCGAAAGACGCCGCCGAGTGGACCGATGTCCTCACCCATCAGCAGGACTCGGGGATCGTCGGCGAGTGCTTTGCGAAGCCCCGCATTGAGCGCCCGGGCGAGAGGGAGTTCTTCGGCCATCAGGCGGCGCCCCCCAGGCTGGCCTCATAGTCGGCAAGCCACTGCTTTTGGGCATCCATCACCGGGTGCTGTTCCGAGTAGACATGGTCGAAGATCAGATCGGTTTGCGGCACCGTGAGGGCCAGGGTCCGCCGGCGGAGATCGGCGGAGAAGTCCTCGGCCTCCGTGGCCGCAGCGCTGAAGAACTCCTCGCTTTCCCCGCGAAGGCGGAGGAAGGCGGCGAAGCGGATGATCGGATCCTTCGCCACCCAGGAGGCGGTCTCCGCGTCCGGTCGATACTTCGTCGGATCGTCGCTCGTGGTGTGCGCACCGACGCGGTAGGTGAGGGCTTCGATCAGCCGGGGACCGTGCCCGGAGCGGGCCTCCTCGAGATTCTTGCGGGTGACCGCGTAGCTCGCCAGCACATCGTTGCCGTCGATTTGAATGCCCGGGATGCCGAACCCGCCCGCCCGCAGGTAGAGCGGGGTGCGGGACTGCACCCGCACGGGAACCGAGATCGCCCACTGATTGTTCTGCAGGAAGAAGACTGCCGGGGCGTTGAAGCTCGCCGCGAACACGAGCGCCTCGTTCACATCCCCCTGGCTCGTCGCGCCGTCGCCGAAGTAGGCCATCACCGCCAGGTCGGACTCCGGGTTCCCCGTTCCGGTTGCCCCGTCGAGGGCGATCCCCATGGCGTAACCGGTGGCGTGCAGGGCCTGCGACCCGAGCACGAGCGTGTATAGGTGGAAGTTGCCGCACTCCGCGGGATCCCAGCCACCGTTCGTCACGCCGCGCATGAGGCGCACGATGTCCAGGAGGTCGACGCCGCGGATCATTCCGACGGAGTGTTCCCGATAGGACGGGAAGAGGTGGTCTTGGGGTCTCGCCGCGCGAGCGGATCCGACCTGGGCGGCCTCCTGGCCGTGGCTCGGCGGCCAGAGGGCGAGTTGTCCCTGCCGCTGGAGGTTGGTCGCTTCGAGGTCGAAGCGGCGGGTGATCACCATGTCGCGGTAGAACTGCCGCAGCTCATCCTCGGAAAGTGCCTCGACGTAGGGGAGGTACGCGGCCGCCGTGTCGTCCGTCCGCAGGGTCCCATCGGTCGAGAGAAGCTGCACCATCGGGGCGGATCCGGTCACGGTGGCCTCACAGTCCTGTCGTCGATCGGGTGGCTTGGGGTATTTCATCGGCGGGCACACGTCACTCGACGCGACGACCGCCTTCCGGCGACGTTCTAATCTAACGTGGCCCCGCCGCGGGCCTTCGTAGGGTACGCATAACCTCCGCGGCGGCCTTGAGGAGTTTATCCACAGACTGCGATTCGCCGATCGAGACGCGGATGCCGTCATCCCCGAGCGGGCGCACCACGATTCCGGCCGCGGAGAACGCCTCCGCGGCGGCCGCCGTCGACCCGTCGGTCTCCAACCAGACGAAGTTGCCGTGCGGTCGCGGCACCGGCCAGCCCTGGTCGAGCAGCGAGCGCCACACCTGGTCTCGCAGCATCACGAGTCGGCGTACCCGATCGAGCAGCACGTCTTCGTGATCGAGCGAGACGAGCGCCGCACGCTGGGCCGCTTCGGTCACCGAGAGCGGAATGGCCGTCGCGCGCGCTGCATCGAGGATTCGCGCCGGCCCCACCGCGTAGCCGATGCGCAGACCGGCCAGACCGTAGGCCTTCGAGAACGTGCGCGCCACGACCAGATTGGGGTAGCGGTGGGCCAGTTCGATGCCATTCACCGCCGAGCCGTCGGTGACGAACTCCACGTACGCCTCGTCGAGGATCACCAACACACTTGCCGGGACGGCGGTCATGAAGTCGGAGAATTCGGTCGAAGTGACGATCGTGCCGGTGGGATTGTTGGGGCTGCAGACGACGACGACCCGGGTGCGCTCCGTGATGGCCGAGAGCATCGCGGCGAGATCGTGGCGCCCGTCCGCCGCGTTCGGAACGGCGATGCTCATCGCCCCGGCAACGGCCACGAGCGTCGGGTATGCCTCGAAGGAGCGCCACGCATAGACCACCTCATCGCCGGGTCCCGCGGCGGCCTGGATGAGCTGGGCGAGGATCGAGACCGATCCGGCTCCGAGGTGCACCTCTTCGAGAGCCACGCCGAACCGATCGGCCAGGCGGCTTCGGAGCTCGATGCCGGAGGCATCCGGGTAACGGTTGACCCCGGCACTCGCGGCAATCGCGGCGATCACCTCCGGGATCGGTTCGAACGGATTCTCGTTGGCCGAGAGTTTGAAGGCATCGGCATCGGCGGGCTTGCCCTGCCGGTAGGCGGCGAGCGCTACGATTTCGGGGCGAAGCCGCACGGGGGAGGCAGGCGGGGTGGTCACCCGGTAAGCCTACGGGCAGAGCCCGAGTGGGCCCGGGCTCTGCCCGTGGGCTTGCCGGGCGAGGGGAGGCCCGGGTGCCGCGCGCCCGGCGATTGCGCGCCCGGCGGTCGGGCAGCATAGTTGAGTCATGAGATTCCTGGTGCGCCTCCTCGTCAACGCGGTCGCCCTGTGGCTGACCACGCTCATCGTTGCCGGCGTCTCCGTCGTGGCCTTCCCTCCCGGGGATACCGCGGCGGTGGTGCTCACCTATCTCCTCGTCGCCCTCATTTTCGGCATCGTCAACGGGGTGATCGGCAACTTCATCCGGATCGTGGCCTTTCCCCTCTACATCCTCACCCTTGGCCTCCTCGCCCTTCTCGTCAACGGCGTCCTGCTGCTCCTCGTGAGCTGGATCTCCGGTCTTCTCGGCTTCGGCCTCGTCGTGAACGGCTTCTGGTGGGGTGTCGTCGGCGCCCTGGTACTCGCGCTGCTCAGCTGGCTCATCGGCATCCTCATTCGGCCGCTCGTCGGGCGGGATCGGCGGTAGCCGCGTCGGACTGCATGGCTTGGCCACGTGAGGCGAGATAGAGCGTCGAGTCGACGCGGGTTGTTCCGCTCGCGAACGAATCGAACCTCGACAGGGCGTCGACCAGCCGCTGCTCTCGGGACCGGTCGACGAGGCTGGCAGTCTCGCGATAGCCGGCGAGCTGGTGGGCGGGAAACATCACGTCCGTCGAGACGGGGCGCCCGTCGAACAGCTCTCGCCTGACCAGGACCGGGTCGGCGGATGCCCAGCTTCCGCCCAGGGCGGGCACGACGTCGTCGGTGTGCTCGATCGCCACCCACGGAATTCCGGCCGGTACCGCGACCTGTGCCGCCGGGGCCCCGAGGGTGTAGAGGCCGCGTGTGTCGAACTCTCCGGATGCCGCCAGTCCTGCGGCGACAAGTCCGCCCTGCGAGTATCCGGTGAAGATCACCGGCGTCGAAGCCGTAACGCCGGCCACTGCCATCGCCTGCGTCACGGCACGATAGGAACCGGAATCCTGGCCCGCCATCGAATTCAGATTGCTCGTCATGTCCCACGGCTCCGGACCAGAAGTGGGGGAGAAGTCGCGAGTGCCCCCGATGTACACCTCGAACCGATCGGCCTCACCCGGCTGCGAGTACCGATCGATTCGCACTTGGGCGGCACCCGTCGGCACGCGCGCGGCCCGGTCGCTGAAGCTCGATGCGCGGCTCGACCGCACCGTGTCGCCGAACCGGGTCACGGTGACGGGTGACTCCACGAGTGCACCTCCGGTTCGGGCGAGGCCGACCACGACGCTCGATGAGGTGGCCAGACCGACCAGGCCGAGTCCTTCGTCCCCGATGGCGTGCACCAACTCGGGGGGAAGGCGAAGGAGGCCCCCGCCGAAATCATCCGCGCTCATGACCGTGAGCCGCACGAACTGCACGAAGCCGGGGTCGCTGAGCACCGAGCTGTTGCGGCGCAGCCACCCGGGCAACTCTCGGAGGAGGCTCGCGCGTTGTCCCGCAGACAGAAGGGCGAGACCCGCGCCCGTTCCGATGCCCAGGCCGATGCCCAGGCCGATGCCGATGCCGAGCGCTAACGGAAGCAGCTGCAGTGCGATGACGGGCAGGAACATTCCGAACAGTGCCCCGAAGCGGGCAGCCGCCTCTCGGGAGACCCGCTCGGCAAGTTGCTCGCCGAACCCGTAGGCGTTCGCCGAGGCGATGAGGGCGCGCTGCAGGCGTTCGGCCACGGGGGTCGCGCTCGCAATGGCCGCGGCCGCGTCATCCATGGCCCGTTCCGCCGCGATCGCGCTCGACGGGAGGGGCAGTGTCGCCAATTGCGGGGCACGGACAAGCCGATCGATCGACACCAGCTGTCGCTGGCACTCCGAGAGGGCGGATCGGAGTTCGTCGAGTCGCCGCGCGTCGTCGAAGAGTTCGGAGGTGGCGACGGCGATCGAGCCGCCGCCGCCGATCACGATGTCACCCGCCATTGGTGCCCCCGCCGAGCGAGGCAATGGCGCGTCGGGTGTTCCGAACGGCATCCTCCACATGGACACCGGCGGCCCGCACCTGCGCCGAAAGGCGCTCGAGGGCGTGCACGTACATGCGCCGCGCATCGCCCTCCCACACCCCGCCCCCACCCGCGGAAGGCAGAAGAGTGCGCGCGTTCGCAAGGCGCCCGTCGAGCCGGTCGAGCGCGAGAAGCTGTTGTCGAAGCGCTGCTTCGACGCCGCTGCATCCGTCCGCACTCCCGTCCACCTGCGCCCCTTTCGTCGGTCCATGGTGGGGTGCCCGGAGCATCGAGGCCACCGGGATCCTCGATGTGGGAAGAACCTGGGGGCATTCCGGGCTGGGGAGGAGCGCACCTCGCGACCTCGACGCGAGATGTGCGGGAGACTATTCCCATGAGTTTCGACCGCACCCTCGATGAGTCGGCGCTCTTCCGCATCTGTTTCGTCTGCACCGGCAACATCTGCCGTTCCCCGATGGCCGAGACGGTGTTCCGCGAACTCGTGCGGAAGGCCGGCTATGCGGGTTCGATCACCGTGATCTCGGCCGGCACCGGCGACTGGCACGTGGGCGAGCCCTCCGATTCGCGCACGACCACGGCTCTGAGCGCCCGCGGCTACGACGGATCCCGCCATCGCGCCAAGCAGTTCGACCCTGAATGGTTCGACAACCTCGATCTCGTCGTGGTCTTCGACCGCAGCCAGGAGCGAATCCTGCGCGCGTGGGCGAACACCGAACAGGACCGCGGCAAGGTGCAGATGCTCCTCAGCTTCGACAGCGAGCAGGCCGCCCAGGTCGACGTGCCCGATCCCTATTACTCCGATGCCGCCATGTTCGACGGCGTGCTCGGAATGATCGAACAAGCCAGCGCGGCGCTCTTCCGCCAAATCGAACCAGGAATCCGACGGGTACCCTCATGACTCCCCTGCCAGAACAACCGCTCAGTCCGCTCGACGGTCGCTACCGTGCCGCCGTCTCGGGGCTCGGGGAACACCTGTCCGAGGCGGGACTCAATCGCGCACGGGTCCGGGTGGAGGTGGAGTGGCTGCTCTTCCTCACCGATCGCGAACTTTTCGGATCGCACCGCCTGGATGCCGAAGAGGCACGCGCACTGCGTGCCCTGGTGGTCGAATTCGGGCAGGCCGACATCGATGAGCTCGCCGCCCTCGAGGCGACGACGCGCCACGACGTGAAGGCGGTCGAGTACTACCTTCGCTCGCGCCTGGTGCGGCTCGGGCTCACGGATGTCGTGGAACTCGTGCACTTCGCCTGCACGAGCGAGGACATCAATAATCTGTCGTACGCCCTCACCATCCGCGCCGCGGTTCAGGAGGTCTGGGTTCCTCGGATCGCCGCGGTGATCGACATCCTCTACGCCCGCGCCGTCGCCCACCGGGCGGATGCGATGCTCGCGCACACGCACGGCCAGCCCGCGACTCCCACGACGGTCGGGAAGGAGTTCGCCGTGTTCGTCGGCCGGTTGCGTCGCATCCTCGGTCAGGTCGAAGCGGTGGCGTATCTCGGCAAATTCAGCGGCGCCACCGGAACGTTCGCCGCCCATGTCGCGGCCGACCCGAGCCAGGACTGGCCGGCCCTGTCCCGCGAGTTCGTCACCTCGCTCGGCCTCGACTGGAATCCGCTCACCACGCAGATCGAGCCGCACGACTGGCAATCGGAGCTCTACCAGCGCATCAGCCACGCCAATCGGGTGCTGCACAACCTGTGCACCGATGTCTGGGCCTACATCTCGATGGGCTATTTCACCCAGATCCCGCAGGCGGGGGCAACGGGGTCGTCCACGATGCCGCACAAGATCAACCCGATTCGGTTCGAGAACGCCGAGGCGAACCTCGAACTCTCGAGCGCCCTGCTCGACTCGCTCGCGGCGACCCTCGTCACCTCTCGTCTGCAGCGCGACCTCACGGACTCCACGACCCAGCGGAATGTCGGCGTGGCCCTCGGTCACGCCGTACTCGCCCTCGACAACATCGAGCGCGGGCTCGGCGAAATCGACGTCAACACCGCGCGGCTTGCGGAGGATCTCGACGCCAACTGGGAGGTTCTCGGCGAGGCGATCCAAACCGTGATCCGCGCGGAGGTCACCGCCGGCCGCAGCTCCATCGCCGACCCGTACGCCCTCCTGAAGGACCTCACCCGCGGCAAGCGCGTCGGCCACGCCGAGCTCGTCGCCTTCGTGCAGGCACTGGATATCGGGCACGAGGCGAAGTCCCGCCTGGTGGCTCTCACCCCTCGGGGGTACGCCGGACTCGCAAGCGATCTCGTCGACTACGCCGCCGGCGGGTGAGTCGCGTCGCCGGCCACCCCGAGCGGGTTTCGGCACACGGAGACGCGCGACGGGGTCCCGCGCGAGTCGGCTAGTGGCCGCTGTCTGACTGGTGGTCCTGCTCGGTGAGGTCCACTCGTTCGGCATCGTCGGGCTTGACGGCGAGAGTGAGCATCGCGATCGTGACGAGCGAAACGATGAACGCGATCCCCGCGAACACGAGGGCGAGGATGACCTCGCGCGTGCTGAGCAGCACGACAAGCCCGATGAATACGGCGACCACTCCCGCGATGAGGAGGTACTCGAGGGGTCGCAGTCGGTCTCGACGGCTGGGAAGGTTGGTGTTCGGAGCGGTCACGTCCGGTTCTCGCTCTCTTCGGCTTCGCGGTCGGCACCGGCCTCTGGGGATGGGGATGATCTCGCGTCCGTCGGCGACTGTGTTCCCCATTTTGCCGACAGCCCGGCGATCACCAGGTAGACCGCGATGATCGCTGCCCACGCCCCGAGCGCTCCGACCGTCACGACCGCAGCATCCAGCACGCGGTTCACGCGGTCCGGCCCACTGTAGGTCTGGGCGTAGCCCGGCGGGATGAGGACGAAGACCAGGGCGCTGAGCAAAGTGAATGCTCCCACCGCGATCCAGTCGCCGGATGCCACGAACCTCCGCCTGCTGCGAACCCCGCTGTACAGCTCGAGAGCGCCGGTGACCGCCGTGAAGACCGTGACGATGATGAGGAGGTATCGCACGCCGACCCCGGCGGAGTTGCCACCGCTCACGAGGAGCGCGACGCTGCCGGCGAGGAGCGTGACGACGGCCTGGGTGAGGAAGACGGTTCGCCCGGGCACGGGGCCGAGCCGCAGCCACGACACGGCTCCGAGCAGAATGCCCGCCGCGATGCCGAACCAGCCGAAGGCCACGAGCCCGAAGTGCGCGGAATGGTCGGCCGAGAAGGTGACGGCCAGAGCGAGCGCTCCCGCCGGAACGGCGCGCACGATCGGCATCGGCCAGTAGGCCGCACGATGCGCACTGTCGTCGGCGGAGACTGAGGCGAGTGTCCTGAGTGCCACGGGGGAAACGCTCTCCTGCCTGCCCGGCCGCCCGCGGGCGACATCGCCCGGTGGGCAACGCAGCCCAGTTTACGCTGCCGTGGCCGCACACATCCCCGAGGCCCGAGGCGCCACGACTATGCCGGAGCCATGTCCTGGAAGCGCGAGAAGTGGCCCTGGAAGGCGACGGTGATGGTCTTGGTCGGTCCGTTGCGGTGCTTGGCCACGATGAGAT
Organism: Frigoribacterium sp.; assembly: GCA_031360325.1. Taxonomy (GTDB): domain Bacteria; phylum Actinomycetota; class Actinomycetes; order Actinomycetales; family Microbacteriaceae; genus Lacisediminihabitans. The sequence goes on along the minus strand of JANMBI010000161.1, from coordinate 21,886 downwards.
CTGCCTCTCCCGGCCGGGTGCTCTCCTTCTCGTAGGCACTGTCGCGGTGCAACAGGATCACCATGTCTGCATCCTGCTCGAGCGAGCCGGACTCGCGAAGATCCGACAGGGCCGGCATCTTGTCTGAGCGCTGCTCTGGCCCGCGGTTGAGTTGGGAGAGCGCGATGACCGGGACCTGGAGTTCCTTCGCGAGGAGTTTGAGCGCGCGAGAGAACTCGCTCACCTCCTGCTGTCGGGACTCGACTTTCTTGCCGGAGGTCATGAGCTGGAGGTAGTCGATGATCACCATCTTGAGGCCGACCTTTTGTTTCAGTCGGCGGCATTTCGCTCGGATCTCGACGAGGGTCATGTTGGGGCTGTCGTCGATGTACAGCGGGGCATCGTTGATCTGTCCCCGGGTGGAGGCGATCTTCGTCCAGTCCTCGGTGTGGAGGGTTCCCTTTCGCATGCTCTGCAGGGGCACCGCGGCTTCCGCGGAGAGCAGACGCATCGCGATCTCCGAGCGCCCCATTTCCAGGGAGAAAAAGATCGACGGCAGGTCGTGCTTGATGGATGCGGCGCGTGCGAAGTCGAGAGCGAGAGTCGACTTGCCGAGCGCCGGACGCGCGGCAACGATGATGAGCTGCCCGCCGTGCAGGCCGTTCGTGAGTTCGTCGAGTTCGGCGAATCCGGTTGGGACGCCGGTCATCGACCCGTCGTGCCCTCTGGCGGCTTCGATCTCGTCGATCGCCGTCGTGACAGCCACCGTGAGCGGCACGAAGTCTTCGGCTTCGACCCCGCCCATCACGCCGTAGATCTCGGCCTGGGCGTTGTTGACGAGGTCGATGACCTCGCCCTCGCTCGCGTAGCCCATCTGCACGATGCGGGTGCCGGCTTCGACCAGCCGACGAAGCACGGCCTTCTCGGCCACGATCGTGGAGTAGAAGCCGGCGTTGGCCGCGGTCGGAACGATGCCGGTGAGAGTGTGGAGGTATTCCGCACCGCCGGCCCGGGTGAGCTCTGCGGTCTTGGTGAGCTCGTCCGTCACCGCGATCACGTCGGTCGGCTCGCCGTGCGCGTAGAGCGAGAGGATCGCGTCGAAGATGATCTCGTGCTTGGGGATGTAGAAATCGACGGCCCGCACCGACTCGATGACGTCTGCGACGGCGTCCTTGCTCAGCAGCATGCCCCCGATCGCACTCTGCTCGGCGAGAAGGTCGTACGGCGGTGTGCGTTCCGAGGCACGCTGGCCGGAACCGCGCTGGTTCCCGTCGCTCTGGTTCGGTGCGAGACCCAGGTGGGCTATCGACATCGTTCGCCCCGCTTTCTGTTCTCTCTGCGTGTGCTCTCACTTGTACCGAAAGCGACCGACATCCACCCCGGGAGTCGGGCAGCCCCCGATCGCTCGAATGGCACTGGTACACACTAGGGACGGGTCGAGTGGTCGGCAACCTCGCCATCCGGTGCGCGACCGTCGCCTGTGGATAAAAGTGTTAGTAGATCGGGCGAAACGCCGCAGGTCGTGTGAGCAACCTGTGGACTCAGCTGTGAGTAACCAACGCCATCAAATCAATATAAGCCTCTTGAACAGCATTTTAGGCTACAAATGCCTGTGTGTAGAAACATGGTTATAGCGGCGGTTGAGGGTTGTGCGCCGCGGCGGGTCGGTTGTGTACAACGCCGCTGATCTGCACGAGAGATCGGTCAGGGAATTGACACGCGAAGAGGGGGTAGCAGGAGGCGTCAACCTCCTGCTACCCCCTCGGGACAGCGGTACTTCTGTGTTGTTCTTGCCTATCTTGCGGCGACCACGACGAGCGTGATGGTTGCAACGAGATCGTCGCGCAGCCGCACGGTGGCCTCGTGCTGACCGGTGGCCTTAATCGGCGAAGAAATCTCGATCTTGCGCTTGTCGACGGCACCGAGACCGGCTGCCGCGACGGCCTCTGCGACATCGGTCGTCTTGACCGAGCCGAACAGCCGACCACCCTCGCCGGCCTTGACGGTCAGCTTCACGGTGGTTGCTTCGAGCTTCGCCTTGAGGTCCTGGGCTTCCTCGATCGTGGCGTGCTCGCGGGCGACGCGGGCGGCCTTGATCGATTCGACCTGCTTCTCGCCACCGCGAGTCCACGCGACGGCGAACCCCTGGGGGATGAGATAGTTGCGGCCGTAGCCGGTCTTGACGTCGACGATATCGCCGGGGGCGCCGAGGCCGGTGACCTCGTGGGTGAGGATCAGTTTAGACATATCGGTTGCTCCTAACGGCCTGAGCCGGCGTAGGGGAGCAGTGCCATCTCGCGCGCGTTCTTGACGGCACGGGCGATGAGGCGCTGCTCCTGGACGGAGACACCGGTGATGCGACGGGCACGGATCTTTCCGCGCTCCGAGATGAACTTGCGAAGGGTTGCGACGTCCTTGTAGTCGATGACACCGACACGAATGGACTTCGCCGGGGCGGCGTTCTTGCCGCCCTTAAGAGTGCGGAGGGGCTTACGGCGATCGCCGCTGCTCTTTCCAGCCATGGTTTCCTGCTTTCAGTAACTGTTGGTCGAGTTGGTCGCGAAGGCGACGGTATCGAGACCGTGAATTGGTCGAGACCTAGAAGGGCGTCTCGTCGTTGTAGCTGCCCGGGGTGTTCCAGACGTCTCCGCCCGCAGCACTTGCCGATGAAGCCGAGGCGGGAGCGGATGCCGCCCACGGCTCGTTGGCGCCCTGGCCGCCGCGCGGAGCGCCGCCACCGGTCCCCCCGGCCCCGCCCTCGCGGGAGGTCCGGGTGACCTGAGCGGTCGCATAGCGCAAGCTCGGACCGATCTCGTCGATCTCGAGCTCGATGCTTGTACGCTTCTCGCCCTCTTTGGTCTCATAGGAGCGCTGTTTGAGCCGACCGACCGCGATCACGCGGGAACCCTTGGTGAGCGACCCGGCAACCTGCTCGGCATACTCGCGCCAGACGCTCGCCCGGAGGAAGAGTGCTTCACCGTCCTTCCACTCGTTGCTGCCCCGATCAAGGGTGCGCGGGGTGGAGGCGATGGTGAAGTTGGCAACCGCCAACCCGTTCTGCGTGTAGCGCAGCTCCGGGTCGCTCGTGAGGTTGCCCACCACGGTGATTACGGTTTCGCCAGCCATTTGCTACTCGGCCACGGGGGCGGCAGGGGCGGCAGGGGTTGCGGTCGCCGCGGGAGCGGATGCGACATCCGCTGATTTCGTCGCGGTTCCCGCGGCAGCGCCGACCTTCGCGGGGGCGGCTGCCTTGCGGGCAGCCTTCTCCGCGGAGAGCTTTGCGGCCTCGGCGACCTGGGCGATCGCTTCCTCGGCGCGAAGCACCTTGGTGCGCATGACCGCTTCGCTGAGCTTCAGCTGGCGGTCGAGCTCGACGGTGGCGTCGGGATTCGCGGTGAGGGCGACGACGGCATAAATGCCTTCGGTCTTCTTGTTGATCTCGTAGGCCAGGCGACGACGTCCCCAGACGTCCACCTTGTCGATCGAACCACCATCGTTGCGGATGACGTTGAGGAACTTGTCGAGGCTCGGAGCCACGGTGCGCTCATCGATCTCTGGATCGAGAATTACCATTAGTTCGTACTGATGCATAACTAACCCACCTCCTTTGGACTAGAACGGCCACAGACGATCTGTGACAGGAGGGTTTGGCATCGCTGTCTTCGGCGAATTTCCGTGAAGACAACCTGCCTAGTGTAGTCAGTCCCACCCCCATCAATCAAGGAGTACTACACGCATGTCCCTGAAAGTCGCTATCGCCGGGGTGGGAAACTGCTCCGCCTCCCTCATCCAGGGCGTCGAATTCTACGCGGACGCCGACGAGGGCGAGGTGGTGCCGGGGCTCATGCACACCCGTTTCGGCGGCTACGCGATCGGTGACATCTCGTTCGTCGCCGCCTTCGACGTGGATGCCGCGAAGGTGGGGCTCGACCTGGCGGACGCCATCTGGGCGAGCCAGAACAACACCCTCCGATTCGCCGAGGTCGCGACATCCGGGGTGATCGTGCAGCGCGGACCCACTCTCGACGGACTCGGTGAGTACTACCGCGAGCTGGTCGACGAGTCGACGGAACCGGTGGTCGACGTGGCGCGGGCGCTGCGCGAATCCGGCGCCGAGGTGCTGGTCTGCTACCTGCCCGTCGGATCGGAGGAGGGCGCCAAGTTCTATGCGCAGGCGGCGCTCGACGCCGGAGTCGCCTTTGTCAACGCACTGCCGGTCTTCATCGCGAGCGACCCGGTCTGGGCGCAGAAGTTCGCGGATGCCGGACTTCCGATCGTCGGAGACGACATCAAGAGCCAGCTCGGAGCCACCATCACCCACCGGGTACTCGCCCGACTGTTCGAGGAGCGCGGGCTGGTGCTCGACCGCACCTACCAGCTGAACGTCGGCGGCAACATGGACTTCAAGAACATGCTGGAGCGCCGCAGGCTCGAGTCGAAGAAGATCTCGAAGACGCAGTCCGTCACCAGCAATATCGACGCCAAGCTGAACTCCCGTGACGTGCACATCGGGCCGAGCGATCACATCCCATGGCTTGACGATCGCAAGCTCGCCTTCGTCCGACTCGAGGGTCACGGCTTCGGCAATGCCCCAACTTCGCTCGAATACAAGCTCGAGGTGTGGGACTCGCCGAACTCCGCCGGGGTCGTGATCGACGCCATCCGTGCGGCCAAGATCGCGCTGGATGCGGGTCTCGGCGGACCGCTGGAGTCGGCATCCGCCTACTTCATGAAGAGTCCGGCGAAGCAGTATCCGGACCCGGTGGCCCGCGAGTTGCTCGAGCAGTTCATCCGCGAGCACGGCTGAGGCCACCAGCGGTGGTCGAATCCCGGGGGGGGCCGCCGGTCGAGGGCCCCTTGGGTGGGCGGGGCGGTCGGCGCCGGGCCGGGAGGCGTCCGGCGTCGGGCGGATCAGTCGACCGGAAGAATCAGCGGGCGGCCCACCACGCGCGAAGCCGCTCGGCGGCGGCATCCGCTCCGAGTGGGCCGTCTTCGAGGCGCAATTCGAGCAGGAACCGGTAGGCCTCGCCCACCTCTCGCCCGGGCGTCAGTCCGAGAATCGCCATGACCTGCTCGCCGTCGAGATCGGGGCGGATGGCGGCAAGCTCTTCCTCTTCGCCGAGCGCCGCGATCCGCTGCTCGAGATCGTCGTAGGCGAAGGACAGCCGGTCCGCCTTTCGGCGATTTCGGGTGGTGACATCCGCCCGGGTGAGAATGTGAAGACGCTCGAGGAGTGGACCCGCATCCCGCACGTATCGGCGCACGGCCGAATCGCTCCAGGCGCCCTCGGAATAGCCGAAGAAGCGCAGGTGCAGCTCGATGAGACGGGACACCGCGGCGATCGTCTCCCTGTCGTACCGGAGCGCCGTGAGCCGCTTCTTCGCGAGTTTTGCACCGACCACGTCGTGGTGGTGGAAGCTGACGACACCGTCGCCCTCCGTGCGCTTGGTCGACGGCTTGCCGATGTCATGAAGCAGCGCCGCGAGCCGCAGGACGAGGTCGGGCTCGGACCCGGGATGCCGCGACTCCTCCAACTCGATCGCCTGCTCGAGCACGGTGAGGCTGTGCTCGTAGACGTCTTTGTGGTGGAAGTGCTCGTCGATCTGCAGCATGAGGGCGGGCAGTTCGGGAAGCACCACCCCGGCGATCCCGGAATCCACCAGAAGTTGCAGTCCGGCGCGCGGTGCACGACTGCGCAGGAGCTTTGAGAGTTCGTCATTCACGCGTTCGACGGAAATCATCGAGATCCGTTCGGCGAGGGCGTGCACCGCCCGGGCGGTCGGCTCGGCCACGCTGAAACCCAGCTGCGAACTGAAGCGGGCCGCACGCATCATCCGTAGCGGGTCGTCGCCGAACGAGTCTTCGGGAGCTCCGGGGGTCGTGAGCCGCTTCGCGACGAGGTCTTCGAGGCCACCGGAAGGATCGACGAGCACGCGCGCGGGAAGCCGAAGTGCCATGGCGTTGACCGTGAAGTCGCGCCGCACGAGGTCCGCTTCAAGGGAGTCGCCGAATTCGACGATCGGCTTGCGTGTCTCGCCGTCGTAGGCGTCGGACCGGTAGGTCGTGATCTCCACGGTGTGACCGTCGATGCGGGCGCCGATGGTGCCGAAGGCACGCCCGATGTCCCAGTGCGCCTCCGAAATCGGCTTGACCAGCGAGAGGATCTCATCGGGACGCGCGTCGGTGGTGAAGTCGAGGTCGCTCAGCTCCCGCCCGAGGAAGGCGTCGCGCACCGGCCCGCCGACGAGAGCCAGTTCGAATCCCGCAGCGGCGAAGGCCGTGGAGAGTCTCGATACCTGCGGCGTGGATGCGAGTGCCGACAGTCGCTGAATTGCCGAAGCGACGCTCTCCATGCACCCCAGACTAGCGGCGCGGCGAGGCGGCGGGCGCTGGCGGAGGTCAGGCGCCGCCGAGGCGCCAGACCCTAGAATCACTGGAGGACGGCCGGGGCATCGGCTCCGCCGGTCCCCCCACGCTATGAGACATGTCACATCCCTGATCGCGGTGGCCCTTGCCATCGGGGCCGTCATCGTGCCCGGTGCCGGAGCGGTGATCGTTCCGGGCGTCGCGCAGGCCGCCACGGCGAAAACGGCCACACTGACCTTTGCCCCGGCATCGAATGGAGCGCTCGTACCCGGACAGGATCTGGTGATCACGGGATCGATCACCAACCCCACCTCCACCGCCATCGAGGCCGGCTCGGCAAGCGTCGTGCTCGACCCGGCGCCGGTGCGCTCCCGCTCCGAACTTGCGAGCTGGCTCTCCCCGACCTCCACCTCGGCGAGCGATGCCCTCGGCACCGTTGTCGGGGTCGCCGCGACTCCCACGGTTCCGGCCGGGAACACGATCGCAATGCAGTTCACCGTGCCTGCGGCAGCCATCGACCTTGGTCCGCAATCCTCGATCTGGGGTGCCCGAACGCTGGCCGTGCATGTGACCGCCGGAGGAAGAGCGGTCGGGCAGGCCCGAAGCAGCATCGTCTGGGACCCGGGCACCGGGGTGCAGCAGACCCGACTCGGTCTCGTGATGCCGCTCACCGTTCCGTCGAGCGCCGACGGGCTCATCCCGAGCGATCTTCTTGCCGCGTACACGGGGGTCGGGGGGCCATTGTCCCGCGAACTCGATGCGGTACTGAACCGGCCGGGAGTGACCATCGGCATCGACCCGCGCGTGCTCGCCTCGATCCGCATCCTGGGGACCTCGACGCCGCCGTCCGCCGACGCGTGGCTGAAGCGCCTCGAGTCGGCGACGAACGACACCTTTGCGCTGAGCTACGCTGATGAGGATATCGCGGCGGCGAGCCAGGCGAAGTCACCGCGCCTGCTCGCCCCGGTGAGCTTTCCCGTCAACCCGAAGCTGTTTCCGAACGCCCCGACAGCGACCCCGACCCAACAGTCCACCGGGACGCCCGCTCCCACCCCGACAGCGGGAACTCCGGGCACCGTGGCGCCGCTGCCCGATCTCGCCTCGCTGCAGGCTTTCCCGTATACGACACCGGCGGTCGCCTGGCCAGCCGAGGGCAGCGTCGTCGCGGCCGATCTCACCGCCTTCGCCGCCGGCGGACTGACGACCAGCATCCTCAGTTCCGGCAACGTCGGTTACGGCAACCTCGGCTATACGCCCAGTTCCGCCGCCCTCGTCGGGGGTCACAACGCACTCGTCTCGGACGACGGACTGTCCCGCTACCTGAACGCCGCGGTCGGCGCACCAACGACGGAGCTCTGGAACAGAGCCATGTCCGATCTGTCGAGCGCGATCGCCGTCGTCACTCTCGAACGGCCCGAGACCTCCCGCATCCTCCTCGCCTCCCTCAGCCGCACCGTCTCGTCCTCCGATACGCGGCTTGCTCAGACGATCTCCGCCCTCGCCCAGCTGCCCTGGGCGGCGCCCGCTTCGCTGTCGCAGGCGGATGCCGCATTCGGCGCCGGCTCGCCGGTGGCACCGATCACGGCCACCCTGGCCCCGACACCCGAGCCCGCTGCCCGGGTCGCCACCGTCGCCTCTCTCCTCGCCGCGGAGGCGGCGGCGGGGAGTTTCTCCTCCGTGCTCACCGATCCCACCCAGATCACCGGCGAGCGACGTCTCACGCTGCTGGCACTGCTGTCCAACTCATGGGTGGGCGACAGCGGTTGGGCCGCGGCGGCGAAGAACTACGTCGCCGTCTCGAATCGCTACGCGACGAAGTCGGTGACGATCGCCCGGAGCAGCGCGACGGTCTTCACCTCCCGAAACAGCCCGTTGCCGATCACCGTCTCGAACGAGCTGCCCTGGCCGGTGACCGTCTACGTTTCCGTGCGTTCCCCCTCGAACATCATCATCATCGATCGCGACCGGGTTGAGTTGACCGTCGAGGCCCAGTCCCAGGCCAAGACCACGGTCCCGGTCACCTCCAACGCCAACGGCCCGGTCACGCTCACCGTGTCCCTGTCGAGCGCAACCAATGTGCAGATCACCACTCCGACGACCATCGAGGTGGATGTCCAGGCCCAATGGGAGACCGCCTTCACCGCGATCGCCGCGGTGCTGGTGCTCGCTGTTTTCGGATTCGGCATCTACCGCACCGTCGCGAAGCGCCGCAGGTCGAGAGGGGTGAAGCGGGACCGGGATGCCGCGGATCCGGGTCCCGATCCGGCCGCCCACGCCGACCCCACCCGCGGCGCATGACGGCCGCCGAGAACGACGCCACGGCATCCGGTGGGCTCGGGCGAGCGAGCGCAATCCTCGCCGCGGGAACGGTGGTCTCCCGGATCCTCGGTTTCGTGCGCACCATCGTGCTCGCGGCCGCCATCGGCACCTTCGCCGCCGGCGACACCTTCGCCATCGGCAATCAGCTGCCCAACAACATCTATGCCCTGGTCGCCGGTGGGGTGCTGAGCGCCGTCCTCGTGCCCCAGATCGTGCGGGCGGCCGCCCATCACGACGGCGGTCAGCAGTTCATCAACCGTGTGGTCACCCTGGGGATCGTGATCTTCGCAATCGTCACCCTCGCGGCCACCCTCGCCGCCCCCGCGCTCGTCTCCCTCTACGCCCAGTCATCGAGCACGGGTCGGGGCTTTACCCCGGCCGCGATCGCTCTCGCCACCGCTTTCGGCTACTGGTGTCTTCCCCAGATCTTCTTCTACGCGCTCTACAGCCTCTTGAGCGAGGTCTTGAACGCGCGGCGGGTCTTCGGCCCCTTCACCTGGGCGCCCGTGCTCAACAACCTGGTCAGCATCGCCGGGCTCATCCTCTTCATGGCACTGTTCGGCGCCCGGGCGTCCAACGATGCCGTCGCCGAGTGGGACGCCGGCAAGATCGCTGTCCTCGGCGCCGCAACGACCCTCGCGGTCGCCGCCCAGGCCCTCGTTCTGTTCGTGTTCTGGCGTCGCGCTGGTCTTCGTTATCGACCCGACTTCCGCTGGCGAGGGGTGGGCCTCGCGGCCACCGGTAAGGCGGCCGGCTGGCTGTTCGCGATGATCCTGATCACCCAGATCGCGGGGGTCTTCCAGAGTCGAGTGGCTTCGCTCGCCTCGGGGCAGGATGCCTCGGTGTCGGTGTTGCAGTACACCTGGCTCATCTTCATGCTGCCGCATTCGGTCATCGCCGTCTCGATCGCGACGGTGTATTTCACTCGGATGAGCGGTCATGCCGGCGCCGGAGACCTCGCCGGGATGCGAACCGACCTTTCGGCGTCGCTTCGTTCGATCGGGCTGCTCATCGTGTTCGCGGCGGTCGCACTCTCCGTCGTCGCCTACCCGTTCGCCCGGCTGTTCACCGCCGGAACGGCGAATGTGCAGGCCATGGGCAACGTCCTGCTCGCTTTTCTGCCCGGACTCATTCTGTTCAGCATGTTGTTCGTGCTGCAACGGGTGTTCTACGCGCTCGGTGACACCCGGACCCCGTTCCTCATGCAGTGCGTGCAGTCTGCGCTCTTCATCGTCGGGGCTCTCCTCTGTGCGGCAGTCCTCCCGAAGGAGTGGATCGCGGTGGGAATCGCGGTGGTGACCTCCCTGGCCGGGAGCGCCCAGGCGATCGTCGCCATCGTCCTCGTCCGCAGGCGGATCGGCGGCATCGACGGTCGCCTCGTGCTCCGCCGCCACTTCCAGTACCTCCTGTTCGCCCTGGTGGCCGGCGCCGTCGGGTTCGGAGCGCTCGCGCTGTTCGGCGGTCTCTCGCCGGTCGGGTTCGCGCTGTCGGGTCGTCTGCCGGCCCTGGTGACGATCGTGATCGACGGCGCGCTCATGGGTGCCGTCTACTTCGCACTTCTCGGGCTGTTCCGAAACCCGGAACTCACCGCGGTCACCGGCCTCGTGACCGCTCGATTCCGACGCTCGCGCTAGAGCCGATCCTGGCCGTTCGCCGTCGCGGAATATCGGGCGATTAGGATGGGTTGCATTCCCCAGTGGGGCAGGCACCGGCCGAACCCCTGCCACCCAAGGAGTTGTTCCCGTTGCGCCAGACCATCATCATCGGATCCGGCCCTGCCGGCTACACCGCGGCAATCTACGCGGCGCGTGCCAACCTCAGGCCGTTGCTCATCGCCAGTTCCGTCGAGGCGGGCGGCGAGCTCATGAAGACCACCGAGGTGGAGAACTACCCGGGCTTCCCCGAGGGAATCATGGGACCGGATCTCATGGCCGCGTTCCAGGCGCAGGCCGAGCGTTTCGGCACCGAGATTGTGTTCGATGACGTGACGTCCCTCGATCTCGCCGGCGACGTGAAGACGGTGACCCTCGGCAACGGCGACGTGCACGAGGCCCTCTCGATCATCTTCGCCACCGGCTCGGCGTACCGCAAGCTCGGGCTCGGCGACGAGGAGCGCCTCAGCGGCCACGGCGTGTCCTGGTGTGCCACCTGCGACGGCTTCTTCTTCCGCAACAAGACCATCGCCGTGGTCGGCGGCGGGGATTCGGCCATGGAGGAAGCGAACTTCCTCACGAAGTTCGCCGACAGGGTGTACGTCATCCACCGCAGCGCCTCGCTTCGCGCCTCCCAGACCATGCAGGATCGGTCCGTCAACAATCCGAAGATCGAGTTTCTATTCAACCGGACCGTCGAGCGCATCTACGGGGATGCTTCGGTCACCGGCGTCGGCCTCCGCAACACCGTGGATGGATCGGAGTCCACCCTCGACCTGAGCGGACTGTTCATCGCGATCGGTGCCGACCCACGCACGCACCTGGTGCACGGGATGCTCGACTTCACCGCCGAGGGCACCATCGCCGTGGACGGACGCAGTTCACGCACCAGCCTCCCCGGCGTGTTCGCCGCCGGCGACGTGCTCGATCCCACCTATCGCCAGGCCGTCACGGCCGCCGGCTCCGGAACGGTCGCCGCCCTCGACGCCGAACACTATCTGGCCTCACTCCCCAAAGACCTGCTGGCGAAGGCGACGGCCGACGCCGAGCCCGCACGAGTACCGGCCTGACCGCTGCCTCCACGAAAGAGAGAAAACAATGTCAACCGCTAAAGACGTGACCGATGCCAGCTTCCAGGCCGACGTGCTCGACTCCGACAAGCTCGTGCTGGTGGACTTCTGGGCCGAATGGTGCGGCCCATGTCGTGCCGTCGGACCGATTCTCGATCAGATCGCCGCCGAGCACGCCGACAAGATCGAGCTTGTCAAGGTGAACGTCGACGACAACATGGCGATCGCCGCCAAGTACCAGATCACCTCGATCCCGGCGATAAAGCTCTTCAAGGGGGGCGAAGTGGTCAAGAGTGTGATCGGTGCCAAGCCGAAGCCGGCCCTCGAGGCGGACTTCGCGGAGTGGCTCAAGTAACACCGAGATCGCTAACCGGCTAGGCCGGTTTCGGACCCGATTTCCCCCGGAGGGTGATCGGGTCCGTTCTGGGTGCCCGGCTATTGTTGAATCTTCACCCCACCGACCGACGCGGAACCCCATGACAAACGACGGCACGAACCTCGACCCCTGGTACGACCTCTATGCGGAACGCACCGCCGGTCTCAGCGCGTCGGAGGTTCGGGCGCTGTTCGCCGTGGCATCCCGGCCGGAGGTCGTCTCCCTCGCCGGCGGGATGCCCTTCGTCGCCGGCCTGCCTCCCGAGCTCATCGCCGGGGCGTTCGAACGAATGATGGCGAACCGGGGTCCGCAGGCCCTTCAGTACGGCTCCGGGCAGGGGGTGCCGTCCCTGCGCGAACAGATCCTGGAGGTCATGGCGCTCGAGGGCATCCGCGCGAGTGTTGACGACGTGGTGGTCACCACCGGATCCCAGCACGCGCTGGAGCTCGTGACCAAGCTTTTCATCGACCCCGGGGATGTCGTGCTCGCCGAGGGCCCGAGCTACGTCACCGCGATGGTGGTCTTCAATTCGTTCCAGGCCGACATCCGCCACGTGGCGATGGATGAACACGGACTCATTCCCGAGGCTCTCCGCCAGGCGATTGCGCGCAGCCGAGCCGCCGGCAAGACCATCAAGTTTTTGTACACCATCCCCAGCTTCAGCAATCCGGCCGGAGTCACCCTCAGCTGGGAACGTCGGCTCGAAGTCCTCGAGATCTGCCGGGCGCACGAAATCCTCGTTCTCGAAGACAATCCCTACGGACTGCTGTACTTCGACTCCCCACCGCCGCAGGCCATGCGCTCGGTCGACGAGACCGGTGTGGTCTACCTCGGAACCTTCTCCAAGACCCTCGCGCCGGGCTTCCGGGTGGGGTGGGCGCTCGCCCCCCACGCCATCCGCGAGAAGCTGATTCTGGCCAACGAGGCCGCTGTTCTCTCGCCGAGTTCGTTCGGCCAGCTGATGGTCTCGGAATACCTTTCCACCGCCGATTGGAAGGGCCAGATCGACACCTTCCGCGGCATCTACCGGGAGCGGCGGGATGCCATGCTCGCCGCGCTTGCCGAATACCTTCCCCAACTCTCCTGGACCGTGCCCGACGGAGGATTCTACGTCTGGGTGACGCTTCCCGACCACCTGGATGCCAAGGCGATGCTGCCGCGGGCGGTGAAGGAACTCGTTGCGTACACACCCGGAACCGCGTTCTTTGCCGATGGGAGCGGCCGCAACAACATCCGGCTCTCGTTCTGCTACCCCACACCCGAGTTCATCCGCGAGGGCATCCGTCGACTGTCCGTCGTGATCAACGGCGAACTCGACCTGCTCAACACCTTCGCGCAGACCTCCCCTCTTGCGACCGTTCCCACCAGGCAGGGCATCACCAGCCCGCCGTCGAACATCGGATAGTCGATGCCTCTGAATCCGCAACCACGGAACCCGCAGCCAGAGAATTCGACGCGAACCGTCGTGGTTCTGGCTGGCGGCATCTCCCACGAGCGAGACGTCTCACTGCGCTCCGGGCGTCAGGTCGCCGATCGCCTGAAGGAACACGGCATCCAGGTGACACTGCGGGATCCGGATGCCTCGCTGCTCGCCTTCCTCGCCGATACGCGGCCCGACGTGGTCTGGCCTGCGCTGCACGGGGCGAGCGGCGAGGACGGAGCGCTGCGCGGCCTTCTCGACCTGGTCGGCATTCCGTACGTGGGATCGACCTCCGGCTCGTCGCGTCTGGCCTGGGACAAGCCGACCGCCACGGTCCTGGTGTCACGCGCGGGCGTATCGACCCCACGCTCCATCGCCCTCTCGCGCGACGCGTTTCGTGAACTCGGCGCCGCGAGCGTGCTGGAGAGTCTGACCGACGCGCTTCCGGTCCCGGTGGTGGTCAAGCCGGCGCAGGGTGGTTCGGCGCAGGGGGTGACCCTGGTGGAGCGCCCGGAAGACCTCCCCCGGGCGATGGTGGATTCCTACACCTATTGCGACGTCGCGGTGGTCGAGCGCCGTGTGCTCGGCACGGAGATCGCCGTGAGCGTGATCGACACCGGTGACGGCCCCGTCGCGCTTCCGGCGGTGGAAATCCAGCCACTGTCCGGAGTGTACAGCTTCGAGGCTCGCTACAACGCCGGCGAGACCCGGTTCTACACCCCGGCTCGACTCGATGCCGAAATCACGGCTCGAGCCGCCGAAGCCGCCCTGCTCGCCCACCGGGCGCTCGGACTCCGTCACCTCTCTCGCGTCGACCTGATCGTGGATGCCGACGGGATCCCGTGGTTTCTCGAGGCGAACGTCCTGCCAGGGCTCACCGAGACCTCGCTGCTGCCCCTCGCTCTCGAAGCCGCGGGACATGACATCGGTTGGGTCTACTCTGCCCTCGCGGAGACGGCGATTCGGGATTTCATTTCGCCTCGTAAATAGCTTCTGATCGGCTTTTTACCCAAATCCCGGCTCGTTCAACTCCGCGAGGATCCGGTTCAGATCGGCGACCGTCGCAAAGTCGATGACGATCGTCCCCTTGGTTGTTCCGAGACTCACCTTGACCCGGGTGTTCAGCCGGTCCCCCAGCCGCGCCGCGATCTCGTCCAGCTGTCCCTGCCGCCTCCCCGCGCTCGGCCTGACCGATCGGGGTGTCTTGGTGGTCACCATCCCAGCGGCCGCTTCGGCCGCACGCACCGAGAGATCCTCATTCACGATCTTGTCTGCGAGCCGTTCCATCGTCGCCACATCACCCGCCGAGAGGATGGCCCGAGCATGACCCGCGCTGAGCACACCGGCCGCGACGCGGTTCTGCACTGCCGTCGGCAACCGAAGGAGGCGAATGGTGTTGGTGATCTGAGGGCGTGATCGACCGATCCGAGTGGCCAATTCGTCTTGCGTGATACCGAAGTCGGCGAGGAGCTGTTGGTACGCCGATGCCTCCTCCAGGGGGTTGAGGTTCGCCCGGTGGAGGTTCTCCAGCAGGGCATCCCGCAACATCGCGTCGTCGGCGGTGTTCTTCACCACCGCCGGAATGCTGTCGAGTCCGAGCAGCTTGGTCGCCCGAAGGCGCCGCTCCCCCATGACGAGTTCGTAGCGCGGCTCACCATCCTCCCCATCGGCGATCGGGCGAACGACGATGGGTTGGAGCACCCCGACCTCACGGATAGACGCGACCAGCTCATCGAGGTCTTCCTGCACGAAGCTGGTCCGCGGCTGGGCGGCGTTCGGAACGATCTGATGGGGGGAGAGGTTGGCCAGTCGCGCACCGGGAACACTCACCAACTCTTGGGCGGGAATCACGGCCGTCGCCGCGGAGGTGGGAAAGAAGACGTCCACCGGGCGGGCCGGGCTGCCCTCGTCGGTGGGTATGAGCGCCCCGATTCCTCGCCCCAACCCGGTTCTCTTTGGTGCGGCCATTATTGGGGGGCTCCTCTGCGTGCGATTTCGGCGGCCGCCTCGAGGTACGACAACGAGCCGGGTGAGTGGGGGTCGTAGCTGATCACCGTCTGACCATAGCTTGGCGCTTCGGAAATCCGCACCGACCTCGGTATGGGTGTCGTGAGCACCTGATCGGGAAAGTGGTCCCGTACATCCTGTGCAACCTGGTTGGCGAGATTGGTGCGGGCGTCGAACATGGTGAGGAGGATCGTCGAAACCGACAGAGACGGGTTGAGGTGACGTTCGATGAGTTTGATGTTCGTCAACAACTGGCTGAGGCCCTCGAGCGCGTAGTACTCGCACTGGATGGGGATGAGCACCTCGCGGGCAGCCACGAAGGCGTTGATCGTGAGCAGTCCGAGCGATGGCGGGCAGTCGATGAAGACGTAGTGGAACACGTCGTCGCTCTCCTCGAGAAACCTCTCGAGAGAGGTGCGCAGGCGCTGTTCGCGGGCGACCATCGACACCAGCTCGATCTCCGCCCCCGCCAGGTGAATCGTGGCCGGAACACAGAACAGCGACGCGAAGTCGGGACTGCGTTGAACCACGTTGGCGATGTCTTCGTCGTTGATGATCACCTCGTACACGCTGACCGTGTCGGATCGATGCTCGATCCCCAGCGCCGTTGATGCGTTGCCCTGCGGGTCGAGGTCGATGACGAGCACCCGCGCGCCGCTCTTGGCGAGAGCGGCCGCGAGATTGACGGTGGTCGTCGTCTTGCCGACCCCCCCCTTCTGGTTCGCCACCGTGAACACACGTGTCTTGGCGGGAAGGGGGAGGGTCTCCGCCGCCAGGGCGCGTTTGCGTCGCGTGATTTCGGACAATTCGCGAGCCAAAGGGGTGTCGTCATGCCCGGAGGCATCCGCCGGGAGTGCCGGCGGTTCCGGGACGGCCGCGTCGTGCTGTACCGCTGCGGCGTGGGAATTTTCGGCCCCGGGCGCGTCCGCCTGGGGCTCCGCGTCCGCCTGGGACTCCGCGGCCGTCATCGCTCCACCGTCGGCCACTCCGTCGTCGGCCACTCCGTCGTCGGCCGGTCCGTCGTTCACCATCGCCGCGTAGATCTCCGTCGCATAGTCGACACTCCGAGCATTGTCATTCGGATGTTTCACGTGAAACCTTTTCGATCAGGGGTTCGTGGTGGGTGACCCGAGTGTCGGTATGCCGTCGATCAGGGGGAGCGATCGGTCGGATCGGTGCGCGGGGAGTGGCGCTCCTGGTGGGTACTCCCTGGCCCCGCCTCTCCGGTCAGCTGGACGAACGGTCAGTCAACTGTAGCCCGAAACACCCGCGTCACCTCTGGCAGGAGTCCCTCGCCGAGCACGAGGACCTCCACCGACGAGAGATGGGCTCGGCGGATTGCTTTGGCCGCCGATTCGATTTCTGCCTCGACACTCTCCCCCTTAAGAAAGAGGAGCTCACCGCCGGCGCGCACGAGGGGGGCCGTCAAGGGGATCAGTCTCGACAGCGCGCTGACCGCCCGAGCCGTGGCCTGATCGAGCCGCGGGCTTGGCTTCGCATCCTCCGCCCGGGAGCGAAGCACCTCGACATTGTCGAGCCCGAGTGCGGCGGATTCCCGACGGAGCCACTCCACTCGGCGCTCCATCGGCTCGATCAGGACGAGTTGCACATCCGGACGCGCAATCGCCAAGACGAGACCCGGCAGGCCGGCGCCGCTCCCGATGTCGCCCACCGTTCCCACTCCGAGCAGCGGAGCGAGCAAGGCGCTGTTCAGTACGTGTCGCGTCCAGAGCCGGGGAATCTCCAGCGGTCCGATCAGCCCGAGCTCTTCCCCGCGTGCCGCAAGATCGGAGGTGTACCGCCGGGCGAGTTCGATCCGTTCCCCGAACAGCGCAGCGGCCGCGACCGGTTCCTCCTCGAGGAGGAGATCGACAGATTGACCACGCCGGCCCGAATCGCTCAGTGCCTCAGGCACAGGGATGTTTCACGTGAAACTATGCCCGGGTGATGACGGTGTGCCGGTCGGCGCCCTCACCCTCGGACTGGGAGACGAACCCTCGTACCGCGACAAGGTCGTGCACGAGCTTGCGTTCGTAGGACGACATCGGTGGGAGTGCGGCGGACTGCGCTCCTCCGTCGATGCGATCTGCGGCGCGTTCGACCAACTGAGCCAGCTCGGTCTCACGGGTCTGTCGCGAGCCTCCGACGTCGAGAATGAGCCGGGAGAACACGCCCGTCTTCGCCTGAACGGCGATACGGGTGAGTTCTTGAAGCGCATTGACCGTGTCGGGCTTGGAGAGCAGCCGCAGATTGCTGTCCTGGCTCGAGTTGACGGAGAGGTAGGCCCGTCCATCCCGCGCGTCGATGTCGATGTCTCCGTCGAGGTCGGTGATATCGAGCAGCTCCTCGATGTAGTCCGCCGCGATCTCGCCCTCCTCTTCGAGCTGCTTGGCCGACCGGGGGCCGTCCGCATCGTTGGCTGACGCCGGCGAAGTCGCCGGGACCGCCGAGTCTGAATCGCGCACATCCACGCCGGTCGAAACGATCATCCCGGCGACCCTGGTCCCCGAATCGCCTGTCCCCGAATCGCCTGTCCCTGAATCGCCTGTCCCTGAATCGTCTGTCCCTGAATCGTCTGTCCCTGGCTCGTCCGTCCCTGGCTCGATGCCGACCGAGGAATCCTGCACTGTGTGGTCCGGCACAAGCTCGGGGATGGTCTCTGGCATGGCGGGGCTCGCTTTCTGACGATGACTGTTCACGGCGGGGGAGGGTTACTTCTTGTTGCCGGTCTTCTTCGCGCGACTCTTGTTCACCGGCTGCACGCGCTGGGTGTTCGGCTTGACCTCGTCCGCCGCCGGTGGCTGATCCTCGACGATCGAGAAACCGCGACGCTGGGCCCTCTTCGCCATGCGCGATTCGCGGGCGAGCGCGGCCTCGCTGCCGGGGGTCGGCATGTTTCGAATGACCAGGAACTGTTGCCCCATGGTCCAGAAATTGGACACCAGCCAGTAGAACATCACGCCGAGAGGGAAGGTGTAGCCGGAAAAAGCAAAAACCAGCGGAAGCAGATACAGCAGAATGCGCTGCTGCTTGAACATCGGGCTTGCCTTCATCTCGGCGGACTGGTTTTTCGACATGATCTGCAGCTGGGTGATGAACTGGGAGCCGGTCATCAACACGATCATCACGATCGCGATGATGATCACCGCGCCGTTTCCGTTCGCGGTGCTGATGGCGAGCTTGAGCGGCGCGACACCGAACAGGGAGGACTCACCGAAGGACTTCGCGAGAGGACCGGTGAGCAGACCGACGCCGGCCTGGTGGGTCTTGTCGTAATTCTGGGCAGAACTCAGCACGGAGAAGAGGCTGAAGAAGATCGGCATCTGCAACAGCAGCGGGAGGCAGGAACTCAGTGGGTTCGTGCCGGTCTTCTTGTACAACTCCATGGTCTCGCGGGACATCGCCTCCCGAGAGAACTGGTCCTTCTTCCCCTTGTACTTATCTTGAATTTTCTTCAACTGTGGGGCGACCTCGAGCATCCGGCGCTGACTCTTGATCTGCCGCACGAAGATGGGGATGAGTGCCGCGCGGATCACGAGCACCAATCCGACGATGGAAAGCACCCAGGTGAACCCGGCATCCGGGTTGAGTCCGATGCTCGTCCACAGTGTGTGCCAGGACACGAGAAGCAACTCGACGACCCACTTGATGGGCCAGAGAATGGTGTCAATGATAACCATGTGTTTAGGTCACCTTTCCGTGGCCATCGATACAACAAATCCAAACCGCGTTACCGCGTACTTCCGATCCGCCCGCGGTGGAACGTCATCCACTCCGCCCGCGGCCCAGGGGTGACAACGACCGATCCGACGCATTCCCATCCAACCGCCCCGCACCAGCCCGTATTGCTGGATGGCTTGGAGTGCGTAGGAAGAGCACGACGGGTAGTACCGGCAGACATCACCGTAAAGCGGAGAGATGACCGCCCGATAGATCCGCAAAACGAGCACACTGACATTGCGGGGAAGGAGGACCACGAAAGCCAATGGGGAAATCACGCTCGCGTCACTCCTCCGCTCAGAACTCCCGAGAGCTCAGAACGCAGGGTATCCCAGCTGGCCTGCGCCGCACCTGGCAACGCCCTGATCACCACCTCTGTCCCCGCGGGAACGACGGGAAGAGACCAATAGCTCAGTGCCTTGAGTCGGCGCCGAACGAGATTGCGATCCACCGCACCACCAACGGACTTCGCCACGATGAATCCGAACCGTGGGGGCTGCGCGCGGTCACCGACGTTCACGTAGACCAACGCAAATTTGGTCGCTACGCGACGACCTCGACGCACAAGGTGTCGATAGTCGTCGGCCCGGACAATCCGGTTGGCCTTGTCCAGCACGGGAGGCGAGACTAGGCGGAGAGTTCGGTGCGTCCCTTGCGGCGACGCGCACCGAGGATGGCGCGGCCGGCACGAGTGCGCATTCTCAGGCGGAATCCGTGCACCTTGGCGCGACGCCGATTGTTCGGCTGGAAAGTTCTCTTGCTCATGATTCGGTTCTCTCGCGTGTCGGAACTCCACACGGCCAGCTCGATGAGAGCAGGGAAGCCGGGGGAGTGAAGGTTAGCCATCGGGCTGAAGTCAACTGATTAAAAATACGGGCTTAATGGGCTGCGGTCAAACCCTGGGACGATCGGACGCATTATCCACACCCGCCCCACCCCGACCTGGCAGCGACATGCGACCGGAACTAAGGTGGTGTGACTGCACAGTCGGTGGATAACCCTGTGCATAACCGACCGATCACCGCACCGACCGATCACCACAAGGGACACGATGAACGACGCCACGGATTCCACCCAAGAGATCTGGAAATCCGTGCTCACCACGCTGCGTGGCGACGAGAGAATAACGCCGCAACTCCAGGGTTTCCTCAGCCTGGTAGAACCCCGAGGAGTGATGGCCGGCACGCTCTACCTGGAAGTTCCCAACGATCTCACCCGGGGGATGCTGGAACAACGAATGCGGCTGCCTCTCCTCAATGCGATAACCGGGCTCGATGAAGGCGAATCGGTGAGCAACTTCGCCATCGTCGTCAACCCGGAGATCACGCATGACGCCCTCCTCGGTCACCCGATCGAGGCGGCGGCGGAGCAGGCCTACATCGAGCAGCCGGTCACGCCCACCCCGACCTCAGAAGGGACCGCAGCCGGGGCTCGCCGGGCCGATTCGCGTCTTAACCCCAAATACAACTTCGACAACTTCGTCATCGGCGGGTCCAACCGTTTCGCCCATGCGGCGGCGGTGGCCGTTGCCGAAGCGCCGGCAAAGGCCTACAACCCCCTGTTCATCTATGGAGACTCCGGGTTGGGTAAGACTCATCTCCTCCATGCGATCGGTCACTACGCAGAGAGCCTCTATCCGGGCATCCGCGTGCGTTACGTGAGCTCGGAGGAGTTCACGAACGACTTCATCAACTCGATCGCCAACAACCGTGCCTCGGTCTTCCAGTCCCGCTACCGCGAGATCGACATCCTGCTCATCGACGACATCCAATTCCTGCAGCGGGCGGTCGAAACACAAGAGGCCTTCTTCCACACCTTCAACACGCTTCACGACCACAACAAACAGGTGGTGATCACCAGCGATCTTCCTCCCAAGGCGCTCACCGGATTCGAAGACCGGATGCGGTCCCGCTTCGAGTGGGGGCTCATCACCGACGTTCAGGCGCCCGACCTCGAGACCCGCATCGCGATCCTGCGCAAGAAGGCCCAGAGTGAGAAGCTCCAGGTGAGCGCGGAGATCCTCGAGTACATGGCCACCAAGGTGTCGTCGAACATCCGTGAACTCGAGGGAACGCTCATCCGCGTCACCGCCTTCGCTAGCCTCAACCGCACGCCGGTCGACCTCGCGCTCGTGCAGACGGTTCTCAAAGACCTCATCACGCTCGACGACGACAACGTGATCGCCCCGGTCGACATCATCAACCACACCGCGGAGTACTTCAAGCTCACCGTCGACGACCTCTACGGTTCTTCCCGCTCCCAGGCCGTTGCCACGGCGCGCCAGATCGCCATGTACCTGTGCCGGGAACTGACGAACCTCTCGCTCCCCAAGATCGGCCAACTCTTCGGCAATCGCGACCACACGACCGTGATGTACGCCAACAAGAAGATCAGCGAATTGATGAAGGAACGTCGCTCCATCTACAACCAGGTGACCGAGCTCACCAGTCGCATCAAACAGAACCACCGGTACACCTCGCTGTAGTCGTAACGCCGCCGGGGGAAGGGTAGACGGTCCAGTCTCAGTGTGTGGAAAGCCTGTGGATAACGATGGAAACAGGCCGTAGACACTGTGTAAAGACAATTCGGCCTGTGGAAACTCGACCGGGCGGAGTTTTGGTGGAGGCACCGAATCGACGGCGAATGCCACAGGCTCCGCACAACTCACACGGTTGTAGTTTCCTCAAGCCCACGCGCATCGGCCGAGTTATCCACAGATCGCACATCGGTTAAGAGTGTTAATCCTTAAACAAACCTGTTTTGATGAAGATAACCCTACGGTCCGGCGAAAGTACCGGTTGTGCCAGTATTAACCTCCCGGATCAACGCTCGCTCCGAGCGCGGAAATTCGAAAGCAAGGGGTGCCCATGAAGTTCCAAGTCAATCGCGACGTCTTCAGTGAGGCAGTTTCCTTTGCGGTGAAGCTCCTTCCGCAACGCACCACTCTTCCCATTCTGAGCGGCGTACTTATCGAGAC
>JANMBI010000124.1:0-1693 GCA_031360325.1 Frigoribacterium sp. | reverse complement strand
CGCGCGGCGATCGCCGCACTCAGGGGAAGCTGCATCCCCTCAGGCTACGGCCCCGCACCTCCCCAAAACGCAGGACATTCGCCACGAATCGAACGATGCGGCGCCATTCGGGCCACTTTCGTGGCGGATCTCCTGCGTTTTCGGGGCGGCAGTGGGGCGGGGGACGGGGCGGAGGTCGGGGCGGGGCGCCGCGACGGAAGGGATTCGGACGGGATGTTTGTCGGAAGGCGACAGCGGTTCGGGCAGAGGACCACCGGTAGTGTGAACGCGTGACCGCAGACGAGAACGCCGCCGAGCCCGCCACCGCCGACACGCACACCACCGCGGGCAAGCTCGCCGACCTGAAGCTGCGCTACCACGAAGCCGTGACCGCAAGCGGCGAGGCCGCCATCGAGAAGCAGCATTCCAAAGGCAAGAAGACCGCGCGGGAGCGCATCGAGCAGCTGCTCGACCACGGCTCTTTCGTGGAGCTCGACGAGTTCGTGCGCCACCGCACGCACGCCTTCGGCATGGAGGAGAAGCGTCCCTACGGCGACGCTGTCGTCACCGGCACCGGCACCATCCATGGTCGCCAGGTTGCCGTCTACAGCCAGGACTTCACCATCTTCGGCGGCTCGCTCGGCGAGGTGGCCGGCGAGAAGATCATCAAGGTCATGGATCTCGCACTCAAGACCGGCGTGCCGATCATCGGCATGCTCGACTCCGGCGGCGCCCGCATCCAGGAGGGTGTCGTCGCGCTCGGCAAGTACGGGGAGATATTCCGGCGCAACACCGCGGCCTCCGGGGTCATCCCGCAGATCTCGATCATCATGGGACCCGCGGCGGGCGGTGCGGTCTACTCCCCCGCTCTCACCGATTTCGTGATCATGGTGGACAAGACCAGTCAGATGTTCGTGACCGGTCCCGACGTGATCAAGACCGTCACCGGCGAGGACGTTGGCATGGAGGAGCTGGGCGGCGCGCTCACCCACAACAAGATTTCCGGGGTCGCCCATTGGCTCGCTGCCGACGAGGATGACGCGCTCGACTACGCGCGCACCCTGTTGAGCTTCCTCCCCGACAACAATCTCGCCGAGCACCCCGTCTACGACAGCGAGGTCGAACTCGAGACCACGGATGCCGACCGCAGACTCGACACCGTGATCCCGGACAGCCCCAATCAGCCGTACGACATGAAGACGGTCATCGAGCACATCGTCGACCACGGAGATTTTCTGGAGGTGCAGTCACTGTTCGCCCCGAACATCGTGATCGGGTTCGGTCGCGTCGAGGGTCGGGCGGTGGGAATCATCGCGAACCAGCCTTTCACGATGGCCGGAACGCTCAACATCGATGCCGGCGAGAAGGCCGCGCGCTTCGTGCGTCTGTGCGACGCGTTCTCCATCCCCATCCTCACCCTCGTCGACACCCCCGGCTATCTGCCCGGGACCGACCAGGAGTGGACCGGCGTGATCCGACGCGGGGCGAAGCTGCTGTACGCCTACGCCGAGGCGACGGTGCCGCTCGTGACGGTCATCACCCGCAAGGCGTATGGCGGGGCCTACATCGTCATGGGCTCCAAGCAACTCGGCGCCGATCTCAACTATGCCTGGCCGACCGCGGAGATCGCGGTGATGGGCGGACAGGGTGCCGTGCAGATTCTCTACCGCAGCGAGATCAGAGCCGCGGAGGCGGCGGGGGAGGATGTCGCGGC
>JANMBI010000093.1:0-55634 GCA_031360325.1 Frigoribacterium sp. | reverse complement strand
TTCGTCGTCTTCGACCTGGACGGAGTCGGCCGGTTTGGACTCTCGATCTGCTATGACGCATGGTTCCCCGAGGTGACTCGTCACCTGACGTGGATGGGTGCCGAGGTCATCCTGAACATCGTCAAGACGACCACCCCCGATCGGGCCCAAGAGTTGGTACTCGCTCGCGCGAACTCGATCGTCAACCAGACCTTTACCGTGAGCGTCAATTGCGCCGGCCCGATCGGCGAGGGCCAGAGCCTCATCGTCGACCCGGAAGGCGACGTCCGAGTCGCCTCTGCCGACGGTGCGCCCGCTGTTCTGGTGGCTACGATCGACCTTGACGACGTCACTCGCGTTCGCGAGCAGGGCACTGCTGGGCTCAACCGGATGTGGTCTCAATTCCTACCATCGGATTCCCCCCTCGAACTTCCGTTGTATGCCGGCCGCATCGATCCCGGGCGCTGGGAACCCCCCAGCCGGCCACAAGACTGATGGACCGCCGCTCGTACATAATGTCGTCGGGTCTGTGTCCGAGGACCGGCGATGATGCGCGCACGCATAGTGATTGACGTTCGGTCAAAATGTGGTCACGCCAGGAACCGGAGCGGCCCGCAGCAAGCGCGGATCTCGGGTCAGTAGTGCTCGCGAGCCTGCAGGATGACGATGTGATCATCCGTCACGTAGTAGACCAGTCGGTTCGTTTCGTCGATGCGGCGGGACCAGGCTCCGGAGAGGATGTGCCTGAGGGGTTCGGGCTTGCCGATACCAGCGAATGGATCGCGTAGCACTTCGGTGATCAGCTGGTCGATGCGCTTGAGAGTCTTGCGGTCCTGTGTCTGCCAGTAAAGGTAGTCCTCCCACCCGTTCGGGTCGAAGGCGATCGTCCGCGTCACTCGTCCAGGAGGTCATGCTGCTCGAACTCGCCGCGCCGGGCCCGCTCGATCGCCGTGAGCAACCGCTCGGCGTTCGCAGGGTTCCGTAGCAGGTGGGCCGTCTCGGTGATCGCGTCGTAGTCGTCCTTGGACAGGATGACCGCGTTTCCGTGCCGGGACACCACCTCGACAGCCGTGTGGTCCTCGTTGACCTGCTGGATGAGCCCGAAAAGACTCTTGCGTGCTTCGGTCGCGGTGATCGCCGACATGATCGCCTCCCGTGAGTAGTACTTGATAGCGTACCACTGAACCGTGCGGGGGGGGCGCGGGAGGGTGCTAGCACGGGCATGAGCCGAAACGTGACCGGTACGGCACCTCGAGCCGCGCACCGGCGTAGTGTTCCTGCCGGATGTCTGGTATCCGCGACTGATAGGACGCCAGCTGCGCCAACTCGCAACTACCGCGTCGCAAGCCAACCGCTTGCGGACGAGCCGAACCAAGAACCCAGTTTCCCAGCAAGTCGCTGGGGTCTGGCCGTCTGGCCGCCTGGCGATCAACGCGTCAGCAACTATCTGCAGAGGGCCGCGCGTCGCGCGGTGCAGTTCAGGGTGGGGACACCGTTCCACGGACACTCGATCTGGCGCCTCTTCGCATCACTCAGAGGTCCCGATAGACCTCGCGTCGGTGACCGAGCGCGAGCACCAGGACCAGGAGCCTTCGTTCCTCGATCGTGTACACGACTCGATAGTCACCCGTGCGCACACGCAAATAGCCCGGATGGCCGACAAGCGATTTCGCAGCCGGTGGCCGCGGCGTTTCGCGAAGGAGGACCAGAGCGCCGAGGATACGTCGTTGCACTTGTCGATCCAGTTTCCGAAGGGACCGAGCTGCCGCCGGGGACAACTCGACGACGTACTCGTCAGCCAAGCTCGATACCCAACTCCCTGGCGATCTCATCAAGAGGGATGCTCGCCTCGCCCGCTTCTATCTCCAAACGCGCCGCATCGGCGGCCGCCGCGTCCTGCGCATCCTCCAAGGCGGCCAGGGCCCGCCTAGCCACATCGGCATCGAGCAGAACCACGCTGTCGCGGCCATGCTGGGTAATGGTCACCGGCTCGCGATGGGCGCGGTCGAGAGTCTGCGCCCATTTCTGACGCGCCTCAGTGGCAGGAATAGATGTCATGGCTAAATTGTACATTTTAGCGTTACCGATGTCGAGGCCATCTTCGTCATACGCATTACCCGGCCGTTGCCCTGCTTCGCCATTTGGGAACCTCCTACGGACATTCCCGCGCCTTCACCGTCTTTCGAGGACGTGGCCGAGCCGGAGACTTGTGGATCTCGGCGCTTTTTGGCGGCGCTATGTGATAGCTCGGTGTCGCCAGTTATGGGTACCGAGACCGTGGTGGACAGCGAGAAGGTCGCGCTCCTCGGGCGCGCGCACCTTCCAGATTTCGGGGATCCTCGCTTCGCCAGAAAGGCTACGGAGAGCGTGCCGCTGGCCGCCGAGCCCTGCACTGCACTTTCACTCCACAGCGTTTGGGAGTTCCTGTGCCAAGCGTGCCAGAGCTCGGCGTAGAGGCCGTTTCGCCGCACTAGCTCGTCGTGACTGCCGACTTCGCGGATTTCTCCCTCGTGCATCACCGCTATCCGATCCGCGTCGCGTGCCGTGGAGAGTCGATGGGCGATGGAGACGACTGTCCGGCCTTTCAGCATCGCTCCGAGTGATCGCTCCACCTCTCTCGCTGACCCTGGGTCAAGCAATGAGGTCGCTTCGTCAAGGACCACGGTGTGTGGGTCGGCCAGGATGATGCGGGCAAGGGCGAGTTGTTGAGCATCGGCGCCCGTCAGTTGGTGGTCGGAGCCGATCGTGGCGTCAAGGCCCTCCGGTAGGCGGTTCGCCCCGTGCGCTCCAACGGCACGGAGGGCGGAGAGCAGCTCGTCGTCGCGAGCGGTCGGACGGGCGAGGAGGAGGTTGTTCCGAAGGGTGTCCCGGAAGATGTGCTGGTCCTGGCTGACGAGCGCGAGGTGCGAGCGGCGGGTTTCGATCGGCAGGGCGGATGCCTCTGCCCCTCCGATCTTGACCGAGCCAGTGGTGGCCCTTTCGATACCGACGAGAAGGCGGGCGAGTGTTGTTTTTCCCGCGCCGGTGGCGCCGACCCAACTCTTGGCATGCCAGCGCGGTCAGTGCTCGAACGGCGTCGGTGGCAAAGCCACGTCCGTTGCTCTCTTGGGCGACCCAGTAGCCCATGTTGCACGACTGAAACGCTCCGTAGGTGATGCCGCTGAATGTGATCCGACCCACGACCTGCGAATCCTCGTCGAGAATCACGTGCGGTAACGCCTCGCCTCGGCTGTGCCGAACGAGCGCATTTTCAACCTCTGCCTGTTGGCCGGCGACCGTGAAGTACGGGTCCGCGCGGGCCGGGTCCCAGGGCGCGAAGAAGGGCCGGCCAGCCAGCTGAAGTGCTGCAAGGCGCTCCCCATCGTTGATAGAAATTAGGCGAGTGGAAGCAGGCATTTGTGAATTTTCTCACAGGCGACTCAGGTCATCCGCGCTCGCGAGCGGAACCTCCGCCGGGCCGCCTCACCATTCCGAAAACGGATCGGCTAGACAGCCGGGGAAGTGTCCGGGAGCCAGATCGTCATGCGGAGTTCTTCGTCGGGGAGATGGAGTATTTCGTAGCGGCGCGTGACGGTGTGGCCGTCTCGGTTGCGGACATGCAGGGTTGACGCGCGTCGACGTTGAACGATGTGTCCGTTCCACCAGCCGTCGAATTGTGGTCATTGTTCTCGCAACTCACCGACGAATGCGTGCAGTTCGGGATCCTCAAGTTTGTCCGCGTTCGCAGCCCGAAGATGGGCGACGGCGCCACGCGCCAGCTCTTCCCATTCGAGGAAGACCTCGCCCGCGCGGAGGTCTGTCAGCAGATACCGGCACGTATTCCGTTGCTGGGGCGGAAGGTCAGTAATCCCGTCGAAGAGCGCGAGCCCTTCCGTGTTCGCGGCAACGACATTGCTGAGTCGGTCCATGACATATGCGGGGTTTGGGCTGACGGCCTCGACGAGGGCTTTCATCCGCTCGACGATCGGGGCGTTGCCTGCGGCTTTGGTCCGCCCAGAAGCCGCCGCTGCGTCGCGGAGCTTGTAAAGATGGTCGAGGGCGTCCGGTTCCAAGCGGAGGGCGCGGGAGAGAGCGTCCATGACGGAGTCGCTGGGATGTGTCTCGCGGCCCTGTTCGATGCGGGCGTAGTAGTCGACACTGATCCCTGACGCAGCGGCGACTTCTTCGCGTCGCAGACCGGTGACGCGGCGTCGGCCGTTCTCGCCGTGCAACGGAGGCTCCAACTGGGTGTCGGTTCGTCGTGCGCGGAGGAAGACGCCGAGTTCGCCTGACATCGAACCTCCTCATTCAGGTCGCCGTCCGCGAGGGTGGGTGCGGGGTTCCTAGGAAGACTACGGTGTTCCGGCGCGAGCTTGGGCGCCTGATGATAAGAGCGGAAGCGATCAACGAGGGAAAGGAATTCTCATGGCGGTATATACCCATGGCTATCATGAATCGGTGCTGCGGTCGCACCGTTGGCGCACCGCGGAGAATTCTGCTGCGTACCTGCTGCCGATGCTGCGCCGGGAGGACCACCTGCTCGACGTCGGCGCCGGCGCTGGAACGATCACAGCAGACCTCGCGGGGCTAGTCACAGAGGTAACGGCAATCGAGATCGGAACCGCCGAACTGGAGCTCACCCGGGCGACGGCTGCCGAGCGTGGAGTATCCAACATCGATTTCCGGGTCGCCGACGTTCACGCGCTCGAGTTCGCCGACGACACTTTCGACGTGACTCATGCGCACCAGGTGCTTCAGCACATCGCCAACCCTGTGCAAGCCATGCGCGAGATGGCACGCGTCACCAAGCCCGGTGGCATTGTTGCCGTTCGCGACAGTGACTACAGCGGGTTCTGTTGGTGGCCGCTGATCTCGGAACTCGACGAATGGCTCGACCTTTACCGGACGGCGGCGCGCGCCAACGGGGGCGAACCGGACGCCGGAAGACGCCTGCTCTCCTGGGCGCACGATGCCGGACTCACCGAGATCAGTGCTACCTCAAGCACCTGGTGCTACGCCACCCCGACCGACCGCGCCTGGTGGGGAGGGATGTGGGCCGACCGCATTCTCAACTCAGCCATCGCCCGCCAAGTCCTCGATTCCGGACAGGCGACCGAGGCCGATCTGCAGCGCATCAGCCAGGCCTGGAAGGACTGGGCGGCAAGCGACGACGGTTGGTTCTCTGTCCTCCACGGCGAGGTCATCTGCCACGTCGAGTAACCTCTACTGCGTCATGCTCGGATCGTCATTCGGCACCGCCATGATCCTGGTACACCATCAGGTTGAAAAACTCATGCCTGAACTCCACATGCGTCCCCAACCCGATTGGCTTACTGTTCACCAGGACAAAGTTTGGCGGCGGCGCTGCCCCTCGCATTCCCAAAGGCCGTAGCTAGCCGAACAGTTTGAGCGTCTCCAGCCCACGCTCGCTGATGCTGACGACATACGGCCCCGCTTGCGTGGATGAGCGCCGGAAGATCGCCTTCTCGTGATTGAGCAAACGCTGCACCTTCTGCGGTCCGGTGAGCTGGTTCTTGCCAAGGGCGAACACGCGGGCTGCGGCCGCAGCGACCGCTCGCGCCTCAAGCGGGCGCTTCGCGATCGCCTTGTCACCGGTAAGCAGCACTTCGCCTTCGCCAGTCGCGTCACGGATCCAGTCAATGTCGGCGAGGGCCTGCGCGATGACGGAGCCGTATCGCTCGCGCATGCTGACGACGTGCCACCCGGCATCTCGGAGCGCCATGGGCACCTCATGGTCGCCGAGACTGCGGTCTGAGAAAAACCGCAACTCCGACATTTGCACGCCTACGCTGCCGCCAGTGCGAGGTTCTCGATGGTCGAGGTGGGTATGTCGTAGTCGTCTGCCACGTCCTGAATGGTCTCGCCGGCGGCGATGCGGTCGAGTAAATCGTCGACTCGGACGCCGTACTCGCTCAGGGTGGGTTGACCGAAATTGATTTCCGGGTCGATCGTGTATTCCGCGCCATTTGCACGGGGGATGCGCAGCTGCCCAATGAACCCGTTGCGGTAGCTCACCTGCTTCAGGTGCTCGCGCACAATCTCTCCAAACGTCGCTTGTCCATTGCGGACGACAACGAGCCGGTTGTCGTCGAAGGCAGCGTCTCTATGCCGCAGGTCCCAGAGGATCTCTGCACCGTCGGTCTTCAGCCGGTCACTCGCAAGCGCGTGCTCGACACCGATCTGCGTGCGTAGCTGCTCAAGTGCGGGGCGGATATGCGACACCGGCACGCCCGCCTTGGTAAAGGCTCGCACGATCCATGCCTCGGCGAGACCAATGAAAGGCACGGTATACCCGCGGCCAGGACGCTCGACGGTGATGAACGCCGGCTTTCTGTTGCCGGAGGTCGTGGCGTAGCCGCTCGCCCAGTGATTGAACGTCGACTGCGGGAGGCCGAGCATGCCAGCCGCCTCGCTCTGTTTGTACAGAGGGATCAGGTTGAGTTCGTCCACGATAATCTCCTCCCAGTCGACGTCAAGGCTAGCAACCTCAGTGCCTCTTGGTCGCGCGCGACCCGGGCTGATGCCCAGTCTAGAAGCGACCACCGACGACATCCGGACCAAGCACATTCCCGCGATCACGGGACACGATTGACTACACCACGAACCTGCAATCCGCACATTATTGCCGCCTGAACGGGGTGCCCGCAAGACGAACCTCTTGCTCACTACTGCGGCGCCCCGGCCACGTCCTGCCCGCGGGCGTAAATGACGCTTTCGACCACGATCGACACGATGAAGTCCAATTCTTCTTTATCCCGTGGCCCGTAAATCATGAACTCGGTACCGAAGTCCTCGTACTGGTGCGGCTCACCCCAGCCCCGCTCCGTCAACTCCGCGCCGCGAGCTGCGGGAAGACACAGATGCAGACTCGTGTCGTGAACTCCGTGAAGATGGACGGGTTCCAATCGTTGACCAGGAGCCAGCGACGTTTCCGGCGCACGCTCGATAAGTAAGTCGGTGAGGAATACCGCGCGTGATGACGGAGGTGAAACCTGGCTGTGACCCTCAACGACAGCCTGCAACTCGAAGACCCGAGCGACCAGCTGTCCCCACAATGCTGCGCTCGATCGCTGCGTCAACTGCGTCTGCGGCCCGTCAACTGAAACATTTGGTCGGGAACCTGCGCGGACGAGAGGAATCACTCGCCAAGGATAACTTCGAATCGGAAGCGCGCCGGTAGCCGGACGTCCTGCGCGACGGTTCCGCTGCCCATCCATCCAACCATCCATCCATCCATCCATCCATCCATCCATCCAACGATTCAACCCGCTCGATGATTTGTCACGTGGGAACGGCGTCTGGGGCATTTCCCCTACGCTTCGGAGCATGGCTGAACCGTCCGATGTGAGAGCCACTCGCGCGGCGTATGACGAGGTTGCTGCTGACTACGCCGTGCTCCTTCGCCACGAACTCGTCGGCAAACCCATTGATCGCGCCATGATTTCGGCATTCAGCGAGCTCGTACACGCCGATGGGGGCGGAATGGTCGCCGACATCGGCTGCGGCCCCGGCCGCGTCACGGCACACCTCCACTCGCTCGGACTGACGACGATCGGCATCGACCTCTCGCCGGGGATGATCGCTGTCGCGCGCAAGGAACACCCCACGCTCTGGTTCGAGGAAGGGACCATGGAGGCGCTCGCGCTCAAGGACGAATCGCTGGGCGGCATCCTTGCCTGGTACTCGATCATCCACACTCCGCCGGACCGGCTTCCGGCTGTCTTTGCCGAGTTCGCGCGCGTGCTTGCTACTGGCGGATACATACTCATTGCCTTCCAGACCGGGGACGAGCCACGACACATCACACGGGCGTATGGCCACGACCTTGACCTCGACGCCTACCGACTGCCGCTGGATCGCATCCAGGCACTGCTGGCCGACTCCGGGCTTGCCCTGCACAGCCAGCTCCTCCGGGCACCGAATAATTCGGAGAACACACCCCAGGCTTTCCTCCTCGCCCGCAAGGTTTAGTCCGCCAGCCCCTCCGAAAGGGATCGAAGACTCGCATTCGTCCCAGATGTCGAACCCTCACGGGCCTGCGCGATGTGAGAGTCTCGACAAATGATCGACAGTGTTTTTCTGAACGGAACAGTGGGCGTAGGAAAATCGACCGTCGCAGAAGCTCTCAGCACGCTGGAGCCGAACAGTGGGCACCATCACGCGGTGATTGACCTGGACCACATCAGACATGCTTGGCCAGCGCCCGAAGGCGACCGCTTCAACCACGAATTGGAAATCGCGAATCTGCGCGACCTGGTCGTCAACTATCGGCGTGCCGGTGTCGAGCACTTCATCCTCGCCGGCGTTATCGAGGAACCCAGCGAATTACCACGGTACGAAGCCGCACTGCAGAGTCGTGGTCTTCTCATCTGTCGATTGGAAGCGGACGCTGCCACGTTGACCAGACGGCTCAGATTGCGTCACGCCGACAATGGTTCCGAGTTGGAATGGCACCTGGGGCGCGCAGGAGCACTCGCAGCCATCCTCCGAGCTGCTTCGATAGATCACCTCGTCGTGGACAACTCAAGAGCCTCGATCATGGCGACGGCAACAATCGTGAAGGAACATGCGGGCTGGTGAAGAGACGTCCGGCCCGGCCGCAGCCGGGAACACGACGGGTCGCCCGGACGCGAGTCAGGGGAGGATCGTCCAGGCTGTTGGACTACGCGCGTCGGCAGCAAGGATTCCCGCGACCCAGTCGTCCTCCCTGGCTTTGCGCCCCATGGCACCGAGCCGGAGTGTCCCCTCGAATTGAAAACCCAGGCCACGCGCGACCCGCGCCGAGGCGACATTTCCCGCGTTTGCGTGCCACTCGATGCGCCCAAGGCCCAGCCCCTCGGGGGTGCTGGCGAATCCGAACTCCACGACAGCTTGAGCCGCCTCGGTGAGCAGGCCGCACCCGCGAAACTGGGGTGACATCCAGTAGCCGATGGTTGCTTGGCCGCCACCGATGTTGTCGAGACCGATTGCCCCGGCATATTCACCATCTTTGCGGATCGCCCACGTGCAACTCCGGCCGCTCGCCCAGCCGGAGTCGGAATACCCGGAGACATACCCCTCGGCGTCCTGTCGCGTGTAGGGAACCGGGATCGGCACCCACCGCTGGATCTCCGGATCCTGACACGCCGCGGTGATGGCGTCGATGTCGGGTGATGAAGGTGCTTCCAGGAGGAGCCGCTCGGTGTGCAGTTGGACCTTTTCCATTTGATCACGGTATCGTCCGGCAGATCCGACCGCACGAAACCTGGCTAGATCAACAGACCCAAGAAATCGCCTCTTGACGTCTATAGGAGCATCCAAACCGGGGGCCGTCCCCCTCGCCCGATCGCTCGTGCGAGGGCGTAGCACGAAACAGCACACCTTTGGTGCCACACCGTGCCTGTGGCGACCCAATCCACATCGAAGCGTCGCAAGTGGACTGTCTGGACATGGGATCTTGGCCTAACTTTGTTGATTTCCTGGGCCTTGGCTGCCGACATTGTCGGTAAAGCGACCGCCGACTTTGTAGCAGTCAACTACGCCGGCCTCGGAGCGGCGGTCGGATTGTTTGTCCGGTCGCTTTGGAAGCGCTTCGCTTGGACATCTGGCAGGCTGAATGCCTCCGGTGCGGGCGGCCACATTGGAGGGGCGCTGTCTGTTCTGTCGCTGGTTCTGGCCTCTGGTCTCTTCGTGATTCCTCTGGCCATCAGCTCGGCCACGACGAGTTCGGTAAGCGTCGATGTCCAAGCGACAGACGCTGTCGGACAATACGCCCTACCTCGTGTGGCAACGATCACGAGCGACGACTACAACGAGACTTTTGTTCACTTCGACTTGACAAATCTTGGTGACCTTCGACACAGAGCGCCCGAATTTGCCGTCCCGATAGGCCACGCAACATGTGGCCCTAACCGTACGACGTTCTGGCCAGGGGGCGCCGGAACGACTCAAGAGCTCACCTTGCTGTGCGACAGGTTCATAAGCATGGCCGATCTCCGGCACGTGAAGTCGATCCTCATAGCTGAGCGATGACCTCTCCTGCCACCGGCTCCATACGAACCACACAGGGCTCCAGGTTGGTGCGCCGAGATCCTTCGGCTGTTCCGAATCCCCCTCTCGGGCTCTAGTCTTCGATTACCCGCGCAAGGGAGGGCCGCGTGACCCAGGGCGAGCCTGCATACTTTTATGATCCGGCAGTAACTGAGTTCATGCGGACATCATCTCGCGAAGCGGTGGAAAAGGCGTTCTCCCAAGGAACCTTGAACGGTCACGAATGTCGTTCGAGAACTCGACGGACAGGTCGTCGGGGACCTCATGGTCCGGGTGGAAGACTCTTGGGCTCAGCGCGAGGTAGCGAACGAGGCGAAAGGCGTGCAGGCAGAGCTTGGTTGGGCATTGAGTCCCAGCGTTGGCGGACGGGGGTTCGCAACCGAGGAAGTACAGAGGGCGCTGCGACTCTGCTTTGAGGAGTTGCAAGGGCGCCGGGTGGTAGCCAACGCCTTCGCCGCGAATGAACCTTCTCGTCGACTGGTCGAGCGGGTGGGGATGCGCCGCGAGGTCTATGCGGTCCGTGATTCTCTCCACCGCGATCTGGGCGGGGTCGATGGGATTGGCTACGCACTTCTGGTCGAAGATTGGAACGCTCAGCACTAACCTTCGCCGGGAGCAGGCACCGAAATCAGCTTCGCCCGACATATCTCAAAGGCCCGCAAGCCAGGACCCCTTGCGAGAAATGATGGTGGCGCTCAGGTGAGCCAGTTTGCGGAGCCGTCGAAGACGCCTTGAAGCTCGTTGATGAAGCGCGCGGCATGGAACCCGTCTGCGGAAGCGTGGTGGATCTGCAGTGCCAAGGGGAGCATCACTTGCCCCTCCCGCTCGACGTACTTACCCAGCGTGAAGATAGGCAGGTAATGGTCGTGTCCATGTGCGATGTTCAGCTCGAAGCCACTGAACCACGCCCACGGCAGGCTTGAAATGTCGAAGACGTTAGGCGGCATATTGCTTTGAGGCCACATTGCGGTCGCCGTTCGATGTGTCGACAGCACCGCGACCGCCTGGTCGTAGAAGCGGGAGAAATCCGGGTCGTAGTTGGCCCAGACGGCGGCGAACGTCCCGCGGTCGGGATTGAACACTGTGAACGACGGGTGCACGACATCCCACACGGAGGGCGTGCCCTCTTCGTCGACAGACATCCGAAACTCGTCGTGCTTGTTCACGACGGAGGCGATCGCCCAGATTTGAGCCGGATAGGTCTTCCGGCCAGTATCGCGCAGGGCGGTGACTAAACGGGTCACATCGAGCTGGACTGTCACGCTGTAGGTGCAGGGAACACGGGCTCGGTAATGATCGAAGTGTTCCCGACGCGGCCAGTTGGCAAGGTCGATGGGTTTCTTGTGGTTCACAGGATCATCCTTTCCCATACTGAACTCCTCGGGTCGCAGGTGCTACAGGCA
This sequence comes from Frigoribacterium sp., assembly GCA_031360325.1. Taxonomy (GTDB): domain Bacteria; phylum Actinomycetota; class Actinomycetes; order Actinomycetales; family Microbacteriaceae; genus Lacisediminihabitans. The sequence continues at coordinate 44,223 of JANMBI010000093.1, read as the reverse complement.
ACAATTCGCGAGAGTCCTATTAGACGAATGGTGACCGCGACAGCTACTGGCGTCGCGCGAGCACAAAACCCTGAGTGTGTCGCTCCGACGTTCGCGGCGCACGATCCAGCTTCGCGATGAGGTCGAAACCACCGTTGGTGAGAGTCGCGATGACGTCGTCGGTTCGGTGCAGGAATGCCCGCAGTTCGACGTCGTGTCCGTACGGCCTGTTCAACTGGCGTTCTCCGGCACCGACCTGGTAGCCAAGCAGGACTAGCCCCTCAGATCGGAGAATTCGGGCGAACTCAGCAACGATCTCGGCGAGCTGATCCGGCTCGGTATAAATAATCGAATACCAGGCAAGAATGCCGTCGAACTCACCTTCCGGAAATTGAGTGTCCGAAAGATCTGCCCGTCGGAATTCGGCGCTCGGGTGCGCAGACTGCGCGAGCGCGATCATCTCCGCCGACAGGTCGATCCCGGCTACATCAAGTGACGGGGATTGCGACCGGAGGTAGGTCACCATCCGGCCGGCGCCGCATCCAGCGTCCAAGACCGTCGAAGCGGGACGCTTGGCGACCTCGCGCAGGAATTCATTGACCATCGCCAGGTCAAGCGGCGCCTCGAAGCTCGTGTCGGGAATCATCGTCGCGTAGTCAGAAGCCACCCCATCGTATGCCGATCGAGTTTGCTCGCGCAGTTCTTCGTTCACGGACACGACCATATCGAACACGCCCGCCCGCGGAACCATCAGCGGCGCAGTGCGACTGCGAAAACGGTGTCTGTTGTCATCCAACCAATCTGTTCGGGTGGCCTGGTTTTCAACGAGTGCCGACACGGAGATCAGAAGTAGCGCGTTCATGGAATACTCGCCACATGCACCCCAGCGATCTCGGGTCCGGCTTAATGCTGTTCGACGTTCTGGATGTTCGGTTTGACGAGTTTCCGGGCCCCGCGTTATCGCTTGAGGTTCTCTCCGCGGTGGACAGCGCATGGGCTGAGATGGTGCGCGCAAACCCAGCCTTGTTCGATGGGCCAGTAGTCCTCTGCAGTGACTTTCGCCAGATCTCCCCTCACCTTGAGGTCAGCTGGTCCCGCGCAACCTATCGCTACCGCACGGTTCGGCAAATCCCAAGCGCGCCCGCCCTGTCATCGGTATTCGTCTGCGTGCTACAGCCCGCGTTGGGCGGCCGCCTGCTGGTGGGCCACATGTCAAGATCTACGAGTAGCCCGGGAGTGATCCAATTCCCTGGGGGGAACCTCGAGCCGCCGCCGCTCGGGCAGGAAATCACGACTTCCGCACTGCGACGCCGTGCCGCTGCCGAGCTCGCCGAAGAGACGGGGATTGACGCAGCCCCTGACGACCTCGCCCTGTGGGTAGTGGCGCGTACCTCCAATGGAAACGTAGGGTTTTTCTTTCTCGCCCCGAGCTTGCCCGTTGAGTTCATCCTTCAGCGTCACGCTTCTGTTGTCCTTGCCGAGCGATTGATGGGGGGCGAGCCTGAGTTCGCGGAAGTTGCCTTGGTTGCCGATGCCGCAGGCCTCGCTGTGCTCGACGGACGACCGGCAGACTATCTGTTACCGCTCTTGGACCGTTTTCGAGCGACGGGACAGTCTCTAGAGCTGGACTGACTCCAGTGAGGCGGTGGCAAGACTCCGCTGAAAAGACGGAGGATCAACAACGCACTTCGAAGGCGAATACGAATACGAATACGAATACGAATACGACAATTGCAGAGCGGCACGCGACGTGTGTCAGATGGGAACCTCGACTGACATGGTGACGGCGAGCAGATGGTGAATCACAACTTGGATCTTTGGAAAGGTTCATCCTTGCGTCCGCGGTCAACTCTTGCGAGAAACAAGCAGTCTCTAGATCCCGGGCTTGAGCGAAGGGGTGCCTCTGGCTGCATTTGTCGTCGCGAGATCGGATTCGGACCCGAGGCCGCACAATGATGAGCGTCCAGCCTCCACACCGAATCCTTTCGGTATTCTCGCCTCAGCGCGGACAGGCCCTGGATCCGCTCAATCGCACGCAACTGGAGTGACAGACATGACCGACTATTCCTTTGAGGGCGCGGCAGAGATCGATCGCGCGATCGGATACCTTGTTGGCCTCGACGACACGCAGACGAACGCACTAGTGGTCCTTGAGATCGATGACGCCATCACCGAGCTGCAGGGCGAATACGAGAAGTGCACCGCCGACGTCACGTACCGGCCAGACGATGACTTCATTGCGCGGTTGTCCGGATACCTTGCAATGGCCGACGACCAGGACAACCCGAAGCTCGCCTGACTCGCACCAGGCCCCTCGCCGAACGGGACATATCCAACAAGCGGGGTGTAGTTTGGGCGCACTCGTCACCGGTCTGAGCGGATAAACGCTACGCCGCTCGGAACCGCTCCGGAATCGCCCCGGGCAAGGCAAGTCACTTCCTCACCCCTAGCAACTAACTGCTCGGCAATGTCGCGACCGAGCCAGGCCGTCCCACCCAGAATAAGTGTCCGCCTCATAAAGCTCAGCTAACCGCAACAGCGACCCGAAGAACACGGGATTCGCCCTCAGCGCAGAGCGTGTCGGTCACTGTCACGGTGCGAAAGTGGGGTCACGTCATCCGGTCCCTCGCGACCTCCGCGCAGCCAGCAAAGCGGCGCAACGCCCGTGGGCGGGACCCCCTGCGGCCCCGCCTCGGGTGACGACACGGTGTAGTTATACCGCCGCGAATGGAACCAAACGGGAGCCGTAGGGTGGGTTGATGAGTAAAGAGGACAACATCTCAGTTCGCGCGACTCAGGCTGCGGACTTCGACGAGTGGGCCGAGCTGTATCGGGAGTATCGAACCTTCTACGCACTCGCTCCCGATGACAGCGTTGTTGAACGCGTCTGGCTGTGGGTCAACAATGATGCGCATGAAGTCAATGCCTTCGTCGCTATCGCCGAAGGTCGCCTTGTTGGGCTCGCGCACTATCGACGATTTGCCCGTCCGTCTTCCGGTAGCCAGGGCATCTACCTCGACGATTTATACACGTCACCTGCTGCTCGTGGTGTTGGTATCGGGCGGGCACTACTGAGCGAGCTCGCCGCGCTGGCCGGTCGCGAAGGCATTTCAGTTGTGCGCTGGATCACGGCTGAGGGCAACACTCGCGCTCGTCGACTCTATGATTCGATCGCGACTTCGACGAGTTGGGTCACGTACGATCTGGCCGGGATCGGTTTGACGGCTCGATAACTCACCTCGTCGCGGCGCGATTGCTTCCGTCCAACTGAGAGTGGGCGGAAGTGAACATGCGAACTTCCGAGGATCGATTGACCTAAGCATCAACAACCATTGATACTTAGGAATGCGCGAAAGCGGGTCAGCGACACAGCGGGACGGGTCGACCGTCATATCCAGTGCAAGTCAGCTTCGCGCTTTGGCGAACGAGGTGCGGTTGCGCATTGTCGGGTTGCTCCGCCTTCGCGTGTGGACGATGAGTGAGCTGGCAACGGAACTCAATCTCGGCAAAGGGAGCGTCAGCTATCACCTGAAACTCCTCGAGCGCGCCGGGATAGCGCGTCAGGTGCCGGGTCGCACAGTGCGCGGCGGCCTGCAGCAAAGCTGGTCACTAGCCGCGCCGGCCATCGCCGTGGAGCTCGATCACGAGAACCCCGGCGCGCGGGCCATGGTGCTTCGCACTCTCGCCTCCCAGATGGAAGGGGCCACCGATCAGCGTCTATTCGTCTCGCAGGTTCGCCTGTCCGGCGAGGCGCGGCAGTCGGCGATTGCGATTCTCGAACAGGCATTGGAGCGCATCCGCGGTCTCGAATCGGAGACCGGCCCCCTGGTCACGCTCGCATCCTTCGCCTTCTCACACGCAGCACCGGGAGACACCGTTGACTAGGCAGCGGACCCTCCCGCGTCCGTTCTGGATTTTTTGGACGGCGACGACAGCCACCAACCTCGGCGACGGCATCCGCCTCGTCACGCTGCCACTTCTCGCCACCCAGCTGACGCGGGACGCGGGCCTCATCGCCCTCGTGACGGTATCTACCTATCTGCCCGCGCTTCTGGTCGGCCCGATCGCCGGAGTCCTCGTCGACCGTTCCCGAAAACGCGGGCTGATCGCGGGTGCTCACATCTCCCGCGCCGCCGCGCTCGCACTCCTCACCGTTCTGACCGGGCAAGGTTCGTTGACGATTCCGGTGCTGTGCGTGGCGGCGTTTCTATACGGGGTCGGCGAGGCAGTAGCCGACCCCGCAGCGCACGCGATCCTGCCTCGCCTCGTGGCCACCTCTGACCTTGGGAGAGCCAACTCGCGCCTGCAATCAGGGATGATCATGGGGGAGATGTTCGTGGGTCGGGCCGCCGGCGGCGTCCTGTTCGCCGCAGCGGCATTCTGGCCCGTTCTTGCGAATGCGCTCCTTCTCGCCGCAGCCGCCGCGATCGTCCGTGGTCTTCGCACCGACGAACCGCCTCCCGCTCACTCAGCCTCAAAAATCGATCGTCTCGCCGGGTTCCGAAACGAACTCCAGGAGGGACTGACCGTGGTCGTACATTCCAGGCTCCTTCGACGGATGTCCGTTCTCCTCGCCGTGTGGGCCGGAGTCTCGGGAGCGTTCTGGGGGATCGCCACGATCTACGCTCTCCGCGACCTTCACTCCAGCGCCACCGAATACGGGGCCATGCTCGCTCTCGCCGCGCTCGGTTCCCTCGCCGGTGCCACGGTGGCCATCCGCTTCGTGCGCGCCCTCGGCGCGGCGCGCGCAACGGCGGCTGCCGTGATCATCAGCGCATCATCGATCGCAGCTCTCACCGTGACGACCGACGACTGGCTCGCCGCACTCCTCCTCGCGTTCAACGGCTTTGCCGTCACCATTTGGAACGTCATGAGCGTGACCGTCCGTCAGGCAACGGTCGAGCCGGCGCTCCTCGGGCGGGTCAGCAGCATGTACCGCATCCTTGCCACCCTCGCCATGCCGGTCGGTGCCGCGCTAGCAGGGATGCTCGCAAACGTCGTCGGAGCGCCACCGGTATTTGCGGTCGCCGCCGCCGTTCTGGCCCTGGCCGGCGCGGTCATCGTCCCAGGGCTGTGGCCGATCCTTGAGAAGAGCTGGCCGCGAGGGCGCTCTAGCGCCGAATCCCTGCGCAAGATAGGGGCACCGATGCCGTGAGTCCACCTCGCGAGCCATCAAAGGGAGGCTATCAGCCCCATCCGTCGAGCAAATAGAGGTAAGTAGCGGGAGCGGGACTTGAACCCGCGACACCACGATTATGAGCCGTGTGCTCTAACCACCTGAGCTACCCCGCCGGGACGCCGCCCACTGACGGGCCGCGAGAGCCCCCTGTGGGAATCGGACCCACTACCTCTTCCTTACCAAGGAAGTGCTCTACCAATGAGCTAAGGGGGCGTGATGACAATCACACCTGCACCGAAGAGCGGCGCTGCGGACAGCACGGCGCCGTTGGCACCGTAAGAGACTAGCATCCGTTCGCGCCGCGTTTCGCCCCCGGTGATCACGTTACGGCGCGAGCTCGAGCACGGTTCCCGTCGCCGCGAAGTCGGGCACGGTGACACCCGGCAGGACGAACGCGCTGAAGGATGGGCCGGCACCTTCCAGCCGGATGTCGACCGCATCTCGGGTGGCCGTTGCGTGCCCATAGAGGGGCCGCGGCATCCCGGCGAAGGCGTGCTTGGGCAGGGAGACCTCGAAATCGCCACGGGCGGCGACCACGAGGATCGACTCCTCTGCCGACTCGCGGATGAACACCAGCACGTCGCGCCCGGCGTGCAGCCAGCGCATGCCTCCGCCGTTCAGTGCCGGGTGCCCGGTGCGCAGGTGAATGAGGTCGGAGTAGAGGTCGATGGTGGCGGCCACATCGTCCACGCGGTCCCACGGAATCGGGGTTCGCGACTGCTCGCCGTCGTCGCCGACGAGGCCGAACTCGTCGCCGGCGAAGACCACGGGGATGCCCGGCAGCGTCATCGACAACCCCACGGCCACCGGCAACGCCCCCGCGATCGCGTGGGTGAGAAAGCGCGGGGTGTCGTGGGTATCGAGGGCGTTCATCGTGCTCAATTGCACCCGCCAGGGGAAACCGTGCGCGAACTGGCGGTGCGCGGCGAACACCTGCTCCCCGGTGTACGACGGAATGGTGCCGAACGGCAGTCCGAAGTACGACGACTCGCGCTCCCCGGTCGACAGCCAGCCCCAGACCGGGCGGGTGAAGTTGGCGTAGGTCATGGCGCCGTGCCATCCGTCGCCCTGGAAGTCGCTCGTGGCGTCGTTGGTCGACTCGCCGAGCAGAATCGTGTCGGGGTTGGCCTCGATCATCGTGCGTCGGATGATGCCGCGCACTTCGGCGTTCAGATCGTCGGTGAGGTGTCGACCGGTCATGTTTGCCACATCGATGCGCCAGCCGTCGAGCGAGTACGGAGCGCTCAGCCACTTGGCGGCCACCGAATCCGGCCCCTCGATGAAACGGGCGCGCAACTCCGGCGAGTTCCAGTTGAACTTGGGCAGGCTCGGCACGCCGAGCCACGACGCGTAGTTGCGCTGCTCGGCATCCAGCCAATAGTAGAAGGCGCTCTCCGGAGTCCCGGGCTTCAGATGGGATGCCACAAACCACTCGTGCGCGTCGCCGCTGTGGTTCGAAGTGAGGTCGCCGATCACCCTGAGGCCGCGCGCGTGAGCGGTCTCGACCAGCGAGATCAGAGCCTCGTTCCCGCCGAGCAGGGGATCGACCCGGTCGAAGGACAGCGCATCGTAACGATGGTTGGATCGCGCGGGGACCACCGGTGTGAGGTAGAGCATGGTAACCCCGAGGCGGTCGAGGTGATCGAGGTGTTGCTCGATGCCCTTCAGGTCACCGCCGTAAAACTGGGTCGCGGCGCGCGGGCCGACGTGCGTGACCGGATCGCTCCATGAGGCCGGCTCGACCCACGCGGGCAGAACGCGGTCGTCGGCATCCTCCGAGCGGGCGAAGCGATCGGGGAACACCTGGTACATCACCGTGGCCTTCGCCCATTCCGGTGGGGCCGGGTGGGCGACGATCTTGAAGTCCTCCGAGTCAAGGGTCTCGATGGTGTGGAGTCCCGTCGCGTTCAACCAGCAGTTGGATCCGCCGGCGAGTTTGAAGAGAAACCGGTAGCCGTGCGTGAGGTTCTCGATCTCGATCTCCGCCTCCCACCACTCCCAGCCGTCGGCGGCGGCAATGCGGGAGGCGACCGTGAACCGAGGTTCGTGGTTGGGGTTCGACCGCGTGCGCACGGTATCCACCGGGCCGAACTCGGACGGGATCCGCACCCGCAGGCGCACGCGATCACCGAGTCGGGGAGCGGCATCGGAGACATACAGGGGAGACCCGTCGTGATGCGGTTCATGAGCGATACCCATGGTGGTCCTTTCGATGAGCGTGCTCTCCCTGACGGTGTCGCGAGGCCAGAGTGGAAGCGTTTTCAGGATAGGTCCGCGTGCCAGCGTGCGACAACCTTCCTGCCGCCGAGAATCGGCGACTGTTTGGGGAGGGCTCCGTGCCAGCTCGGAGCAAGCGCTTTCTCTTTGCCGACGATGCAATAGGGTTTTAGGATGAGCCTCGACATCCTGCAGCACTCTTCTGCGCCCGAAAACGAGACCAACACGGAGGCCGGCAGCGAGTGGTGGCGCTCTGCGGTCATCTACCAGATCTATCCGCGCTCCTTCGCCGACGGCATGGGCGACGACGGCCTCGGTGACCTCATCGGCATCACCGAACGGCTTCCCGCGCTGGTCGAACTCGGAATCGACGCGGTGTGGCTGTCGCCGTTCTATACCTCGCCGCAGAAGGATGCCGGTTACGACGTCGCGGACTACTGCGATGTCGACCCCATCTTCGGCACCCTCGGTGACTTCGCTGCGCTCGAAAGGCGCGTGCACGAACTCGGCCTCAAACTCATCGTCGATCTCGTGCCCAATCACACGTCCGACCGGCACGCCTGGTTCCAGGCCGCGCTTGCTTCAGCGGAGGGAAGTCCGGAGCGCGACCGGTACATGTTCCGTGACGGCGCGGGAGTCGACGGCGAGTTGCCGCCAAACAACTGGGAATCCGTATTCGGTGGACCCGCCTGGAGTCGGGTCACCCGAGCCGACGGCACCCCAGGGCAGTGGTACCTGCACCTCTTCGATACGTCCCAGCCCGACCTCAACTGGCAGAGCACCTGGGTGCGCGCCCAGTTCCGTGACATCCTGAGGTTCTGGCTCGACCGCGGGGTGGACGGGTTCCGGGTGGATGTCGCCCACGGCCTGATCAAGGCGGCCGGACTGCCCGACTACAGCCCTCCGCTCGCCGCCGACGGCACCACCGGGGGCAGCATGGGGGGTAGCGGGACGCTCGGACTCGAGCCGGAGATCCTCGCCCACGCCGACGCCGACCCGCCGACCCCACCGTATTGGGCGCAGGAGGGCGTGCATGAGATCTACCGCGACTGGCACTCGGTTCTCGCGGAGTACGCGGGCGATCGGGTGCTCTGCGCCGAAGCCTGGGTCGAGCCGCTTTCCAAACTCGCCCGCTGGGTACGACCCGACGAGATGCAGCAGGCCTTCAACTTCTCCTACCTCGAGACGCCCTTCAGCGGACCCTCGATGCGGGCGATCATCGATGCTTCGCTCGCCGCGTTCACCGGCGTGGGTGCGCCGAGTACCTGGGTGCTCTCCAACCACGATGTGGTGCGCCACGCCTCCCGGCTCGCCGTCACCGCGGAGAATCCGCAGGGACACGGCATCGGCCCGCACTCACCCGGCCAGCCAGTCCGGGCGCTCGGACTGAAGCGGGCCCGCGCGGCGACCACCCTCATGCTCGCACTTCCCGGCAGCGCCTACATCTATCAGGGTGAGGAGCTCGGTCTCCCCGAGGTCATCGACCTGCCCGATGCGGCCCGCCAGGATCCCACCTGGTTCCGCACCGCCGGCGAACGCTATGGCCGTGACGGATGCCGCGTGCCGATTCCCTGGGAGGCCGGCGCGCCGTCCTACGGCTTCGGAACGACCGGCAAAAGCTGGTTGCCGCAGCCCGCCGACTGGGCGCCCTATGCCCGCGACTCCCAGACCGGCGTACCCGGATCGACGCTCGAGCTCTATCGCACGCTGCTCCGCGCTCGGTCGGCGGCGGATCTCGGTTTCGGCAGCCTCGAGTGGCTCCCGGGCTATCCGGATGCGGTGGTCGCATTCCGCAACGGCGCCGTCACCGTCATCGCGAACACCGGAGACACCACGATCGAGTTGCCGGCTGGCGAGATCCTCGTCGCATCGGAACCGCTGGCCGACCGTGGGCTTCCCGGCGACACGGCAGTCTGGCTGCGCTCCTAACGGCGAGCCCGACCGGCTCAGTTCGCGTTGGCCTTGAGCCAAGCGAACGGGTCGACCGGCGTTCCGCCGAGGAGGATCTCCAGGTGCAGGTGAGCCCCGGTCGAGGCTCCGCTGCTGCCCACCTGGCCCACCAGATCCGTCACCTTGACGACCTGCCCAACGGTGACACGCATGCTTCCCGCCAGCATGTGAGCGTACACGCTCTGTACTCTCTGCCCGTTGATGACGTGGTCGATGGTCACGTTGTTACCGAGGCCGCCCCGATCGGAGGCGACCTTGCTGACCACCCCGGCCGCAATAGCCTGGATGTCCACTCCCGACCCGGGGGTGAAATCCATCCCCTGATGGAAGGTCGAACAGAACCCGCACCCCGAGACGTGACGCGGTCCGAACCCCGACGTGATCGGCACCGGAACGGGGAACGGCCACTGGATCGTCCCGTTCGGATTGTTGGTGTATGCCGAGCTCCGCGCCGCGGTCGCATAGTTCCGCGCGATCTTCTGCACGAGGGAGACGACCGTGTAGGCGTCCCGGGACGACGCCCCGGCCTCGGCCGCGGCATCCACCTCCAGAATTTGCACCGACGGCGGGGCGCCGGACCTCAGGGTATTCGCCGAGGCGCTGGAGAGGCTCGCCGGAGAGAGGAAGACGCTGGCCGGAAGAGAGGTGGAGACCAGCAGCGCTGCCGCGCCCACCATGGCTCCGACGCTCATCAGCGTGCGCAACACCCGCCGAACACGGCCGCGACGGAGCGGCGCGACGGGGTGGCTTGATCTCCGCCCACCGGATGTGACGGAGGAGACCGGCGCTGCTTCACGGAGAGGGCGCGTGGGGGGAAGCCCGTGAGTGCCCGTCACAGATGTCTCGGGTTCACGGCGGATTCGGTTCCGAGATCGTTCTCGCCGGACCACAGGAGATCACACCGTGCAGCGTGCATGACGGGTGCTCCTTGCGGCAATGTGCCGCACCGCCGACCGGGTGCAGCCACGAATGTTCATCGGACTCACGACGTCACCCGGCATAACAGCAGGTAACGAACGAGTTAAGACTAGCCAAAGACTCCGCTGAAGACCACCCCTCACGGGGCGGCAGGTCAGTTTGCGTTGGCCTTCAGCCAGGCGAAGGGGTCGACCGGGGTTCCGGCGAGGTGCACCTCGAGGTGAAGGTGCGCGCCGGTCGAGTGCCCGGTGTTGCCCACTTGACCGAGTTCCTGGGTCACCGCGACCTGCTGTCCGACGGTGACCAGAACGGAACCAGCGGCCATGTGCGCGTAGAGACTCTGTACCTTTTGCCCATTGATGTTGTGGTCCACGATCACGTGGTAGCCGTAGCCGGCGTCATACCCCGCGTAGGTGACGGTTCCGGCGGCGATGGCGCCGATCGGCGTGCCGGCACCCGGGATGAAGTCCACTCCCTCGTGGAACGAGGTGCATCCGCCACACGGCGATACCCGTGCACCGTAGCCGGAGCTGATCGGCGCCTCCACCGGGAACGGCCATTGGATGGTTCCATTGATGTCGTTCGTGTACTGGAAGCTCTGGATGCCGAGTTTTAACCGGGCCCGCTGGAGGGTGCTGACGACGGTGTACGGGTCGCGGAAGGCCGCGGCATCCACGGCTCCACCATCGACCGAGAGGCTCTGAACCTGGGAGGTGGAGGTCGTCGAGGTATCGGGAGTGATCGCGCTGGCGGATGTCGCCCGCAGAGCGACCGCCGGCAGAGAGGTGGCCACGAGCAGGGCTCCGGCTCCGAGCATCGCGCTGATGGAGATGAACTTGCGCAGGATTCCACGGCGTCTGCCTGTGCCAGGCCCGGCGGAACGAGACGGGACTGCGGAGCGGGCCTGCGCCGCGGGACGGGACCGGGGTGCGGGACGGGACATCGCTGCGCCGTGTGGGGTGATCGTGCCGCGAGTCTTGGTCAGGCCGCGGGGGGCGCTCAGCCTTCCAGACCGGGATGCCTGAGCGGCCAGCTCGTGGGCGCGCAGTTCGCGACGAGATCGCACCGCGGGTGCGGCGGCTGCGGCCGGGACGTCCGCCACGGAATCCGGCCCGGCGTTCCAGTCGAAGCCCGCCATGCTACCTCAGCTCCGCGGTCGCCGAGGCGGCGGGCAGGAGCGAGGGGAATGTGAGCACAGCTAGTGGTCCTCCAACAACGAATACAGCGAGATGGAGAACTCGAGCACGTCTGTAGGTCTGGGTGTGGTGGGGTTGGTCGTCGCGCGAATCGCCGAGATCGATCCCGGAAGTTTTGTAACGAACAGGTAAAGGCTACGGCACGGCGTCGAAAAGAGCAATCGGCGCGAGGCCTGACCCGATCCACCCCGGACTGTCGGCCAGGCCTGTGCGCCCCTCACAGAGTGCGCAGGAGAGCCTCGAGGGTACGCGCGAGACGGGGCTCCGCGGCCAGAATGAAGTCTTTCGAGGGCGGTGCGCCGTCCAGTCCCGTGACGGTCGCACCCGCCTCCCGGGCAATCAGGGAACCCGCCGCATGGTCCCACGGGCTCAGCCCCCGCTCGAAATATGCGTCGAGTCGCCCGCTTGCCACGGCACACAGATCGAGCGAAGCGGCCCCCATCCGGCGGATGTCGCGCACGCGGCGCAGAAGGCCGCCGAGCAACTCCGCCTGCTTCGAGCGCGCTTCGGCGAGATAGGCGAATCCGGTGCCCACCAGGGCCTGAGACAGTTCCCCCGAGACTGCGACCCGAATCGGCTCGCCGTCGAGGAACGCGCCTCCCCCGACGAGTGCGGTGAAGGTCTCGCCGTTAGCCGGATTGGACACAACGCCGGCAAGTGCGCGCCAGGTGAGCGGTTCCGGCTCCCCTTCGACAACGGCGATGCTCACCGCATAGTGCGGGATCCCGTACAGGAAATTGACGGTGCCGTCGATCGGATCGACCACCCAGGTCAGACCGCTCGTTCCGCCCTCGGCATCGCCTTCCTCCCCGAGAAAGCCATCGTTCGGCCTCAGCTCGGCGAGTCTCGACCGAATGAGCGCCTCGATTTCGCGATCGGCAAAGGTCACGATGTCCTCGGTCGACGACTTGCTCTCGGCCACCTCAACCCCTTCGGAGCGCCTCCGCTTGGCGAGCATTCCGGCCTCGACCGCCACCTGGCGGGCGATCTCGAGCAGGGAGGCATTCACTTCGGGCATGGAAGCACCTGTTCTCGATGCCGAGGATCACGTTCCGACCCGAGGCACACCACGTCCGTCGCGGGCCGATTCGGCTGCCGTGCCGAGGTGATGCCAGCCTCCGGGCCGGCGGTGTGGTGGCAAGTGCGAGATTCGAACTCACGAAGTCGTAGACGGCTGATTTACAGTCAGATCCCTTTGGCCACTTGGGTAACTTGCCATGCGCCCCAGCCCACTCGGGACGAACGCGCAAACTAAAGGATACAGGGTGATTGGCTCCGAGAAAATCACCGTGCCATGGGGATGGCCCTAAGATTCAGGCTGTCGCAAAAAGCGGAGCGGAAGGGGTTTCCATGGTCGGCATCCAGGAGGTCGCGGACGCCGCCGGAGTGTCAACCGCGACCGTTTCCCGCACGCTCAGCGGCAACGGTCACGTGTCGGAAGCCACCAAGGCCCGCGTCACGAGCGCCGCCACCGAACTCGGCTATGTCGTCAGTTCGAATGCCTCGAGTCTCGCCAGCGGGCGCACCAAGAACGTCGGGGTCGTGATCCCGTTTCTCAATCGGTGGTTCTTCAGTTCGGTGCTGCAGGGGGCGGAGAGCTCGCTGCTCGCCAACGGGTACGATCTCACGCTCTACAACCTCAGCGGCGGCGGCGAAGAGCGACAGAGCGTGTTCGAGCACTTTCTGCTTCGCAAGCGGGTGGACGCCGTGCTCGCGATCTCCCTGGAACTCACCGCTGCCGAACTCACCGGCCTTCTCGCCCTCGGCAAGCCCGTCGTCGGCGTCGGCGGCCCGCTCGTGGGGGTGCGCACACTCAGCATCGACGATGTGGCAGTCGCTCGACTGGCTACCGAACATCTGCTCGCCCTCGGTCACGTGTCGATCGGCCACATCGGCGGAGACCAGGAGTCAGAGCGTGACTTCCACCTGCCAACCAACCGGCGGGTCGGTTACGAGGTGGCCCTCGAAGCGGCGGGAATCTCCCCCGACCCGGCGTTGTTCCAGTCGGCCGACTTCACGATCGCCGGCGGCTATGCGGCGGCGAAGCAGCTGTTCGGCAACCCACGCACCCGCCCGACCGCGATCATCGCGGCGTCGGACGAGATGGCGATCGGCACGATTCTCGCCGCGCGCGACCTCGGCCTTCGGGTGCCAGACGACATCTCGGTCGTGGGTATCGACGACCACGAACTGAGCGAATTCTTCGGCCTCACGACCGTGGCGCAATTCCCCGAACTGCAGGGTCGCCTTGCCGTTGAGCTGCTTCTTGACGAGCTGCATCCCGACCGCCGCACCCTCGGGTCGTCGAACACCCCGCTGCCGTTCGAGCTCATCGTGCGGTCATCCTCCGCCCGGCCATCGCCTCGCTGACCCTCACCCCGCGGCCGCGCTGGCGTACCCGGTGGAGTAGCGGATGACGTCGGACAGGTACCGCCCGGAGGCGTTGTAGGCGAGCACCGCGGCCCGCCAACCGGCCTCCGAACCGAGCTTTTGCCCGCCCGCACGGCACAGGTAGTGGGAGGCCGCGAACGTGGCGTCATCGATGTTCTGCGGATTCTCCACCCCGTCGCCGTTGCCGTCAACGTGCCAGTTCCGCCAGGCCTCGGGAATCATCTGCATCGGGCCGACCGCGCGGTCGATCGTCGGGTCGCCGTCGATCGCTCCCTTGTCGGTATCCGGGATGTTGGCGACCGCTCCCCCGGCGAGCGGAACCCCGAAAATGGCGGGTGTCGCATCCCCGTTCGCCGCGATCGACCCGCCGAATATCGTGCCATGGCGGGATTCGATCTCCCCGATTCCCGCCAGAGTGTTCCAGCCGATACCGCAGCCGGTGCCGGCTGCGGTGATGGCAATCGCCACTCCGGCGTAGGCGCGAAGGGCTCGCACAGGGATACCGGTCGACGCCGCGGTTTCAGCGACCCAGGCCGGGTCGGCGAGGTTCTGTACGCCGGGGCCGACCGGGGTGGACGCGCGGGTGACCGGCGCCGCCGTCGCGAACCGGGCGACGGGAGCGGACGGACCGCCCGCGATCGGATGTCCCGGCACCGCGAACACCACGATGACGCCGATCACGGCGGCGGCGACCACCACCGCGGCCGCGGAGATCAGGATTGCTCGCAGAATCGACATGGGCATCCATCATCCCCCGCCGTGCCCGTTAAACTGCTGGCATGGCTGACCCAACGTTTGACATTGTGAGCAAGGTCGACAAAATGGAGGCGGACAACGCCCTCCACCAGGCGCAGAAGGAGATCGCGCAGCGCTACGACTTCAAGAATGTGGGAGCCGAGGTGGACTGGAGCGGCGAGAAGCTGCTTCTCAAGGCGTCGTCCGAAGATCGGGTCAAAGCCGTGCTCGAGGTGCTCGAAGCCAAGTTCATCAAGCGCGGCATCTCGCTGCGCAGCCTGGACACCGGGGAGCCCTACGCCTCAGGCAAGGAGTACCGAGTCGACGTGTCGCTCAAGAACGGCATCTCCAGCGAGGATGCCAAGAAGGTCTCGAAGCTCATTCGCGATGAGGGGCCGAAGGGTGTGAAGGCACAGATCCAGGGCGATGAACTCCGGGTCAGTTCGAAGAGTCGAGACGACCTGCAGTCCACCATGGCGCTTCTCAAGGCTGCGGATCTGGACATCGACCTGCAGTTCGTCAACTTCCGCTGACCCGGCCGCCTGCCCGACCTCGTGACCGCGTTCATCATCAACTTCTTCACCAGTCCGGTCTTCGCCACGATCGCACTGATCGCGGATATCTCGATCCGGATCATCGCCGTCATCGTGGTGCCGCAGAACCGCAAACCCCAGACGGCCATGGCCTGGTTGCTCGCGATCTTCCTGTTTCCCTACCTCGGGATCGTGCTCTTCCTGCTCTTCGGCAGCACCAAACTACCGAAGCGCCGGCGCGAGAAGCAGCAGGAGATCAACACCTTCATCCTCGAGACCACCGAGGGAATGGATCGAGTGGAGAAGGAGGTCGATTTTCCCTCCTGGCTCGAACCGATCGTCGAACAGAATCGCAATCTCGGGTCGATGCCACTGGTCGGCGGCAACACCGCGAAGCTCTACACCGACAACGCCGAGTCCCTCGGGGCGATGATCGCGGCAGTTGGTGAGGCGAAGAGGTTCGTGCACGCCGAGTTCTACATCCTGTCCTACGACCGGACGACGAAGCCCTTCTTCGAGGCACTCGAGGCCGCGGTGCGGCGAGGCGTGACGGTGCGCGTGCTCCTCGACCACATCGCGTCTCTGCGCTCCCCTGGCTATCACCGGACCATTCGCCGTTTGAAGCGCGGTGGGGTCAAGTGGCATCTCATGCTCCCGGTGCAACCGTGGCGCGGCCGGTGGCAACGTCCCGATCTTCGAAACCATCGCAAACTTCTTGTCGTCGATCGGATGGTCGCCTTCACCGGCTCGCAGAACATGATCGACCCGAGCTACAACAAGCGCGGGAACATTCGACGTGGCCTCCAGTGGAAGGACCTGATGGTCCGGTTCGAGGGTCCGATCGTCGCGGGGGTGAATGCGCTGTTTGTGACCGACTGGTACAGCGAAACCGACGAGTTGCTCATGCGGGAAACCGACGGTATGCCCGCCGAGAAGATCGTGGATGCGATCGACGCCCAGGTGGTGCCGAGCGGCCCGGGTTTCGACCTCGAAAACAACCTGCGGCTGTTCGACTCGCTGGTCTACAACGCCCAGCGCCGCGTCGTCATCACCAGCCCGTACTTCGTGCCGGATGACTCGATGCTCTACGCCATCACCAACGCCGCCTACCGGGGACTCGATGTGCAGCTGTTCGTGTCCGCGGTCGCGGATCAGCCGGTGGTCTTCCATGCCCAGCGCAGCTACTACGAAGCGCTGTTGCGCGCGGGTGTGCGCATCTGGCTCTATCCGTCGCCCACCGTGCTGCACGCGAAGCATTTCACCATCGACGAAGAGGTCGCCGTGATCGGATCGAGCAACATGGACATGCGCTCGTTCACCCTCAACTACGAGATCTCGGTGATGGTGCACGGGCGTCAGATCGTCAGGAAGCTGCGCGAGATCGAGGAGTCGTATCGCGAGAAGAGCACAGAACTCACGCTCGACGAATGGCTCACCCGCCCGCTTCGATCGAAAGTGCTCGACAACACGGCGAGGCTCACCGCGGCCGTGCAGTAGTCCCCGGAGCGAACTACCGCCTGCTCGACGCGCTCCTAGGGTCAACTTCGCCTGCTCGCCCCCCTCCCCGGGTCAACCTCGCATGCTCGCCACTCTCCTAGGGTCAACTTCGCCTGCTCGACGCCCGCCCGGGGTCAACTTCGCATGGGACGACACCCGTTGAGGATGCGAAGTTGACCCGTGGATTGGGAACGGAGCGCGGCGGAGCACGGCGGCGGAGCGTGGGAACGGAGCGCGGCGGAGCGCGGCGGCGGAGCGTGACCGGACGGGACCGGACGTGACCGGACGTGACCGGGCTATTCGGCGCGGGAGACCGCCACCATCCGTTCCCGCGGCACGACCTTCACGCGCGGGCGCCCAACGGCCTCGCCCAGAGCCTTCTCGTGCTCGTCGAGGCGGTGCCAGCCGGTGAGATCGGTGAATTCGACGCCCCGACCCTCGAGCAGATCGATAATCGAGCTCTCATCCGGGTGCGCCGGAGCCCACCAGTTCGCCTGGTCGCGCATGACGTGCTTGATGGTCTCCATCGCGTCGCTCTTGGTGTGCCCGATCAGTCCGACCGGACCGCGCTTGATCCAGCCGGTGGCATAGACGCCGGGGACCGGCCTGTCCCGATCGTCGAGCACCTGGCCCTCGCGATTGGGGATCACCCCGCGCTTCTCGTCGAACGGGATACCCGGCAGCGGCGACCCGAAGTAGCCGATCGCGCGATAGACCGCCTGGACCGGCAGCTCGCGGATCTCTCCGGTGCCGATGACACCGCCCTGACCGTCGGGCACCGTGCGCTCGTATCGAAAGCCCTCCACCCGGGCGCCGCCCGTGATCTCCACCGGCCGGGCGTGAAAGTGAAGGTGGAGACGCCGCGATGCCCCCTCCGCCTCACGGACACGCCACTTCGTGAACACCTTGTCGATCACGAACACCTGCTTGTTGCTCGTGATCGCCGACGCCGACGCTTCGTCGTAGTCGAAGTCCTCCTCGTGAACGACGATGTCGACGTCGCGAAGCTCGCCGAGTTCGCGCAGTTCGAGCGGGGTGAACTTCACCTGCATCGGTCCGCGACGACCGAAGACATGCACATCGGTCACCGGTGACGCCGCAAGGACATCGAAGACGTTGTCGGGGATCTCGGTCGGCAACAGATCCTCGGCGTGCTTGGCGAGGATGCGTGCCACATCGAGGGCGACGTTGCCGTTGCCGATCACGGCCACGGCTTGCGCCTCGAGGGGCCACCCCCGCGGCACATCCGGGTGCCCGTCGTACCAGCTCACGAAATCGGCGGCCCCGTAACTGCCCTCCCGGTCGACCCCCGGAATGTCCAGGTCGGCATCCCGCACCGCTCCGGTCGAAAAGATCACCGCGTGATAGTGCGTCTTGAGGTCGTCGAGCGTGACGTCCCGCCCGTAGAGCACATTCCCGAACAGGCGAATGCGACCCGTGTCGAGCACCTCTCTCAGCGCGGTGATGATGCCCTTGATGCGCGGATGATCCGGAGCGACGCCGTACCGCACGAGACCGTACGGCGCCGGGAGCTGTTCGAACAGATCGATCGATACGTCGAAGTTTCGTTCCGCTTTGAGCAGGATGTCCGCCGCGTAGATTCCTGCCGGTCCGGCGCCGACGATGGCGAGTCTCAGTTTCGTCATGGGAGTCTTTCGTTGGGGAGGTCCCGACGGGCGGGGCCACCGGGATGGGCTCGGCTGGGACTCATGGGACTAGTTGGACCGCTCGACGACACTCTCGGCGAAGCGGGTGAGGGCCTTCTTCACCGGACCGGGCGGCAGGGGAACGACCGCCTCCACGGCCTCGCGGGCCCAACGGCGCGCCTCATCGAGGGTCTTGAGCGTCACGTCGTGCTCCCG
Source organism: Frigoribacterium sp. (assembly GCA_031360325.1). GTDB lineage: Bacteria > Actinomycetota > Actinomycetes > Actinomycetales > Microbacteriaceae > Lacisediminihabitans. Next base: position 25,766 of record JANMBI010000093.1, on the reverse strand, counting down.
CAACTCGGCGATCGCGGCCGAAAGTTCCGTATCATCCGGCATCGGGCTCCCATCGGGCGCACGGTGCAGGGCATTGACGTCCCGCTCAATGCGAGTGAGGAGTTCGGCGGCGTCCCGGTCGGTGCGTGCGAGGTCGCGAAGGTACAGAAGGGGGAGAGTGGCGACCCCGGATCGAAGGTCGGTTCCCGGGGTCTTGCCGGTCTCTTCTTCGCCGGCGGCGAGGTCGATCACGTCGTCGATGAGCTGGAACGCCACCCCGATCTTCTCCCCGAAGTCTTTCACCGGGGTTCGATACTCCTCCGCCGCGTTGCCGAAAATCACCCCCATCTCGGCCGCTGCCGCGATGAGGGAACCCGTCTTGTCGGCGAGCACCTGAATGTAGTGATCGATCGGGTCCTCGTCCTGCTGCGGACCGATGGTCTCGTGCAGTTGCCCGAGGCACAGTCGTTCGAATGTATTGGCCTGAAGCATGATGGCCCGCTCACCGAGCCCGGACATGAGCTTGGACGCCCTGGCGAACAGCAGGTCGCCGGTGAGGATGGCCACCGAGTTGCCCCACACGCTCTGGGCGCTCGGCACTCCCCGCCGCATTCCCGCCTGGTCCATCACGTCGTCGTGGTACAGCGAGGCGAGGTGGGTGATCTCGAGCGCCTCCGCTGCGATCACCACCTCCCGCGTGTTTCCGGTTCCGAGTTGGGCGGTGAGAAGAGCGAGAGTGGGACGCACGCGTTTGCCGCCCGCGTCGAGCAGGTAACGCGTAGTGGCATCCGCCAGATCATCGGCGAAGGACACCTCCGTGAACAATCCCCTCTCGACCTCGTCGAGGCCGTCTTCGATGGTCGAGGCGAATTTGCGCTCGCTCGCGGAGGAGAAGAGCTTCTCCCCGAGTCCGAGGGCGGTGTTCAGAGAATTGCGGCGGCGGGCGAGGGGCACGCTGGGAGTCACGATGTCGGCCTAACGCTCGGTGGCGGCTGCGAAGCCCTACGGCTTCGGAGCCGACGGGCCATCCGGCGTGAGGCCGGTGAGATCGATGTCGACGGGAGTGCTCGGTACCGGCTTCTTGCGCTGCGACCGGCGGGCGGCGATGCGGGCCGGCTTGTGGCCGCGGTGAAGGGCGACGACCCCGACGGTGAGGTTGCGATGGGCCACACGGGTGAATCCGGCGCCGCGGATCCACTGGCTCAGGGTCACCTGGTCCGGCCAGGCCCGAATCGAGTCGCTGAGATAGGTGTAGGCCTCGGGGTTCGAGCTCGCGGCGCCGACGATCGAGGGCATCAGATACCGCAGGTAGGCCCCGTAGCCGGCACGGAAGAGCGCGCGGGACGGCGTGCTGAACTCGCAGATCACGAGACGCCCGCCGGGCTTAAGTACCCGATACATCTCGGCGAGGGCCCTCTTGGGGTCCTCCACGTTGCGCAGCCCGAACGACACCGTTACGGCGTCAAACTCGCCGTCGGTGAAGGGCAGGTTCATCGCATCCGCCTCGACGAAGGTGATCGCCGGATGTTTCCGTCGACCGACTTCGATCATTCCGGGTGAGAAGTCCGCGGCCACAACCTCCGCCCCGCTCTTGGCGAGGGAGGCGGCACTCGTGCCGGTGCCGGCAGCGATATCGAGGATGCGTTCCCCGGCAACCGGGGCGACCGCCCGAGTGGTCGCAAGTCGCCAAAGGAAGGAGTTCCCCATCGACAGCACATCGTTCGTGCGGTCGTAGTGCTTCGCGACCCCGTCGAACATTTCGGCGACCTCGCGAGGTTGCTTTGTCAGATCTGCCTTTACCACGCGCCCCAGTCTAGTTCAGCCATCCTGTGCATCTGCGGCTCACAGCGGGCCACGGCTAGTGTTGGCCGAGTGACCGGATCCGCGCCCCGAGCAGCCGATGCCGACCTGCCCAAGCTCACCGTGGAAACCACAATCACGGCCGATCTCGGGCCGCTCGTTCCGGTGCTGGAAGCAGAACATCCGCTGCTGTGGATGCGGCGCGGATTCGGTTTGGTCGGTCACGGGGAGGCGCTGCGACTGGGGTTCGACGGTCCAACCCGGATGCGGGATGCCGCGGTCGCCTGGCAGCGGATCGTCGCCTCCGCGACGGTCACCGACCCCCTCGCCCGGACCGGGACCGGCCTTCTCGCCTTCGGCAGTTTCGCCTTTTCGGACACCTCGACGACCTCGAGCGTACTCATCGTCCCGTCGCTCATCGTCGGGCGGGACAAGGGGCGGAGCTGGGTGACGCGCATCTCGATCGGCACACTCGAGCCCCTGGTGATCCCGCCCCTCGTGCCTTACGGCCCGCGCTATCAGGTCGAACTCCACCCGGGAACGATGACCGGTGCCGACTATCGAGATGCCGTGGAGGCCGCTATCCGACGCATCCGCTCCCACGAGGTGGGCAAAGTCGTGATCGCTCGGGAGCTGGTCGGGCAACTGCCGCCCGGCGCGGATATCCGGCGCATGATCGACGTGCTCGCCGCCGGCTACCCCGACTGCTGGACCTTTGCGGTCGACGGCTTCATCGGGTCGAGCCCGGAGACCCTCGTGACCGTGGATCAGGGCTCGGTGACGGCGCGGGTGCTCGCCGGGAGTGCGGCGAGGGGGCTCGATGCGGCCAGCGATGAACAGGCGGCCACCGCTCTCGCCACCTCGACCAAAGACCAGGATGAGCATCGCTATGCAGTGCAGAACGTGCTGGCCTCCCTGCGCGCACACAGCCCGAATGTGATGGCGAGCGAGATGCCGTTCACGCTCAAGCTGCCGAACCTGTGGCATCTTGCGAGCGACATCGAAGGGGACCTCATCGACGGCTCCACGTCGCTGGATCTCATCGACTCACTCCATCCCACCGCCGCCGTCGCCGGAACTCCGACCGCTGACGCTCTGCGCATCATCGGTGAAATCGAGCCCTTCGACCGCGGGCGCTATGCCGGACCGGTCGGCTGGGTGGGAGCGGATGGCGACGGGGAGTGGGCTGTGGCGCTTCGCTCTGCACAGTTCGATGCGGTCGGGCGGGTGACCGCCTACGCGGGGGCCGGAATCGTGGCCGAGTCTGTGCCGGAACGGGAACTGCTCGAGACCCGGATGAAGTTCCGCCCCATCGTCGAAGCGCTCGACTGAGAGAAGACGGCGTCGGCACAAACGCCGTCGCCCTCACTCCGCCGCGAGCCGGGTGGTCTGCTCCGCCAGGTCGTACTCCGCCACCGGCCAGGTGAGATGCAACCCGCGGAGCGCATCGAGCAACAGGTGCTGCACCGCCAGGCGGGCGTACCACTTGCGGTCCGCGGGGATCACGAACCACGGGACATCCGCGGTGGATGTCCGCTCGAATGCCGCCTGGTAGGCCTGCTGATACTGCGGCCAGAGCGCCCGCTCGTCGAGGTCACCGGGATTGAACTTCCAGTGCTTCCGCGGATCGGCAAGTCGCGCGCCCAGCCGCGCCTTCTGCTCGTCGGCGCTGATGTGCAGCATGACCTTCACGATGGTGGTGCCGCTGTCCACCACGTCCTTCTCGAACCCGTTGATCTGGGAGTAGCGGGCCTCGATGACAGACGGTTCGACGAGCGCGTGCACCCGGGCGATGAGCACGTCTTCGTAGTGGGACCGATCGAACACGCCGAGCAACCCGGCGGCGGGAAGCTGGTTTTTCACCCGCCAGAGGAAATCGTGGGATAGCTCCGCCCTGGTGGGCTTCTTGAACCCGTAGACCTTTACGCCCTGCGGATCGACTCCCCCGACCACGTGCGAAATGATCCCGCCCTTACCGGCGGTGTCCATCGCCTGAAGCACCAACAGGACGGACCGCCTGCCCCCGAAGCGGCTCTCGGCCCACAGCCTCTCCTGCAGGTCGGCCAGCTCCGAGACTCCCTTGTCCAGCAGCGCCGCGCCGCCGACCTTGCCGCCGGTGATGCCGGGGGTCGACGAGGAGTCGACAGCGGCGAGGGAGAAACCCGGGCCCGCCTTGAGGAGGACGGCCGGGTCTTCGGTCCACACAGTATTCGACATACGCCAGATGCTACTCGCGCGGGTGGTGGCCGGGGCGGCTCGCGGGGCGGCTCGCCCCGGCGACGTCCACCCCGCGCGAAACGCGGATCAGGCGCCTCAAGGCCGAACTCACCCTCGACGCGAAACGGGCCAGGCTCGGATCGCCCGGACGCTCGGAGACGCGACCGGGGGACCGTCATCGCGGAAGCGGAACCTCCACGAGGGTCGGCGTGCCGGATGCCGCGAGTGCCAGATCCAGCTCGCCACGGTTGTGCGCCACGCGATATTCCCACCCGTAGGCGCCCGCGAGGGAACGGAAGTCGACCGACTGTGGTGTGTACTGCACCCGATCGAAGGACTCGGTGGGAGCCGTGGAAGCCACCTCGAGTCCGTCGAAAATCGTGCCTCCACCGTCGTTCGCCACAACGACCTGGATGCGTGGCCGCACCTCGGCGCCGCCGAAGAGCATCGCCCCCACGTCATGGAGAGCCGTCAGGTCTCCGACCAGCACGCGGGTGATGCCGGACGCGCCTGCGCCGTCGTCGTCCTGGCTTGCCAGGGCGATGCCGATCCCGGTGGCGATCGTGCCGTCGATGCCGGCCAGACCGCGGTTGGCGTGCACGGCGATGCGCTTGCCGGTCACGACGGAATCCGCCTCCCGGATGAGTCGGGACGCCCCGAGCACGAGCCGGTCGTGCGGCCAGGTGACCCGCCAGACGGCTTCCACCAGCATGCGGCGAGTAACCGGCTCCCGGAAGACGGCGAGCTGTTGGCGAGCAAGGTCGCCCGGTCGGTCGCCCTCTCCCGACCGTATCGACGCACCCTCGGCGAGACTGTCCCGACCGGCTTGAACCCAGGTGCGCAACCAGGCGCGAGCCTCCGTCGACTCGTCTCGAGGGGGCACAGCGTCATGGGTCACCGCCGCGTCGATCGTCGACGCGCGGTGACCGGGGTTGTAGGCTTCCGCGCCACGTCCGCGCACGACGTGGACGACGACATCCGCCCTCGACAACAGAGCCGGAACCTGCCGGGTGAGTGTGGGATGCCCGAACACGACCGCCCGGCGGATGCACCCTCCGAACTCGGGCAGGTCGAGCAGGTGACGGTAGGCGGCCACCAGATTCGGCCCGAAGCGCGCGCCGCTCGATACCTCCGCGAGCAGGGGAACCCCGAGGGAGCGTGCAAATTCCTCGGCCTCGGGACCCGCGCCGTGACCGGCGATGACGACCGTGTTCGGCGCGGCGTCGATCCGCCGGGGAGCGGAGGGGAAAACCACCGGGACGGCCGCGGCTGCGGGCTCGGGAAGGGGTCCGACCGCACCGGAGAGGGGCTCACGGAATGCGAGATTGAGCTGAACCGGTCCCGGCGTTCGGATCGCCGCGAGGTACGCGTCTCGAGCGAGGTCGACCGCCTGCCGCGAATCGACCGGCGGCGGGACATCCCGAACCCAGCCGACGGCGGTACCGAAGATGCCCGGCTGATCGGTGGTCTGGTTGGACCCGATGCCGCGCAACTCGGCCGGGCGATCCGCGGTGAGCAGAATGAGCGGAGTCCCGGAATGATGCGCCTCGAGAACACCCGGGTGGAGGTTGGACACCGCCGTGCCGGAGGTGGTGATCACGACCACCGGGCGCCGGGTTTCGACGGCGATGCCGAGGGCGAGGAAACCCGCGACGCGCTCATCGATGCGAACTCGGAGCCGTACCCGACCGCCGCCTTCCCAGGCCGCCGCCGCGAGCGCGAGCGCCTGGGAGCGCGAGCCCGGGCACAGCACGATGTCGCGCACCCCGTGACCGATGAGTTGCCCGAGAAGGGCGACCGAGAAATCGGTGGCGGCGTTCGTCACTTCTCGGTGGTGTCGTTTTTGTCGTCGTCGAGTTCGGCCAACCGTGCTTCGAGTTCGCGGATGCGGGCTTCGCGCTGTTTGTCCGCGCCGAGCTGGCGCAGAAACTCGGGGTCGTCATCCGGTGCTCGCGCTCCACGGCCGGTCGCAGGAGCGACGGCACTCTCGGCCCGTTCCTTTCCGAGAGCGAACCAGAGGATGCCGCCGAAGGGGGTGACGAGCACGATGAGGACGGCCCAGAGAATCTTCGGCAGCGCGCGCACGCGATGGTCCTCGGTGCGGAGGCAGTCGATGAACGCGAAGATCGTGAACGCGAGAAAGACCACGGTGAGTATCACAGAGAACCGAGCCATGTGCAGATTCTAAGCCGGAATCCCGCCCATCGGAGACGAGCGCTCAGGCTTCGGTGCCTAGACTTATCCCCGTGTACTCGCGCCAATGGATCATCTTCTCGCTCATCCGGGTGGGGACTTTCGCTGTCGCCCTCGGCGTGCTTCTGATCATGGGAGTCAACGGGTTCGTCGCCGCCATCGGAGCCGCGGTCATCGGGTTCTGTGTGTCGTACATCTTCCTTCGGAAGCAACGCGAGGCCGTTTCGACGAGCATAGATCACCTGCGCACCACCAAGAGTCGAGATCGCGACAACGAGCTCGAGAATGAAGCCCTCGATCGCTTCGAAGAGCCGCGCTGACGGTCACCGCACGGGTCGCGGCCGGCGAAATTGCCGCTAAAAGGCTATCGCCGCGGCGAGCGTGACGCCGAACACGAGGGCGGTGAAGCTCGTGAGCTTCAGCGCCAGGATGAACTCCGGCGCCGTCCGTCCGGTGACGGTGATCACGACGGCGGGTAGCCCCGACAGCAGGGAGAAGTACACAAGCGGTGCCTTCACAAAGAAGATCGCGAAGAAGATCAGAATGAGGTAGGGAAGCGCGACGAAGACGGCGAACAGGACGCGGGCGGCACGGCTGCCGACGAGCACCGCCAGGGTGCGTTTGCCCGAGGCCCGATCCTGTTGGATGTCGCGGATGTTGTTGACCATGAGAACGGCGCAGGCGAACAGTCCCGCGGCGACGCCGCCGAGCCAGCTCTCGATGTTGACCGTACCGACCTGAGTGAAAGTGGTGCCCGCGGTCGCGACGAGTCCGAAGAAGACGAAGACGAAGAGTTCGCCCAGTCCGTAGTAGCCGTAGGGACGCTTCCCCCCGGTATAGAAGTAGGCCGCCACAATGCAGGCAGAACCGACGGCGAGCAGCCAGTAGAAGCCGCTCAGCACCGTGAGCAGGACACCGGCCACGGCGGCAAGTCCGAAGAACACCAGGGCGACGGTGAGCACGGTGCGCGGGCGGGCTGCACCGGATCCGGTCAGACGCGAAGGACCGACGCGATTGCGGTCGGTTCCGCGCACTCCGTCCGAATAGTCGTTGGCGAAGTTGACGCCGACCTGCAGGGCGACCGCCACCGCGAGCGCGAGGAGCGCGCGCACCCAGTGCCAGCCTCCATCCGAAAGCAGATGGGCGGCACCGGTACCGAGGGCCACGGGGGAGATCGCAAGCGGAAGGGTGCGCAGTCGCGCCCCGCCGATCCAGTCGGCAGCCGTAGCCTTGCGCACCACAACGCGGGGCGCCTTGCCCCCGGGTCGTCCGCCCTTGCCGGACTGCACCCTGCCCGGCTGCACCCTGCCGGAAGTCACGGCGCCGACCGTGCGGGGGTCGATACGCCTCTTGGCGGGTCTTCCTGCGTTAGCCACGCACGAAATCCTACCGAAGCGGTCGGGGACCACCGACGCGTGACGCCGCGAAGGCGGTGAGGCCCATTCGATCGGGCTTGCCGTTGGGAAGCTGGGGGACGCTCTCCACCCGCACGAGCGCCACCGGGGCGGATGCCCGACCGAGCGCCGCGACGACGACGGCCTTCACCTCGTCAAGGGTGGCCGTCCCGGCCGAGAACACCACCGGAACCTCCCCCCACGCGGCACTCGGGGATCGCACGACCACGGCATCCTGGAGCCCGTCGACACCGCGAACGACCCGTTCGATCGCATCGAGGGATACCTTCTCCCCACCGGAGATGATCACCGCGTCGAGCCGCCCGGTGACCCGCAGCATTCCGTCGACGATCTCGCCGGTGTCTCCCGTTCGGTAGCAGCGCGTACCCTCGCGCACCGTGAAGGCGGCGATCGTCGCGGGCGGATCATCGAGATAACCCTCCGCAAGCATCGGACCGGAGAGCTCGACCTCCCCGTTCACCAATCGGGCCTCGGCGTTGCCGATAGGAATGCCGTCGTAGACGCATCCCCCGGAAGTCTCGCTCGATCCGTAGGTGCGGGTGATCGTGAGACCGAGTTCGGCGGCCCGGGCGAGAAGAGTCGGCGGGGTGGTCTGACCGCCGACGAGGATGCGGTCGAGTCGCCGGAGACCGGCCCGCAGGTCGAGGTCGTCGGCGGCGGCATCCACGAGGCGGGCGAGCTGCGCAGGCACCAGCGAGGTGAACCGCAACGAAGCGTCCATCCCACGCGATGCTGCGGCGAACTCGGAGGCATCGAAATGGCCCGCCCGGAAGACGATCGGGTCGACACCGGCGGCGAGCGATCGCACGAGAACGTTGATGCCGGCGATGTAGTGGGTGGGCAGGGCGAGCAGCCATTGACCCGGACCGCCGAGTGCCGATTCGGATGCGGCGGCACCGGCGAGCAGGGCATCCGCGCTGAGCGCGACCCGCTTTGGCGATCCCGTGGAACCGCTCGTCTCGATGACGACGGCGACCCGCTGCTCCACCCTCAACGGGATCGGCGCCCGAGGGTTCCCCACGAAAATCGCGTCTCCCCCGGCAAGGGCGTCGCCGAGGGCGGCGAGCATGCCCGCGGGATCCTCGGAAGGGACGACGCGGAGCGGTCGAGTCATCCCCGTGCTCCCAGTGCGCTGAACAGCCCGACCAGCACCAGGGGGTTGGCCAGCACGCTCAGAACGACGCCGGCGACACCCCAGCGTCGCGCCCTCGCCGCGAGGACCGCGACGATCCCGAGGACGAAGGCGACAGCCGTCAGGCCGATCACCAGCCCGGCGAGACCCGTAGCGACCGCCCAACCTCCGCCGCTTCCGATCGCGATGGCGGCCGTCTCGACCGCCACGGCGCCGACGGCGAGCGCAAAGCTCACCCTCCCCAAGAGGGGGAGCGGCCGTCGCCGAAAAATCCCGGGTGAATTCGCGGGGAACGGCTCGTCGGCAATCCGGGAGCGGTCGGTCGACATGACCTCAGGGTATCCGAGCCCGTCGAGCCGGATCGGCTACTTCTGGACATCGATGGAGAACCGCACCGACCCTTCGTCGTCGACCTCCGCATCGAGAACCTTGTCGCTGAGTACGCGAGCGGCCTTTTCCTCCAGAAAGACCTTCGCCCCGGCATTTTCGACCACTGTGTCGGTCGGCTCGGCCGTGCGGGCGATGGCGAGAGAGAGATCCGTGGCCCCGAGCTCGGAGACCGAGACGGCAGAGGCACTGATCCGCAGGGCGGCGCCGGTCGCATCCGGGGCCTGCTCGATGAGGGTCTTCACGACGGTGGTGGCGGAATCGGTGAGTGTGAGCACGGTGTGTGTCCTATCGATAGTGCGGAGGTCCAAAGTGCGGAGGTCCATTCTGCGCTGAGCGGAGGTGGCAACGATTCCGCAGGAACACGACCGGCGCAAGCCAAGGCCCGAAACCGGGAGGAATCTCCCACCTGGCGCTCGGCGGGATCCCACCGGGGGGCGCGCTACGACAGACTGGGGCAATGGTGCCATCGCTGTCCGACATCCTCGCCTCCGCACGGGTCCTCGCCGTTCCGCTCCGGCAACGATTCCGCGGCATCGACACCCGCGAGGTGATGCTGTTCGAGGGCCCGGCGGGCTGGACCGAATTCTCACCGTTCGTCGAGTACGACGATGTCGAGTCCTCGGCCTGGCTGGCCGCCGCTATCGACTTCGGCTGGAGCCAGGCGCCGGCGCTGTTTCGCAGCCAGATCCGGGTCAATGCGACGCTCCCCGCCGTCGCTCCGGAGCACGTTCGCGAGATCCTCGACCGATTCCCCGGGTGCCGCACGGTCAAGGTGAAGGTCGCCGAGCCCGGCCAGCAGCTCGGCGACGATGTCGCCAGGGTGGTCGCCGTCCGCGAGTATCTTGGGCCGGAGGGACGCATCCGCCTCGACGCCAACGGCCGGTGGAACGTGGATGAAGCGGAGCACGCCATTCATGCCCTCGCGCCCTACGATCTCGAGTACGTCGAGCAGCCCTGTGCGACGGTGGGCGAACTCGCCGACATCCGCCGGCGCGTCAAATACATGGGACTGCCGATCGCCGCGGACGAGAGCGTGCGCAAGGCGGCCGATCCCCTCGAGGTCGCGAGAGAGAGGGCCGCCGATCTTCTGGTGGTCAAGGCTCAGCCGCTCGGGGGCATCCGCTCCGCGCTGCGGATTGTGGAGGCGGCCGGCCTCCCCGTCGTCGTCTCGAGTGCCCTCGAGACCTCGGTGGGCATCTCGATGGGGGCGCATCTCGCCGCCGCTCTCCCCGAGTTGGCGTTCGACTGCGGGCTCGCCACGGTCAGCCTGTTGTCTTCCGACGTGACGGCCGACCCGCTCGGGCCCGCTGGCGGCCTCGTCGACGTGCGACGGGTGATCCCGGATGCCGCGCTGCTCGATCGACACACCACGAGCGCCGACCGTCGGGAGTGGTGGAACGCCCGACTCGAGCGCTGCCATGCGCTCCTCCCGCGCTAGCGGTTACTCGGCCGCACCGGGCAGTAGCCCGTGCATCAGGATCCCGGTGAGTACGGTCGCGGCCCGGTCGGCTGTCCAGCCCTCCGAACTACGCAGAGCGAGATAGGCACCCGGGAGTGTGCTGAAAAGGGCCACAGCCACGTCGGCCACGTCACCACGGGGCGCCAGGGTGCCGTCGGCGCATCCGTCGCGCAACAACCTCTCGAAGGGGGCGACGAAGACGCCGGACCGCACCGCCCCGGATGACACGAACCCGGCGATCAGGGGAAGCTGTTGTTCGAGCGCGGTGCAGCTCGCACGCAGGGCGTCCGCGAGCCGCTCGGCGGCTGTGCCGGAGCCCACGAGGGCGGGCCAGAGCACCGACCGCCATCCCTCGGCGGCTCGGGCGGCAAGCGCGGCGAGAAGCAGCTCACGCGTGATCCCGCGACGGTAGAGCGTCACTCGGGAGACCCCGGCCGCGCTCGCCACTCGCTCGAGAGTGATTTCGGACCAGCCGCGCTCGGAGATCACGTCGACCGCGGCGCGGAGCACGCCGTCGTCTATCGGAAGGACTTCTGATACATTCATGTTGCATAAATGTATCCTCAATGAACAGGGGCCGCGGGGAGAGACATGCGCATCGCCGTCATCGCAAATGACACCCGCGGGGGTGTGCAGCCGTACGCGGCGCTCGCCATCGGCCTGCGCTCGGCAGGCCACGAGGTTCGAGTCGTCGCCCCCGCCGACTTCGCACCGATGTTCGTCGAGCTCGAGCTGCCCATGGCACCGCTCGCCGCCAGCATGGAGGCCGATCTCCAGGGCGCAACGGGGGCCACATCTCTCGGCCCGATCGCCAGTCTGCGCTATGCCGCCCGGGAGCTGACCCCGCGCATGCAGGGGTGGACGCGGCAGACACTCGAGGCGTGCGAGGGTGTCGACCTGTTGACGGGAGGCATCGGAGGAATGGTCGTGGGGCTCTCCGTCGCCGACAAGCTCGGCGTGCCGTTCGTGCCCACTCACCTCCAACCGATCGACGCGCCAACCGGCGATTACCCCGGCGCGCTTCTGTCCGGAATGCCCCGCCGGCTCGGGCGCCCCGGACGCTTGCTCAGCCACCATCTCTCTGACCTCCCGGTGTGGACACCCTTCGCCCGCCCGATGGCGACCGCCCGCCGTGAGGTTCTCGGCCTCGGCGGCCGGTCCACGGCGGCGGATGGCCAGCCGGTACTCTATGGATTCAGCCGACTGGTCGTGCCGCTGCCGACATCGGGCACCGGCCGGACGGTCACCGGCTACTGGTTCTCGACTCCGACCCGACCCTTCGCGCCTCCGACCGGCCTCGAGGCCTTCCTTGCCGACGATCGACCGGTCGTGAGCATCGGCTTCGGCAGCATGACGGATGACGCGAGCGAGTCCCTCTCCCGGCTCGTGATCGACGCGGTGCGGTCGGCCGGGCTGCGAGCCGTGCTTCTCGCCGGATCCGCTGGTCTCGCTCCCTCCGTTTCGACCGTCGGCGACGACGTCTTTGCGGTCGGCTCGCTCCCTCACGACTGGCTCTTCCCACGGGTGGCAGCGGTAGTCCACCATGGTGGTGCGGGCACGACGGGGGCCGCCTTCCGCGCCGGGGTACCGCAGGTCGTCGTGCCGTTCACGGCGGATCAGCCGTTCTGGGGGTCGCGAGTTTCGTGGCTCGGTGTCGGCGTGTCACCGATCCCTCGGCGCCGGCTCACTGTCGAGTTGCTCGCGGAGGCGCTTCGCCGGAGCATCGAGGAGGTCGCCATCCGGCGCTCTGCTGGTGCCGTGGGAGAACGGATCCACGCCGAAGACGGCATCGCCCGCGCGGTCGAACAATTCGCCCGCCTCGCCCGACCGCATGGATGGGGGGAATAACGTGGAGCTGGCCGAGGTTCGGTTCCATGCATTTGCATATACATTGACGGAAAGAGACAACTGATGGCCACGCGGCTGGAGCTCGGACTCGACACCTTCGGCGACGTGACCAACGGGGCGGGCGGCACTCCGGTCCCGTACGCCCAGGTGCTTCGAAACCTGGTCGCCCAGGGCGTCGAAGCCGATCGGGTCGGCCTCGCATACATCGGCGTCGGCGAGCATCACCGGAAGGACTTCGCCGTCTCTGCCCCCGAGGTCGTCCTCGCGGCGATCGCGGCCCGCACCGAACACATCCACGTCGGTACCGCGGTAACGGTCCTGTCGTCGGATGACCCGATCCGCGTATTCCAGCGCTTCGCCACCCTCGACGCCATCTCCCGTGGTCGCGCCGAGGTCATCCTCGGGCGCGGGTCGTTTACCGAGTCGTTTCCGCTCTTCGGACTGGACCTGGCGGACTACGAACGGCTGTTCGAGGAGAAACTCGAACTGTTCGCCGCCGTGCGCCAGCAGCAGCCCGTCGCCTGGTCGGGCACCACCCGCGCCCCCCTCGAGGGCAAATCCGTGTACCCGCCGATCGAAAACGGCCTGCTTCCGACCTGGATCGGTGTCGGCGGCAGCCCGGAATCGGTCGTGCGAACCGCCCGCTACGGCTTCAACCTCATGCTCGCGATCATCGGCGGAGAGCCGGCCAGGTTCGCTCCCTACGTGGACCTGTTCCACAGAGCTCTCGCGCAGTTCGAGTTGCCGACACCAAAGATCGGAGTGCACTCCCCGGGTCACATCGCGGAGACCGACGAGCAAGCCCGCGAAGAACTCTGGCCGCACCACTCCGAGCTGATGAACCGCATCGGCAAGGAACGCGGTTGGGGTCCGATGACTCGTGCGTCTTTCGAGAACGAGGCCGACACCGGCTCCCTGTATGTCGGTTCTCCCGAGACCGTCGCCCGGAAGATCGCGTCGACAGCGCGCACTCTCGGCCTCGATCGCTTCGACCTCAAATACTCCAATGGCACCCTTGCGCACGACAAGCTCATGTCGAGCATCGATTTATACGGCACCGTGGTCGCGCCGCGCGTGTGGGAGCTGCTCGCCGAGGAGGCTTGATCCCCGTCCCCGTCCCGCCGCGGCACTGGTCCCGATCGCATCGGAGTGTCAAACTACTGACATGGTAAAACACGGGAAGAAATCCAAAGTCGGTGCGAAGAAGACACCCGATGCCCCTCCTCCGCAGGTCGGGGAACTCGACGAAGCCCTGTCCTATGTCCTCCGGCACGCGGCCGCTTCGCTCCGGGTCGCCATGGCGGAGGCGTTGCGCCCGCTCGAACTCTCATCGGCACAGCACTCGTGCCTTGAGCTGCTCGGTCGAAGCCCAGGACTCTCCAGCTCCGACCTCGCCCGTGGCGCGTTCGTTAGCCGACAGTCGATGAATCTCGTGCTTCGCGGCCTTCAGGATCGAGGGCTCGTCACCCGTCCCGACGTCGCCCCACAGGGCAGGGCTCTCCCCACGAGGCTCACCGCCAAGGGGCGCGAGCGACTGAACACGGCGAATGCTGTCGCCCGAGCCGTGGAGAAGCGGATGCTCACGGCCGTGCCCGAGAAACGTCGCGTCCGCTTTCGTGCCGACCTCGCCGCCTGCTCCGCCGTGCTCGCGCCGCCCGAGCCGGAACAGACGGGGCCCGGACGGACCGTTCCCGGACGCACCGAGTAACACGGAGCGCGCCGCCGCGCTCTACCGGCCCGGTTCGCCTTACAGGCCAGAGTAGGCGTGCAGTCCCTTGAAGAAGAGGTTCACGATGGTGAAGTTGAACATGACAGCGGCGAACCCGACGATCGCGAGGTAGGCGGAGCGGGAGCCCCGCCAGCCGCGGGTCGCGCGGGCGTGGATGTAGCCGGCGTAGAGCGTCCAGATGATGAAGGTCCAGACCTCCTTCGTATCCCAGCCCCAGTACCGACCCCACGCGTGCTCTGCCCAGATCGCGCCGGCCATGAGGGTGAAGGTCCAGAACACGAAGCCGACAACGATCACCCGGTACGCCAGCGTTTCGAGCTTCTCGGCGTCCGGCATCGTCGCCAGGAATTTGAGACCGGAGAAGCGGTTCGCCTCGCGCCGGGTCTGCACGAGCTGCACAAGCGAGAGCCCCGCCCCGATGGCGAAGAACGCGGTGCCGAGAGTCGCGACGAAGACATGGATGATGAGCCAGTACGACTGGAGTGCCGGCGGCAAGGGCATGACGTTGACGTAGAACCCCACCGTGCCGAACCCGAGCATGATGAGGGAGAATCCGGTGATGTACGCGCCGAGGAACCTCAGGTTCTGCCAGGCCTGCACCGCGATGAATACGCCGACGATGATGGCGGACGCCGTGAGCGAGAACTCGAACATGTTGGCCCAGGGCACTCGGTGGGCAGCGACGCCGCGCAGTACCGTGCCGACCACGTGCAACAACCAGCCAAGGATGGTGAGCGCAAACGCGACCCGCTCGAACCGGTTGGATGTGCGCCCGGGGGTGGCGGGTGCCGCCGGCTCACGCTCCAGGACGGCGGTGCCTCCGACCCGGGACATCTGTCCCACTCGCACCGGCACCGCGACGACGGCAACGGGTGCCTCCGCGGAGCGCTTGGCGAGGTCGAGGGTGAAGGCGATGAAGGCGAACAGGTACACGCCCATCGCCGAGTAGATGGCGGTGAGGGAATACGAGGCGAGAGCGGCGGTTGTCACCGTGCCAGCCTAAGCCCGAGTTGCTTGGCGTGACGCTGAGCGATCGCTGAGACAGCGGCGTCGAGAGTCGGATCTTCGCCGCGTGCAAGCCCGGCGTACTCGAGCCGAAGGCGCCCGCCCTCCAGTTCGACCGCCTTGATCCACATCCGTCGTCGTGGGATGAAGAGGGAGGTGAGTAGCCCAGCGAGCACGGTGAGGGCGAATAACAGTACCCAACCCTGGGTCGGGTCGCGGTGGACGTCGAACGAGGCGAAGCGCGGAACGCTCTTTTCGAGATTGCCCGGATCCGAGGCCGGTGCCTTGTTCTCGAAGGTGATCGAGCCGAGTCCGCCGGGAATCTTGGCGCTCTCCCCGGGCTTCAGGCGGATGGCAGAAGTGCCATCGGCCGCTCCCGGTCCGGCGAGCGGGGTCATCTTGTCGGTGTTGAGTACGTAGACCGACTTGGGGAGCCCCTTGTCGATGCCGAGATCGCCCCTGAAGACGACCAGCGAGAGCACCGGGTTTCGAAGGTCGGGGTAGACGGAACCCAGTTCGCCGGACGCACCGGCCTCCGCGGTCGGGTAGAAGAACGCTCTCATGCCGACCTGCGCGGCGAGGCCGTCCGGAATTTTGATGATGCCGAGGGACAGGAGGTTGGCATTCTGGGGGAGAAAGGGCACCGGTTCCGAGTACACGACCTTGCCGGAGGGGTTCTTCACGGTGACCCAGGGGGCGTAGCCGTTTCCCAGAAGATAGATGTCATTGCCGCCGAGACGCAGGGGCTCGTTGACCTTCACGACGGCTTTCGCCGCCGTGCCGCTCGCATCGAAGGTGGTGACGTCCGCCGTGTAGTCGATGGGCTGGCCGAGGCCCGGCCCGGACTCCTGATACTTCACCGCGAAGCTGTCGAGCTTGAGCCGATAGGGCTGCAGGTCGCCGTCGGAGAAGAACCGCCCCTTGGTGAAGGAATCGAAGGTGAGACGGACGTTCGCGAAGGCCTGGCCCGTCACGAGCACCTTCTGCCCGGTGTAACCGAAACCGCCGCCGATCCCAACGGCGATGAGGATGCCGATGAGCGACAGATGGAAGATGAGATTGCCGGTCTCGCGCAGGTAGCCGCGCTCCGCCGAGACCGAGAACTCCGCTCCCTCCGGTCCGCGACCATCGAACAGTTTGACGCGGTAGCGCGCCGAGCGAAGAACCGCACGACCGGATTCGATGGCCGCGGCGGCGGTGAGGGGCGCGCCCGAGGCATCCGTCTCGCCCGCTTCGATCTCGAAGGCACTGAACGCGGCGAGTCGCTCGAGCCGGGCCGGCGTCTTCGGCGGGGCGGAGGCGAGCGCTTTCGCGTGATAGATCGTGCGCGGGATGACGCACCCGATGAGCGAGATGAACAGCAGAAGATAGATGGCCGAGAACCAGGCCGAGGTGTAGACGTCGAAGAGCTGGAGATTGTCGATGATCGGAGCCGCCGACGGGTTGTTCGTGAAGTATTGGGTCACCCCGTTGGGGTCCGAGCTGCGTTGGGGAAACAGGGATCCGGGCACGGCCGCGATCGCGAGCAGGAGCAGGAGCAGCAGCGCGGTGCGCATGCTCGTGAGCTGACGCCAGAAGAACCGGACGTAGCCCGCCGGACCGAGCTTCGGCTGGATGATCTCGCCGCGCGGTTGCGGCGCCGGGGAATCGATGTGATCAGAGGGGCGTGACATAGTTTCCGATGATCACCCCCTGGAGAAGCGCGACCAGAATCTGCCAGACGCCCGACACCATGAGCAGGCCGATGGCGATGAGCAACGACCCGCCGACCACATTGATCGCACGGATGTGCCGCTTGAGCCAGGCGACGGAACCGGTGACCCAGTTGAGTCCGAGGGCGACGAGCAGGAAGGGGATGCCGAGTCCGATGCAATAGACGACTCCGAGCAGTACACCCCGGCCGGCGTTGCCGCTTCCGATGCTGAGCGTAAGCACCGCCGCGAGGGTGGGGCCGATGCACGGGGCCCAGCCGATGCCGAAGACCACTCCGAGAAAAGGGGCGCCGGCAAGCCCGGTGCGCGTGCGCCACTGCGGCTTGAATGATCGCTGAAGAAAGTTGAACTGTCCGATGAAGACCAGCCCCATGACGATGAGCACCACACCGGCAACCCGTGTGATGAGTCCCTGCCAGGGGATCAGCAGGGCCCCGGCGGTGGCCGCGACCAGGGTGAGACCGACGAACACCACGCTGAACCCGAGAACGAAGAGTGCGACGCCGATGAGCAATCGCCGGCGCTGGTGCTTCCCCGTCCCGGGCTGGTCGGCGCTGCCTGTGTCCGGGCTGTCGGCAAAGCCGCCGATGTAGGCGAGATACCCCGGCAGAAGCGGAAGCACGCAGGGCGAGGCGAAGGCGAGGATCCCGGCAAGCAGGGCGATCGGCAGCGCGATGGCGAGGTTACCGCCGAGCACCAACTGGGAGATCGGGTTTTCCACTACTTGCTTTCGGCGAGCGTGTCGGAGATGAGGGTGTTGAGGATGGACGGGGACTCCAGCTGCCCCACGATTCGCGCGGCGATGCGTCCCTTCGCGTCGAGCACGAAGGTGGATGGGGTGGCCGTGGGGGCGACCGCGCCGGCGAAGGCGATCCGCGCCGCGCCGCTGTCGACATCCATCACCGAGGGGTAGGTGACCCCGTACTTCTGCTCGAAGGACAGCGCCCCGACCGGCTGGTCGAAAACATTGACCCCGACGAAGGCGACGCTACGGGCCTTGTACTTCTCGTACAGTCCCTGAAGGATGGGAGCCTCGGCGCGACACGGAGCGCAATTGGCGTACCAGAAGTTCACGACGGTGACCGAGCCACGGGAGTCGGACGCCCGAAGGGTCTTGCCGTCGACGGTCGTGCCGGTGAACTCGATGGGCTTCGTACGCTCGGCGGTCGGGATGATCAGGGGGAGGCCGGAGGTACTGGTGAAGCTCGGACTTCCCCCCTTGCCGTAGTCCACCGCGAGGGCGTCTGTTGCACAGCCGCTGAGCGAGAGCACGCCGACGAGGCCGACCGCGATGAGGGTGAACCGCCTTCTCACACCGCACCCGTGTCCGTCGATGCGGAGAGCAGTTCCGCCGCGGGATCCTGGTAGGCGACTTCCACGAAGGACTCGCCGTGCTTCTCGAGGGTGGTGATGCTCGACAGGTGGCAGCGTCGGTGACGGGGATCGTGGAACGGCTTCCGACCGGTGACGAATCGCTGCACCATCACGATCGGCATCTGGTGACTCACCATCACGACCTCCCCGCCGGCGGCCGCGTCCCAGGCCTCACCGATCACCGCCATCATGCGGTCGATGACGCTCGCATAGGGCTCGCCCCAACTCGGCGTCCACGGGTTGAGCACCCAGCGCCACATTCGCGGTCGGAGGAGCACGGCGGGGCCGAACTCGAATCTCTCGCCTTCGAACCGGTTCGTCGGCTCGATGAGACGCTCGTCGGTGATGATATCGAGGCCGAACCGCTCGCTCCACGGAATAGCAGACTGCTGGGCGCGAAGCAGGGGGCTGGCATAGAGCGCGGTGATGGGATGTCCCGCCAACTCGCCCGCCGCCGCAGCCGCCATCCGTTCCCCGAGCGGCGAGAGATTGTACCCGGGCAGCCGACCGTAGAGCACACCCGTTGGGTTGTAGACCTCTCCGTGACGGACGAGGTGAATTTGGGTTGCTGCCACGCGGCCAAGTCTACGTTTTGCCGTGCTGCGGAAATCCCGTGAGCCCATCGGGCGGTACTCCCCCGAGCCCGCCAAACATCCCGGCTAAACTCGGGGACCGTGAGCGAACGCACCCTGATCAAGAACCTTGCCGAGGCGACGGACGGTCCCGCGACCGTGTCGGGCTGGGTGGAAACGGTACGCGACCAGAAGAAGGTGCAGTTCGTCGTGCTGCGCGATGAGTCCGGCGCGGTCCAGCTCGTGCATCCGCGGGCCTTCGCCGATGACGGGACCGCCGAAGGGGATGCTCTGGCGGAAACGATCTCCGCCCTCACCCAGGGCAGCTTCCTCACCGCCACCGGCGAACTCAAGCATGACGAGCGCGTCAAACTCGGCGGCGTCGAGATCAGGCTCGCTGGGTTGGATATCGCCAGCGTGGCGATCGCGGAAACTCCGATCGCTGCCGACTCCAACATCGACAAGCGCATGGATTGGCGTTTTCTCGACCTGCGTCGCCCGGAACAGAATCTGGTCTTCCGGGTGCAGACCACCTTCGAACACGCCCTGCGCAGCTACTGGATCGACAACGACTTCATCGAACTCCACACCCCAAAACTCATGGCGAGTGCGAGCGAGTCGAAGGCCGAGCTGTTCGAGGTGAAGTACTTCGAGGGCAAGGCGTTCCTTTCGCAGAGTCCGCAGTTCTTCAAGCAGATGGCGCAGCCGGCCGGCTTCGGCAAGGTGTTCGAGGTGGGTCCGGCCTTCCGCGCCGACCCGTCCTTCACCTCTCGCCACGCCACCGAGTTCACGAGCGTCGACTCGGAGATCAGCTGGATCGACAGTCACGAAGACGTGATGACCCTCCACGAGAACCTGCTGGTCGCCGGACTCACCGCGGTCAGGGCGAAACACGGCGACGAGATTGCCGCGCTGTTCGGCGTGGAAGTGACGATCCCGAGCACGCCGTTCCCGCGCATCCCGCTCGCCGAGGCGAAGCGGATCGTCGCCGAGCGCGGTTACGAGATTCCCCGGGCGGATGACGACATGGACCCGGAGGGCGAGCGCCGAATCTCGGCCTATGTCGCCGAGGAACTCGGCCACGAGTTCGTGTTCCTCACCGACTACGCCTCCAGCATCCGGCCGTTCTACCACATGCGTCACGATGACGATCCGAGCCTCACCAAGAGCTACGACCTCATCTTCAACGGGGTGGAGATCTCCACCGGGGCGCAGCGCGAACACCGGATCGAGATCCTCACTCGGCAGGCGCGTGACAAGGGACTCGACCCGGACGAACTCGACTTCTTCCTCGACTTCTTCCGCTACGGCGTGCCCCCGCACGGCGGGTTCGGCATGGGGCTCAGTCGGGTGCTGATGCTGCTTCTCCACCAGGCGAATCTGCGGGAGGTCACCTACCTGTTCCGCGGGCCGACCCGGCTGCTTCCGTAGATTCCGGCGGTGCGCGGCCGCACTGGTACCGTGACGGACATGAACAACGACTCGTCGGATCCCCGTCTCGCAGCAATCGAAGCCGGTCGCGCCCTTCAGGCCGTCCTCGACGCCCACATCGCCCTTCTCGTCGCCGGCACGGATCAGGATGACGATGCCCTGGAAACCGACCGCGAACTGTGGGAGGCGGTCGGCACTTACGGGGACCTGCTCGACGACCTCTACCGGGACGACGAGGACGAGGAGTCGGACGGATCACCGGATCTTTCGTTCACCGTTCGCACCCGCTACGACTACACCGTGATCGACGAGAAGGCCTTCCTGTCTGCCGGCGCGGGGGTGGGCGCCGCGGTTTCCGCACTTCTCGAGCGTGCCGGGGGCAAGCCGGTGAGCGCTCTCGAGGTGGCGGCGCTTGAGGCCGGCAGCGGCCTGCTCACGGTGCATCTCAACAACGAATTGTTGGTGTCGGCAGACTTTCAGATCGCCGAAGAGGAGACCGACCTGCTGCTCGTGGCGCCCAACGAGACCCTGGTCTACGTGCTCGACGAGCCGGTATACGACTCCCGTGCCGAAGCCGAGGCCGCCGCCCGACTCCGCGAAGACTAGAGCACGAAGTCCACGGTGGCTTGCTCGCTCACGAGCGAGCGGATGTGCGCACCGACCTTCCGGTGCTCCGGGTGCACCTGGTACGCCTCGAGCCCGGCCTCGTCGTCGAATTCGACGACGAGGCCGAGGTCCCAGTGATTCGGCCCGCGCACCACCGTCGGCCCGACCCTCAGCGTCCGGATCGAGGGCACGACGTCCACAAGGGATTCGAGCCCAGCGACGATGGCGGCGATCTTCGCCTCGCCCTCGGGGGTCGGTGCATCCGCAAGCTTCCAACAGACGATATGGGTGAGCATTCGTTAAACCTCCAGTAGGGCGGTGCGGAGTCGGTCGGCGTCGACACGCCAGATGTTGTGCAGGCGGCCGTTGATGAGCACCACCGGGATCTCGTCCGCGTATCGCTCGAGGAGCGCCGGGTCATCGAGGATCGAGAGCTCTTCGACCGTGACCACCGGAGCGGATGCCTCGGGGCCGAGTTCCGCGACGACCCGGGCGATCGCCTCGCGCGCGTCGTCGCAGAGGTGACAGCCAGGCTTGCCGATGAGGGTGATGAGAGCCGCGGACACCACCCAACAGTATCGGCGTTGCGCAGGGCCCGAAGAAGGGTTACCTCACCAGGGCCGCGTAGCATGGTGCGACATGCCATCCTCCCCGCCCGCATCGGCGTCGCCGCGACCCATCGTCGCCTTCTTCGACGTCGACAACACGCTGCTCCATGGGGCCAGCGCGTACCACGTGAGCCGGGCCGCCTGGAAGCGCGGTCACCTTGGCGTGCGCGACCTGCTCACCTTCGGCTGGCATCAGGTGCGATTCCTCACCGTCGGAGAAAACGTCAAGCACTTCGCCAGCGCGCAGGAGCGCGCCCTCGGACTCGCAAAGGGGCTGCCGACCGACGAGCTGACGCGCCTCGCCGAAGACGTCTACGAGCGAGACATCGAGTCGAGGCTGTGGCCGGAGACGGTGGAACTCGCCCGTGAACATCTGCGCAAGGGTCATGAGGTGTGGCTCATCACGGCGACGCCGGTCGACATCGCCGCGGTGATCGCGCGACGACTCGGGCTCACCGGAGCCCTCGGCACGCGCCTTCGCTCCCTCGATGGCAGGCTCACCGGCGAGTTCGACGGACCCATGCTGCACGGGGGGCGCAAGGCCGTCGCCGCCCGCGAGCTCGCCGAATCGGTCGGGGCGGAACTGTCCGATTGTTGGGCCTATTCGGACTCCCGCAACGACATCCCGCTCCTCGAGCTTGTGGGCAATCGCATAGTGGTGAATCCGGATGGGGCACTCGCGGCCCACGCCCGAGCCAGGGGCTGGCCGATCATGAAGCTCGACCCGGCGAGCATTCGAGCCGCTGTGCGCCGGGTGCGCCGCGAGGGTCGGTCGGGACCACACGCAAAACGCCAGGCCGGATAGGCCTGGCGTCTTTTCGTGCGTGACCCGCTTAGGGCGTCGCTACTTCTTATTGCGACGCTGGTGGCGAGTCTTGCGAAGCAGCTTGCGGTGCTTCTTCTTCGCCATGCGCTTACGACGCTTCTTGATTACGGAACCCATAAAGACCTCAACTGTTGTTCGGAAGACGACCGGGTCCGATCAGAACCACGGAAAATTGCCTCGGGCCAGCTTAGTCGCCCGCGTGTCGGCGTGCGAACCGAGGAATCTAGCCGACGTCGGTGATGTGGGTGTCGATGGCCGCGACCACGGCCGACTCCGGCACCCGAAACGAGCGACCGAAGCGGATGGCCGGAAGCTCGCCGGCGTGCACGAGCCGGTACACCGTCATTTTCGATACCCGCATCATCTCGGCCACTTCTGCCACGGTGAGAAACCGAACCTCGGAGAGGTCGTGTGCCATGTTGGGTGCCCTTTGGTTAGGTTCCAGCGATATTGGGAACGCACGCACTCGATCGCTCCTGTTACTGGAGTGCTAATCGGTAACTGTAGGGGCTAATGTGACCCCGGGGCAAGCGGGTCTTCGACGGGTCCTCCCGCCGCCCTACCGATCGTCGCGACGGGCCAGCTTCTTCTTGATCGGCTCGAACACGCGGCGCTCAATATCGTGCTGGGCATCCTGCAGTCGAATCGATGCCTCGGCGGCCCGACGACCGATGGCGGTGCCCGCTTCGGTCGGATGCTGAAGCGTCTCCGCCGCGCGACGGAACGGCTCCGGCACCTGAACGCCCGACCAGGCGGCGAACACGGTGGAGGTCTCCCCGACTCCGGCATCGAAGTCGGCGCTCAGGAAGGGAATCAGCCAGTCCTCGAGCTCATCGAGCGGGCTCGTATCGAGGCTGTAGTACCGGTGCTGTCCGTCCTCGCGCACCGTGACGAGGTCATGGTCTCGCAGCACCTTGAGGTGTTTCGACACGGTCGGTTGGCTGAGGCCGAGCTTCTCGACGATCTCGCCGACGCTGATCTCCCCCGCGTGCGCCCGGCTGCGAGACGGATCCGATGCCGTGTAGCGGTCGAGAAGCACCCGAAGCAGGTCCCGTCGGGTCGTGTCGGCAACCACGTCAAAAATGTCAGCCATTCCGACAGGCTACCCGGCACGGGGCGACTGCCACCATGCCGAACGGTCGAGCTTGACCGCAGGGGCGCACACTGCACCGGCCACCTCAGCCGGCAGCGAGTTCCGCGGCTCGGGCGAGGGCCGCGGCGGTCGCCCGAGCGAACACCGCTGAAAGATCTGCCTTTTCCAGCTCCCAGATCGCTCGTTCCGTGGTTCCCTTCGGGCTCGTCACCCGACGGCGAAGTTCGGACGGATCCTCATCGGAGGCCTCGAGCAACTCGGCCGCACCAAGAAACGTGCCGTTCACCATCGTGGTGGCCTCCTGCCAGGTGAACCCGAGCGCCACCGCGGTCTTGGTGAGCTGCTCGATCAGATAGAAGACGTAGGCGGGTCCCGACCCGGAAATGGTGCCGAGCGCGTCGATTTTCGACTCCGGGATCTCGAGCACCTGACCGACGGTCTCGAAGAGCGCGCGGGCGAGAGCCAGGTCATCCGGTGTCGCCCGCGACCCAGCGCTCAGGCCGGTCACCCCCCGGCCCACGAGCGCCGGGGTGTTCGGCATCGCGCGAAGCACCACCCCGGACACCAGGGATTCCATCGTGGCGCAGGTCACCCCGGCAGCGACGCTCACCACGATCGCGTCCTCGGCGAGCGCCGGGGCGATCTGCCGAAGCAGGTCGGGCACCATCGCCGGTTTCACCCCGACCAGCACGATTCGCGCCCCGTGCACGGCAGTGGCGTTCGCCTCCCGATCGCTTTCGAGGGAGTACGAGGTCACTCGGGCCGTGCGAAGAGCCGCGGCCTTCGACTCGGTGCGATTGGTGACCCGGATATCGCCGACCACCGGATTCGACGGGGCGATCAGCCCTCGGAGAATCGCGCCGCCCATCGATCCGGCACCGAGAATGGCGATCGTCGGAAGGGAGTTCATGACCTCATCCTAGGATTGACGGCATGTACACCGGACCCACGGCATGAGCACTGAGGGCAGCACTCGAGCGATAGTCGCGGCGATGACCGCCAATCTCGGCATCGCCGTGGCGAAGTTCATCGCGTGGGGCCTCTCCGGATCGACGGCGATGCTTGGCGAGGGAGTGCATTCGCTCGCCGACACCGGCAATCAGCTCCTGCTCCTGCGCGGCGGTTCCGTTGCGAAAAAGAAGGCGGATGCCAGCCACCCCTTCGGCTTCGGTCGGGAACGCTACGTGTACGCCTTCGTGGTGTCGATCATCCTCTTCAGCGCCGGGGGGGTGTTCTCGCTCTACGAGGGCGTCAACAAGCTCGGGAGCCCGCATCCGCTCGAGAACGCGTGGATCCCGATTGCGGTGCTGGTCATCGCGATGGCCCTCGAAACCTACTCTCTGCGCACAGCCATCCGCGAGTCCAATCGGGTTCGGGGCACGGACGGCTGGATCGCGTTCATCCGCCACGCGAAGGCCCCGGAACTGCCGGTCGTACTGCTCGAGGATGTCGCAGCCCTCATGGGACTCCTTTTCGCGCTTGTCGGAGTGGTGCTCACGACCGTCACCGGCAACGGCCTGTGGGACGCGATCAGCACCATCTTCATCGGAGTGCTGCTGGTTCTCGTCGCCATCGTGCTCGGTATCGAGACCAAGAGCCTGCTGGTCGGGGAGGGGGCGACCCCGGCCGATACCGTGCGCATCCGGGACGCGATCAACGCCAACCCGGATGTGGAATCGCTCATCCACCTGAAAACCGTCTACCTCGGCCCGGAGGAACTCCTGGTCGCGGCGAAAGTCGCCTTCCCGACCAGGATGAAGCTCGCGGAGGTGGCCGCCGCCATCAACGAGCTCGAAGCCCGGGTGCGCGCCGAAGTGCCGATCGCCCGGGTCATCTACATCGAACCGGACGTCTTTGTCGCCCCGGGCGAGGGAAACCCGTCGACCGAGGCGATCATCATCAAAGCGGCGGACTGACCATGCCGAGAGCGCTCATCCTTCAGCACGTCGAAATCGCCCACCTCGGAAATCTCGGTCCGGTACTGCGTGACCGCGGCTACGACATCCGCTGTCTGGATGTGACCGTTGAGCGACCGCAGGATGACCCCGACCCGGACCTCGTCGTCGTGCTCGGTGGTGACATGGGGGTGTACGAGAAGGAGGCGCATCCCTACCTCGAGGGCGAGCTGAACTATCTGCGCGGACGCCTCGCCGCCGAGCGTCCCACCCTCGGCATCTGCCTCGGCGCCCAGTTGATCGCGGAGGCGCTCGGCGAGACGGTGCGCAAGGGCAAGACCGTGGAGATCGGATTCCGGGAGGTGACCCCCACCGATGCCGGATGGGACTCCCCGCTTCGCCACATCGCCGGTGTGCCGATGATGCAGTGGCACGGCGACACCTTCCCGCTGCCGACCGGCGCGATCCGCCTGGCGAGTTCC
>JANMBI010000090.1:0-7326 GCA_031360325.1 Frigoribacterium sp. | reverse complement strand
GCCGGGTAGGGTTGCTGGGAATTTACTCAGGTTTCGCCCAGGGCGAAATCTGTGCTGCCCCCCATTTGAGGGACCCGGCGCGTCGCAAACCCTCGAGGCAGGATTGAGCCTTTACGATTTGCGACTTGACGTGGCCTAACTCCACCGGTGTAATTATCCCTAACGCGGTTGCGCAAGTCGTACGCGATCGCGGAGGGGAGACTGTGTTATGGCGCCAGAAGAGTATCGCCGCGCTGTACAAGGCGGTTCCGTTCCCGATAACTGGTTCGTGGACCCGGTCCGTCTCGGCGTTCCGGGAGTGCGACCGGTCGACGGGATGCCGATCGATGACAATCCCCTGGCCTGGCAGAGCGACTCGCTCTGCGCGCAGACCGATCCCGAGGCATTCTTCCCCGAAAAGGGCGGATCTACACGTGACGCGAAGAAGATCTGCACCTCCTGCGAAGTGCGCACCCAGTGCCTCGAGTATGCGCTTCAGAACGACGAGCGATTCGGCATCTGGGGCGGACTGTCCGAGCGCGAGCGTCGAAAGTTGCGCAAGCGGGCGTAATCCGGGAGTAGCCGATCTGCCCACTCGAATCGCCCACCGCCTCGCCCCACTGAAAACGCAGGACATTCGCCACGAAAACGGCGCGCCCGCGGCGAAATGGCGCTGTCGGTGGTGAATGTCCTGCGTTTTCGGCGGCGGAGGGCGGGGGCTCGAAGCTGGTGAAACGGGGGCGTGCTGCGTGTCCTCCCGGACCGGGGGCATCCCGCGCCTAGTCTCGACCCGATGCAAACGAGAGTTACTGCGATACTCGTTGCCCGGTCGGGGGCGG
Source organism: Frigoribacterium sp. (assembly GCA_031360325.1). Lineage (GTDB taxonomy): Bacteria > Actinomycetota > Actinomycetes > Actinomycetales > Microbacteriaceae > Lacisediminihabitans. Next base: position 6,508 of record JANMBI010000090.1, on the reverse strand, counting down.
CGTACCTCGAACGAACCCTCGAGGGCATTTCGCGCCAGACCCGTCGACCGGATGCGATCGTGGCGGTGGATGCCGGTTCGAGCGACCACACCATCGATCTGCTCGCCGCCTCCGGTCCCACCCAGCTCGTCTCGGCGGACGGCTCGGTCGACTTCGGCGGCGCCATCGAGCGTGCGCTCACGGTTGCGGCCCCGGCCGAGTCGGCCAACGACTGGCTGTGGCTTCTCGCGCACGACAACGCGCCGCAGCCGACGGCGCTCGAGGCGCTGCTCCGCGCCGTGGAGATCGCCCCCTCAGTGGCAGTGGCCGGTCCCAAGCTCATGCGCTGGGATGAGCCGGAGGTGATCGCCGAATACGGCGAGACCATGACCTACTACGGCGCTTCGATCGCTCTCGTGGAGGGCGAACTGGATCAGGCTCAGCACGATGTGCGATCCGACGTGCTCGGCGTCGCCGCGGGGGGCATGATCGTGCGGCGTTCGCTCTGGACCGCCCTCGGGGGATTCGACCCGGCGCTGCCGAGCATCGACGCCGCCCTCGACTTCTGCGTGCGGGCGAGACTTGCCGGCTTCCGGGTCGTCGTCGTGCCCGGTGCGAAGGTGGCCAGCGCCGGCGGTCCGGAGATGTTCGGTCGCACCACTGTCTCGGACCGACGCCGCGCCGGCGCCAGCCGCGCCGCCCAACTGCACCGACGACTCGTCTATTCGCCCGCCGCGGCGCTCCCGATCCACTGGCTTTCGCTGCTTCCCGTGGCGATTCTCCGCGCGATCGGCCAACTGCTCGCCAAGCGCCCCGGCGCGGTCACTGCGGAACTCGGGGCGGCTCTCTCTGCCGCCTTCGGGGGCAGTCGGATCGGGCCGGCCCGGCGGAACCTGAAGCGAACCCGCACGGTCGGTTGGGCATCCATCGCACCGCTGCGGATGACGCCGGCCGTCGCCCGCGAACGTCGCGCTCAGGCGCGGGACGTTCTGCGTTCGGAATCCAGCGTGGTCACCACCGAAGCGCGCGCCCGCTTCGTCGCTCACGGTGGGCTGTGGGTGGTTCTGGTCGTCGGCGTCATCGGGCTGATCGCCTTTGCCCCCCTTATCGGTGCTCCCTCCCTCACCGGCGGGGGACTGGCACCGCTCAGCGACACGGTCGCGCAACTGTGGTCGCACGTCGGCTATGGCTGGCGTGAAATCGGATTGGGCTTCACCGGGGCGGCCGACCCGTTCAGTTATGTGCTGGCCGTGCTCGGCTCGATCACGTTCTGGTCACCGTCCGCGAGCATCGTGATCCTCTCCCTGATGGCCCTGCCGCTTGCCGCCCTCGGCGCCTGGTTCGCCGCGCGGCGACTCAGCACGGGCGCCGCCCTCCCCGCCCTCGCGGCGTTTCTCTGGGCCATCGCCCCGCCTCTCACTGGCGCCCTCAGCGGTGGGCATCTCGGTGCCGTCATCGCCCACCTGCTGCTTCCCTGGCTGGCGCTCACGGTCCTGAATGCCCCGCGATCGTGGGCCGCTTCGGCGGGAGCCGGACTGCTGTTCGCCGTGATCGCGGCATCCGCCCCGAGCATTGTGCCGGCACTCGTCGTGGCCCTGCTCGCCTGGACCGTTGCCCGACCGCGAAGCGCGCACCGGCTGCTGGGAATCCCGATCCCCGCCATCGCCCTCTTCGCCCCGCTGATCGTGCAGCAGGTGCTGCGGGGGAATCCCTGGGGACTCTTTGCCGACCCCGGCGTACCCGCACCGACACCGGGGAGCTCCGCCCTCCACCTCGCCCTCCTTTCCCCGACCGCCGGACTCGACGGCTGGGCGGGAGTCGCTCCGACTTTCGGGGTGCCGGCGGCGGCGGCGATCATCATCGTGGCTGCTCTTCTCCTGCCGATCGGCGCGCTCGCCGTGCTCTCCCTGTTCGTGCCGGGGTCCCGGCACGCCATCCCGTCGATGACCCTCGCTCTTCTCGGCTTCGCCACGGCGGTGGCCGCCTCCCACGTTCAGGTCGCCCACCTCGGGTCGGCCCCTGTTTCGGTGTGGCCCGGTGTCGGCCTCAGCCTGTTCTGGTTGGGCCTCGTCGGGGGCGTGATCGCGGCGCTCGACGCTCTCGGTCGGATTGCGGTTCCCGTCGGCATTCTCACGGCCGTCACAGCAACCCTTCTCGTGCTGCCGATGCTCGGCAGTGTGCTGCTCAAGACCGCGAGTGTCGAGGCCGGAGCCCGCATCCTCCCCGCTGTCGTCAACGCCGAGGCGGACGGCGTTCCCCGCATCGGCACCCTCGTCCTCGGCCCGCAGCCCGACGGCGGCTTGTCGGCGACCGTGCAGCGAGGCTCGGGATCGACGCTCGACGACCAGTCCACTCTCGCCTCGACATCCACCTCGCTCGACTCGACCTCCCGGCGGATCGCGACCGTCGCGGGCAATCTGGCATCCCGAAGCGGGTTCGACACCGCGCCGGAACTCTCCAAACTCTCGATCGGTTTCGTCCTTCTCGCGCCGGACAGCACGCCCGTGCACAAACGCACCGCGGAGGCGCTCGACAGCAATGCCTCGTTCTCTCCGGTCGGCGCCACCGACAACGGACTGCTCTGGCGATTCAACGGAGCCGGGATGTCGACGCAACCCACGCCGGTGGGTAACACCGGCACGGCGCTCGGCACTCTCATTCTGGTGGGGCAGGGGATCATTTTCGGTATGACCGTATTGCTCGGGATTCCGACCGCGCGTCGTCGTCGTCGGGTCACGGTGACCGGTTCGAACCCCGGCAGGCCGGCCGACACCTTCGAGAGGGATGGTGAAAATGACTGATCCCACGTCAGAAACCGCCCCGACAGCCGACGACCGTACGGACCTGCCCGAGGTGGAGGATGTCGCCGAGCCGGTGACCAAAGCCCCCCGCTCCGCGCGCGGGGTGGTGCTCCTCGGCGCGCGCATCCTGACCGGAGCGATCGGGGTGGGCGTGGCAGCGATCGCGATCGGGGCGGCGATGCTCGTTCCGCTGCCGAGCCGCGTCGCTCCGCCGGCATCCCAACTCGTCACCCCCGTTGCGGCCGCGCAGCAACGGATCTGCGCGGGACCGCTCCTTCGGCTCGGGAACGATGCCGGGCAGGCGGCCACCTCGGTTTCCTCGATCGGTCGCCCGACCGTGCAATACGGCCAGAGTGTCGGACAGGCGAGCAGTGCTCCGCTGAGTTCCACAGACAGCACGACCGGAATCGCGCCCGACCTGCTCACCCTTCCCGTGCAGGGTGCTTCCCCCTCCCAAACGCGGGGTGCCCCACCGATCCTGTCGGGGAGCCAGCTGCAGACGATCGCATCCGGCGACCTCGTCGGCATCGCCGCGGCGGAGTGCGCGGAGGGAAGCAGCGACAGCTGGCTCGTCGGCGGGGCGACCGTCACCGGGCGCACCACCCTGATCTCCCTGAGCAACCCGAGCAACGTCATCGCCACGGTCAACCTGAGCATCTTCTCCGAGGCCGGCCGGGTGAGGGCCGCGGGAACGGACGGGATCGTCGTTGCGCCCGGTGGCCAGAGGGTGCTGTCGCTCGCCGGATTCGCCCCCAATGTCACGGCTCCGGTCGTGCGGGTGCAGAGCCGCGGCGGTCAGGTGGTCGCCACCCTGCAACAGTCCATCGTGCGAACGCTCACGCCCGGGGGCGTGGACATCGTCGGCGCGTCGGCCGACCCATCGACTCTCACCGTCATCCCGGGGCTCGTCATCGCCAACGGCGCCGCGGTGGCCGGTCGCCAGGCCGAAAGCGGTTACGAAGACCTGAGCTCGATCATCCGGTTGTATGCGCCCGGTCCCGGCTCGGTCCGCGCGGAGATCAGGATCGTGCCGGAGAACGGCTCGGCGGCGACGACGCCGGTGCGCGTGATCGTGCAGCCGGGCATCGTCACCGAGGTTCCCCTCGATGCCTATCCCGACGGAAGCTACACGGTCACGATCGCCACCGACAAACCGCTCGTCGCCGGAGCTCGCGTCTCCACGATCGGAAGCGGCGGCCAGAACGACTTTGCCTGGTTCTCATCGAGTTCGAGCGTGTCCAAACGGGCGCTCGTCGCGATCGCACCCGGACCCGGCGCGATGCTCCACCTGGCCAATCCGACCCAGAAGGACACCGTCGTCACGCTGGGCCACCCCGGTGATCCGAACCTGTCGATCACCGTTCCGGCGGGGCGCACCGTCGCTCAGTCGGTCGCCGGCGGCACCAACTACACCCTCAGCGGATTCCCCACCCTCGCGCTGTCGGTGAGCTATCTCGGCGATGGGCAGCTCGCCGCGTTCAGCGTGAGCCCACCGGCCCCGGCGGAGAGACCGATCCGCATCTACCCCTAGTCGACACGTGACCGGCGTGGATCAGAGGTGGCGGAAGCGCTCCGGCGCGAGGTCCCAGGGATCTTTGCCGAGCAGCTCGGCGACGGCGCGGAAGACGCAACTCTCGATGACCATTCTTCGGTGGAGGTCGTCGTTGCGGTGCAGTCGGGCCAGGCGTTCGATCGGCAGTCGGTACAGGATGACACGCTTCTCCGAGACATCGACGTGCCAACGGTCGATGCCGCCGGCCAGCGCGATGGTGCTCGGCAACCCGGCGATCTCGAAACTGACCCCGGCGAGGTCATCCGGCCAGAGGTCCCTGAGATATTCGGCGGTGGCGGCCGCGGTTAGGTCGAACATGTCCGCCCGAGTGTGAAGCACCGGAAGGTGAGGCCCGGTCACAGCAGATCGCAGGCCGCGACCGTGCCGGTTGCGCGAAACGCGCCGCGGCGCCGAGCGGCCTGCGATCCGGGGGCGGGTCATCCCCCGATTCTACGCCGCGTGATTGCGATGTCCCGCGACGCTAAGGTGGAGTCAAATGGACGGTCGACCGTGTAGCAAAGTCTCGTGCGCGAACGATGCCGTGTCGACCCTGACCTACGTCTATGCCGACTCGATGGCGGTGCTCGGCCCGCTCAGCCGCACCGCCGAACCACACAGCTACGACCTGTGTGCCAAACACTCCGACCGGCTATCCGTGCCGCAGGGGTGGCAGGTCATCCGGCACGTCTCCCTCGGTTCACCGGGCGAGCCCCACCAGCGCGCCAGACCGTAACACCCTGCACGGTAGGTTGAGAGGCATGTCTGACCCCATCGACCTCACCCCGTTCATCAAGGCGTACGACGTTCGCGGACTCGTCGGATCGCAACTGACTCCCGAGGTCGTCGAGGCGCTCGGCGCCGCCTTCGTCGACGAGATCGACGCGGCCGGCACAGACGTCGTGGTCGGGCACGACATGCGCGACTCGTCCCCGGGTTTCGCCGCCGCGTTCGCGAACGGTGCCAAGGCCCGAGGCGCACACGTGCTGTCCATCGGCCTGTGCTCAACCGACGAGACCTATTTCGCCTCCGGCCATTTCGCTGCGCCGGCGGCGATGTTCACCGCAAGCCACAACCCCGCGACCTACAACGGCATCAAGTTCAGCCGGGCCGGTGCGCAGGGCATCAGTTTCGACACCGGGCTCAAGGCGATCCGCGATCGCGCCCAGGACTACCTCGGAACGCCCATCCCGCCGGTCGCGGAGCCGGGGAGCATCCGGTCCGTCGACGTGCTGCCCGACTACGCGGCCCACCTCCGATCCCTCGTCGACCTCTCCGGCATCCGTCCGATCCGGGTGGTCGTGGATGCCGGCAACGGCATGGGAGGGATGACGGTGCCCGCCGTGCTCGGGACCGCCGCCGGTCTGCCCGCACTGCCGATCGAGATCATCCCGCTCTACTTTGAACTCGACGGATCATTTCCGAACCACGAGGCGAACCCGTTGGAACCGAACAACATCGTTGATCTGCAGCGCGCCGTCGTCGAACACGGCGCGGACCTCGGCCTGGCCTTCGACGGAGACGCCGACCGGTGTTTCGTCATCGATGAGAAGGGGGACGCGGTCACCCCGTCCGCGGTCGCGGCGGTTGTCGCGCTTCGTGAGATCACCCGGGTGCGGTCGCTGCAGCCCGAAGGGGACATCTTCGTCATCCACAATCTGATCACCTCCCGCATCGTGGCCGAGACGATCGAGGCCGCGGGCGCCATCCCGGTGCGCACGAAGGTCGGGCACTCGCTGATCAAAGACCAGATGAGGATCACGGGCGCGATCTTCGGCGGCGAGCACTCCGCCCACTACTACTTTCGCGACTTCTGGGGAGCCGATAACGGGATGCTGGCGGCGATGCACTTCCTGGCCGAGTTCGGTTCGCAACCCGGTCCGCTCTCGACGATTTCCGCCCGGTACACGCCGTATGCGCTCAGCGGCGAGATCAACTCGACCGTCACGGACATCCCGGCCGCCTATGACCGCATCGTCGAGGAGTACACCGGCACCGCCGAGTTCGACGAGTTGGACGGCCTCACCGTCACCGGCATCGTGGATCAGGATGAGCCGTTCTGGTGGTTCAACGTGCGTCCATCGAACACCGAACCGCTGCTTCGCCTGAACGTGGAGGCCGCTACTCCGGCGGCCATGGAGCGCGTGCGTGACGCCGTGCTCGGCCTCATCCGCGCCTA
>JANMBI010000082.1:0-1786 GCA_031360325.1 Frigoribacterium sp. | reverse complement strand
TTCGATGAGGTTGCCGTGGTGCTCGGCGTGCTCGAAGACAAGGATGCCCGCGGCATCGTCGCTGCCCTCGCCCCGATCGCCGAGGAGATCCTCGTCACCGCGTCGAGTTCCGAGCGCGCTGTGGCCGTGGCCGACCTGGTCAAAATCGTGCGCGAGACCGCCCCCGACGCATCCGTGGAGGAGTACGACACCCCGGCCGAGGCGATCGCGGCCGCTCGGGCGTGGGCCGAACGCGAGCCTCGACGGGGCGTCGTCATCACCGGATCGATCACCCTGATCGGCGACGCTCTGGTGCTGGCGGCCGAGGATGGCTGGCGGCGGTGACGGCACCGGATGCCAGCGGCGGCCGTCAGGCACGTGTGCGTCGCGAGCGCTCGGCCACCGAGTCGCTGCTCTCGATCGCGCTTCTCCTCGAGTCCGTTTTGGTCTTCTTCGTCGTGATGGCGGCCTTCGGGCTTCGCGTGCTCCCGGGAGGGGTGACGTTCGGCGGGGGAGCGGTGCTCGTTCTGCTTCTGCTTCTCGCCGCCCGACTTGCCCGCCGCCCGGCGGGGGTCTGGTTGGGCTGGGTGCTCCAGGGTGTCCTGATCGCCCTCGGAATCTTGCTTCCCCTGATGTACGTCATCGGGGGACTGTTTCTTGCCATCTGGATCTACTGTTTTCTCACCGGGCGCCGCCTCGACCGTCAGAGGGCCGTTTTTCTCGCCGAACATCCGCAATTCCCCATCGATCAGGAGCGATCATGAGCATCGAAGAAACCCTCGTACTTGTCAAACCGGATGGCGTGTCCCGCAATCTCACCGGCGAGATCCTCCGGCGCATCGAGGCGAAGGGCTACCAACTCGTGGATGTGAAGCTCGTGGAGGCGAGCCGTGAACTCCTCGCCGGGCACTACGCGGAGCACCTCGGCAAGCCGTTCTACGAGCCGCTGGTGGAGTTCATGGAGAGCGGACCGGTCGTCGCGCTGCGGATCGCCGGAGAGCGAGTGATCGAGGGATTCCGCTTCCTAGCCGGAACCACCGACCCCACGACAGCGGCACCGGGCACGATCCGGGGAGACCTCGGGCGGGACTGGGGTGTCGCGGTGCTACAGAATCTTGTGCACGGTTCCGACTCTCGGGAGTCGGCGGCGCGCGAACTAGCACTCTGGTTTGACTGACGAGCGCCGGTCGGCAGCCCACCGAGCGCTACCTGGTCGGCGTCGGCGTTGGTGCCGGGCTCGGGGACGATCGTCCAGCCGACTGACTCAAGAAGGTCGTGAAGTTCGACGAGTTGTCCCAACGCTTGTTGTCGACGAACACGGTCGGGGTGCTGAAGGTGCCCGACGTCGGGTTGACCAGCGCGGGGGTGGAAACGGTGACCTTGGTGACCCGAGCGACCCAGCCCGAGAAGGACTCCTTCGTCACGCACGCGCTGACTGTCGGATCGACGATCCCGGCACCCTTCAGTAGGGAGATCATGGCAGCGTCGGTGAGCCCTGGCGTGCCTTCGGCCGGCTGGTTCTGGTAAAAGGCGTTCTGCGCAGCCAGGAATTTTGCGGGCAGATAGTTCGCAACGCAGGCGGCCACGTTTGCGGTCCGGCTCGAATATCGGCTTCCGGCGTAGTTGTTGTCGAGAATGGCTATCGGGTGAATCTCGAGGGTGGCCCGCCCGCTGCTCACCAACGCCGCTATTGCGCTCGCGTAGGTCGCTTCGAAGGATTTGCAGGCCGGGCACGCCCAGTCTTCGTACATCACGATTTTCGCGACACCGTTTCCCACGCTCGATGTGGTCGGGGTAAGGGCTCCAT
>JANMBI010000067.1:0-44567 GCA_031360325.1 Frigoribacterium sp. | reverse complement strand
CGAGAAGTCGGTGAGTCGCCCCGACGGTTCCGGCACGGTCGCCGAACTCGATGCGGGCGTCCACAGCATCGGCAAGAAGATCGTCGAGGAGGCGGCCGAGGTCTGGATGGCCGCGGAATTCCAGTCGCTCGACGAGACCGCCGAAGAAATCTCACAATTGGTGTATCACCTGCAGGTGATGATGATCGCCAAGGGCCTGACCACTGCGGATGTCTACCGATATCTGTGATCGTGGTGACGCACCCACTACCCGTTCCCCGGAGAGAAGTCAGAAGAATGTTGCGAATCGCAGTGCCCAATAAGGGCTCCCTGAGCGAGACCGCCACCGAGATGCTGGCCGAAGCCGGGTACGCCGGCCGTCGTGACCCGCGCGCACTCACTCTGGCCGACCCCCGCAACGACGTGGAATTCTTCTTCCTCCGGCCCCGAGACATCGCCACCTACGTCGGATCGGGAGCACTCGATGTCGGCATCACCGGCCGGGACCTCCTTCTCGACTCGGGTTCGAGCGCGGTGGAGATCGCGAGCCTGGAGTTCGGTGAGTCGACCTTTCGCTTCGCGGGCCGGGTCGGTGGTTTCGAGTCCCTTGCGGATCTCGAGGGCGTGCGGGTGGCCACAAGCTATCCGGGTCTCGTCGAAGCCTTTCTCGCCCGGAACGGGGTGACCGCCACCCTGGTGAGACTCGACGGTGCCGTTGAATCAGCCGTCAAGCTCGGGGTCGCGGATGCCGTCGCCGACGTGGTGTCGACCGGGTCAACACTGCGGGCCCAGGGGCTCGAGATCTTCGGTCCGATCATCCTCGAATCCTCCGCCGTCCTGATCAGCGCCAACGCCGAGCTCCCGGGAATCACCACTCTTCAGCGTCGACTGCAGGGGGTTCTCGTGGCCCGGCAGTACGTGCTGATGGACTACGACCTGCCGATCGCGCTCATCGAGGCCGCCTCGGCGATCACCCCCGGTCTCGAATCTCCCACCGTGTCGCCGCTGCGCGACAGCGCGTGGGTGGCCGTACGGGTCATGGTGCCGCGCAACGAGACCAACCAGGTCATGGACCGGCTCTACGAACTCGGTGCCCGGGCGATCCTGGTCGGCCCGATTCACGCGGCTCGGATCTGATCGTGACGCTCGCGGTGCGCGTGATCCCGTGCCTGGATGTCGCGGCGGGTCGTGTGGTCAAGGGGGTCAACTTCCTCTACCTGCGCGATGTCGGCGATCCCGTCGAGCTCGCCCGTCGGTACTACGAGCAGGGTGCAGACGAGATCACCTTCCTCGATGTGACCGCGACCGTGGACGATCGTGCGACCATGTACGACGTCGTGCAGGCCACCGCCGAACAGGTGTTCATCCCGCTGACTGTCGGTGGCGGGGTCCGGACGGTCGAGGATGTCGCGAGGCTGCAGGGCCACGGAGCAGACAAGATCGGCGTCAACAGCGCCGCGATCGCTCGTCCGGCTCTCCTCGGCGAGATCGCCGACCGCTTCGGCGCGCAGGCACTTGTGCTCTCCCTCGACGTGCGGCGATCCGCCAGGGGGGCGAGCGGCTGGGTGGTCACCACCCACGGCGGTCGCACGGACACGGACATCGACGCCCTCGCGTGGGCACGCGAGGCGATCGAGCGCGGTGCGGGTGAGCTCCTCGTGAATTCGATCGACGCGGACGGCACGAAGGACGGCTTCGATCTTCCGCTCATCACCGCAATCCGTGCCCTCAGTACCGTGCCGGTCATCGCCAGCGGGGGAGCGGGCTCGGCCGAGCACTTCGCTCCGGCCATCGAGGCCGGCGCCGATGCCGTTCTGGCGGCGTCCGTGTTCCATACGGGCGCACTGACCGTCGGAGATGTCAAGGGTGCGCTCGCCCGAGCGGGCATCCCGGTGAGAAGGTAGGCAGCACGATGGATTCCGGTCTCGATTCCGTACTCGCGCGCGCGAGCTTCGATGGAAACGGCCTCATGCCGGCCGTCATTCAGCAGTGGGACACCCGCGAGGTGCTGATGCTCGGCTACATGGACGCCGAGGCTCTCCGCCGCACCCTCAGCGAGGGTCGTGTCACGTTCTGGTCGCGCTCCCGGAAGGAGTACTGGCGCAAGGGCGACACCTCGGGCCATGTCCAGCATGTGAAGGGCGCCGCCCTCGACTGCGATGCGGACACCATCCTTGTGCAGGTGGACCAGGTCGGTGCGGCCTGCCATACCGGCGCGCACGCGTGTTTCGACGTGGATCCGCTTCGCCCGACGATCGGGGGCGGGGATGAGTGAGACCACGAGCCGCGAGCAATTCGAGGCGCTTCTCACCGGGCACCGGGTGGTGCCGGTGATTCGGGAGCTCTTCGCCGATGGCGAGACGCCGGTGGGGATCTACCGCAAGCTCGCGATGGGCCGTCCGGGAACGTTCCTGCTCGAATCCGCCGAGCAGGGCGGAATCTGGTCGCGCTATTCCTTCATCGGTGTCTCCAGTTTCGGGGTGTTGACCCAGTCGGTCGACGAGTCGGGAGCGGATGCGGCGGTCTGGCTCGACTACGGTCTGTCGGCCGATCGAGCGCTCGGTCCGGACTGTCCGTCCGCGCCGCTCGCGGCCCTCGCACACCTGTACACGAGATGGGGGACGCCCCATGTGCCCGGGCATCCGCCGTTGACCGGCGGTCTCGTGGGCTTTATCGGCTGGGAGGCGATTCGCCAGATCGAGCGTCTGCCCGACGTCCCCCCCGCTGACTTCGCCTTCCCCGGCCAGGCCCTCAGTTTCGTCTCGGAGCTCGTGGTGGTCGACCATCGCACCGGCACGGTCCTCCTCATCGCCACCGTTCTTCCCGACCGCGATGCGCCCGACGGAACGGATGTCGCCGACGCGATCGCTGCGGAAGAGCTCTGGGGCGGGGCCCAGTCACGTCTCGACGCGATGCAGTCCGCTCTGGCACGGCCGGCCGAAGCCTGGCTGGCCGAGGTGGATCTGACGATCGAGGCGACCCCCGTGCCGCGCATCGACGCCGCGGAGTTTCACCGGGCGGTCGAACGGTCGAAGCGGTTCATCCGAGACGGCGATGTGTTCCAGGTGGTGATCTCTCAGCGTTTCGACCACGAGCTCACCGCCGATCCGATCGATGTCTACCGCGTGCTCCGCACTCTCAATCCGAGCCCGTACATGTACCTGCTCTCGTTGGTCAGTCCGGACGGGGAGCCGTACTGGATCGTGGGATCCTCACCGGAAGCGCTGGTGAAGGTGGAGAACTCGCGGGTCTACATGCATCCGATCGCCGGATCCCGGCCACGCGGCGCCGGGCCGGAGGACGACCTGGCCTTCGCCGAGGCGCTGCTTGCCGATCCGAAGGAGCGGGCCGAGCACCTCATGCTGGTGGATCTGGCCCGCAACGATCTGCTGAAGGTGTGCACGCCGGGTACGGTCGAGGTGAGCGAGTTCATGCAGGTGGAGCGATTCAGCCACATCATGCATCTGGTTTCCTCCGTCGAGGGCGACCTCCGTGCCGATGTTGACTCGATCGATGTGTTTCGAGCCACCTTCCCGGCCGGCACACTGTCGGGCGCACCGAAGCCGCGGGCCCTGGAGATCATCGACGAGCTCGAGGTCGCGCAGCGCGGGCTTTACGGGGGAGTGGTGGGCTATTTCGGCTTCGCCGGCGACCTCGATCTCGCCATCGCGATTCGCACGACGACCATCGTTGGCGGGGTGGCCCGCGTGCAGGCTGGCGCGGGACTGGTTGCGGATTCCGACCCGGAGACCGAATACACCGAGTCGCAGAACAAGGCTGCGGCCCCCCTGCGGGCGATCGCGGTGGCCAACGCGATGCGTCGGGTCTGCTGAGCAATGCCGTCTCGTCGATTGAAGAACCTGACCCTCCTTTCCGCCCTTGGTCTGGCCGGAATCACCCTGCTGTGCTGGACCGGCCAGTGGTACTCGCTTGTCCTCCGCGAATCGGGCACGGGGCGGCCGGTCCTCGGAATCACCGGGGATGTCGCAGCACCGGGCCTCGTCGCGCTCGCCCTGGCGAATCTCGCCCTCGTCGCCGCACTGGCGATCGCTGGCCCGGTCTTTCGGCGCGTGCTCGGAGTATTGCAGGGGATGATCGGCTTCACGGTGGGACTGTCCGCCGTACTCGCCCAATCGAACCCGGTGCGTGCCTCGTCGGCCGCGATCTCCGCCGCGACCGGAGTCGGCGGGTCGAAGTCTGTCTCCTCGATCGTCGTATCGGTCACCCAGACGGCGTACCCGGTCCTCGCGATCGTCACGGGGGTGCTCATCACGGTGCTCGGCGTCTTCCTGCTTGTGACGGCCGGGCGCTGGCCCGGTTCGTCGAGTCGCTATCGGCAGTCGGTGGTTCTCGAAGCCGGCCCCTCCGACACCGAGGATGCCGCCGCCCACGCCGTGTCCGACTGGGACACGCTGAGCGGCGGCAACGATCCGACCTCGCGGTAGACTCGTGGCTGAAGACCCACGAAGGAGACACGTGAGCGACGAATTCCCCGAGCCGGGAGAGGGTAACTCCCCGGCTGCCTGGACTGCCGTGATCATCATGCTTTTGGCGTTCTGCATCGGCACCGTCGCGTTCTTCTTCGACCTGCCGCTCCTCGTGTGGGCATCGGCGGCCCTCCTGGTCGTCGGCCTCGTCGTGGGCTATGTGCTCAAGCGCCTGGGCTACGGCGTCTACGGGGCCAAATACGCCCCGAAGGGCCACTGACGACAGTGCTCGCCGATCTCGTCCGGGGAGCCCGTCTTGACGCCTCGGAGCGCCGTGCCCGCCGCAGTCTCGCCGAGGTCGAAGCGGCGGCCCTCGCCCGGCCACCAGCCATCGATGCCCTGCAGGCCCTCGCGCCGGCATCCCGGGTGCGCATCATCGCCGAGGTGAAGAGAGCGAGTCCGTCCCGCGGTGCCCTCGCCGACATCCTCGATCCCGCAGCCTTGGCCGCCTCCTACCAGTCGGGTGGTGCGAGCGCGATCAGCGTGCTCACCGAGGGGCGGAAGTTCGGGGGATCACTTGCCGACCTCCAGGCCGTCCGGGACGCGGTGTCGATTCCGGTGCTTCGCAAGGATTTCATCAGCGAGCCGTACCAGGTTTTCGAAGCGCGGGCGGCGGGCGCGGACATCGTGCTTCTGATCGTGGCCGCGCTCGACCAGCCGACGCTCGCGGTGCTCTTCGAACTGGCTCGGCAACTGGGCATGGCGGTCCTGGTGGAGACCCATGACTCCGACGAGGTCACCAGGGCGCTCGACATCGGAGCGGGACTCGTCGGGGTGAACGCCCGCGACCTCTCCACGTTCGAACTCGACCAGAACCTATTTGGGAGCCTGGCCGGCCAGATTCCGTCGGGGGTCATTCGCGTGGCGGAATCCGCGGTGAAGTCCGCTGCGGATGTCGCGCACTACCGTGCGGACGGCGCGGATGTCGTGCTCGTGGGGGAAGCGCTCGTCACCGGAGATCCGGTGCGAACGCTGGAAGAGTTCCTTGGCAACTAGAGGCGTTCGAGCAGAGGCGACAACCCATGGCATTACGTGACGAACTCGGACCGTATTTCGGCGAGTACGGCGGACGTTTCGTTCCGGAGTCGCTCATTGCGGCCCTGGACGAACTCGATTCCGCCTATTCCGCAGCGAAGACCGATCCCCTGTTCCAGGAGGAGCTCGCGGAGCTGCATCGGAGCTATACCGGTCGCCCGTCGATCATCACCGAGGTGCCCCGATTCGGGGAACACGCCGGCGGCGCCCGGATCATCCTGAAGCGCGAGGACCTGAACCACACGGGCTCCCACAAGATCAACAATGTCCTCGGGCAGGCCTTGCTCGCACGACGTCTCGGCAAGACGCGGCTCATCGCCGAGACCGGCGCCGGTCAACACGGTGTGGCCACAGCTACCGCCGCCGCGCTGTTCGGCATGGAGTGCGTCGTCTACATGGGCGAGGTGGACACCGAGCGCCAGGCGCTCAATGTGGCACGCATGCGCCTCCTCGGGGCCGAGGTGATCCCGGTGACCGCCGGCTCCCGCACCCTGAAGGACGCGATCAACGAGGCCCTCCGTGATTGGGTGGCCAATGTCGGCGACACCCACTACCTGCTCGGCACCGTCGCCGGCCCGCATCCGTTTCCCGTGATGGTGCGCGACTTCCACAAGATCATCGGTGAGGAGGCTCGGGCGCAGGTTCTGGAACTCACCGGTGCGCTGCCGGACGCGGTCACCGCGTGCGTTGGCGGTGGTTCGAATGCGATGGGAATCTTTCACGCCTTCCTCGACGACCCCGGCGTGGCGCTGTACGGCTACGAGGCGGCCGGAGACGGCGCGGACACCCCGCGGCACGCGGCGACGATCACGAAGGGTCGCCCCGGCGTGCTTCACGGAGCCCGGAGCTATCTGCTTCAGGACGAGGACGGCCAGACCATGGAGTCGCATTCGATTTCGGCGGGGCTCGACTATCCCGGAGTTGGTCCGGAGCACGCGTGGCTGGCCGACATCGGTCGCGCCCACTACCTGCCGATCACGGATGACGAGGCGATGGCGGCGATGCGACTCCTGTCGATGACGGAGGGGATAATTCCGGCAATCGAATCGGCTCACGCCCTCGCCGGAACGCTGACGCTCGGCCGTCGGCTCGGGGCCGACGCCACCATCCTGGTCAATCTCAGCGGACGTGGTGACAAGGACATGGAGACCGCCGGCGCCTACTTCGACATTCTGGACACCGCTGCCCTTACGCGCTCGGCCGAGGAGGAGGACGCGTGAACGATTCGATCTCGAGCTCGGTCGAGTCGGCGATCGCCGCACGTGTTGCCGCCGGCAGCGGCGCTCTGGTCGGGTACCTCCCTGTCGGGTTTCCCGACTTGCGCACCAGCATCGAGGCGGCCGTCGCCCTTGCCGAAAACGGCGCCGACGTCATCGAGCTCGGACTGCCGTACTCCGACCCGGTGATGGACGGCCCGGTCATTCAGGCCGCCACCCTCGCGGCCCTTTCTGCCGGCTTTCGACTCCGCCACGGCTTTGAGGCCATCGCCGAGATCACCTCCCGCACCCGTGTTCCGGTGTTGTTGATGACCTACTGGAACCCGGTCGTGCAGTATGGCGTCGATCGATTCGCGGACGATCTCGTCGCCGCGGGCGGTGCCGGACTCATCACCCCCGATCTGGTCCCTGACGAAGCCCGGGACTGGTTGACGGCGTCCGCCCGCACCGGTCTCGACCGGGTGTTTCTCGCCGCTCCATCCTCCACCGACGCGCGTCTCGAACAGGCCGTCTCCCGGAGCCGCGGCTTCGTCTACGCGGTGTCCACCATGGGGATCACCGGCGCGCGACGTGACGTGGATGTCGCGGCCCGGGTGCTCGTGGCTCGGCTCCGTGAGGCAGGGGCGACCTCCGCCTGCGTCGGACTCGGCATCTCCACCCCGGAGCAGGTGCGAGAGGTCCTCGAGTACGCGGATGGTGCGATCGTCGGCTCCGCGCTGGTCACGGCTCTCTCCGACGGTGGTGTGTCCGCCGTCGCGGCGACCGCGGCGAACCTGTCGAGCGGTACGCTTAGGTAGTCTTCGCGAGAGCCGAGGTCAGCACGAGACGCACCAGAGCGTCGGTACGAAAGGGCACCTTCGAGCGTGGTAGTTCCCCTGAGCATCCCCAGCCCGAGCGGATCGTGGCAGGCGATTCCGGTCGGCGAGTGGTTGAACAGCATCGGCCTCGCGTTTGTCTCGCCCAACCTCACCCTTCGCACCTACGCCATCTGCATCCTCATCGGGATCGTGGCAGCGACTCTTCTCACCAACCGCCGCCTGAAGGCGCGCGGGGCGGAGCCGGGCGTGGTGCTCGATGTCGCGCTCTGGGCGGTCCCGCTCGGCATCATCGGCGCGCGGATCTTCCATGTGCTCTCGCACCCGGACGACTATTTCGGTTCCGCCCAGAAGATGCTCCACATCCTCTACATCTGGGAGGGCGGCCTTGCGATTTTCGGGTCGCTCATCGGCGGCGCGCTCGGCGTGTACATCGGATGCCGAGTCACCGGGTTGCGGTTCTGGACCTTCGCCGACGCGGTCGCGCCCGGGCTCCTGATCGCCCAGGCCTTCGGCAGGGTCGGCAACTACTTCAATCACGAGCTCTTCGGCATCCCGACGAACGGCTGGTGGGGACTCCAGATCGAGGCGAACAACCCGGCGTTCCCGGTGGGGCTCCCCGCCGGCACCCTGTTCCAGCCGACGTTTCTCTATGAAATCATCTGGAACGTGATCGGCGCACTGCTGATCGTCTTCCTGTCGAAGAGATTCCGGCTCCAGTGGGGCAAGACCATTGCCCTCTACCTGATGTGGTACGGCGTCGGTCGCAGTGTCTTCGAGTCGATCCGAATCGACCCGAGCCTGATCTTCCTCGGGGTGCGGACCAACGTGTGGGTTGCCTGGGCTGCCATCGTCGCCGGCATCCTCATCTACGTCCTTCAGTCGCGTCGGCATCCCGGATTCGAGCCGAGCGCTTACCGGCCGGGGAGGGAATGGGCGCCGAGGCCTGCGATAGACTCGGAGAACACCTATTCGGAGTTCGATGAGGCCGACAGCGTCGCCGATCTCGACAGCAGTTCGGCGTCCGGATCGGAGATGGCACCCGCCGCGACGAGCGTGGGCGCCGCAAACAGCGGGAAGTCCGTCACAAGCGGGACTCGCCTGAAGTCTTAACAGCGAGACCGTGAATGACGGTATCGCGGGACGGATGCCGCACCCCGGCGTCCCGCAACCACCACTACCTCGGACTTCATCCTCTCGGGCCGCCGCCGTCCCACTTGCCAACGTAACCTCGTGAGGACGGTTTCAGCATGGCACTCACGCCACCTTTTTCCCGCTTCAGCACCGCTCCCGGCGCAATCGGGATGTACGACCCGCGCCGGGAAAGGGATGCCTGCGGACTCGCGATGGTCGCCACCCTGCGCGGCACCGCCGGCCACGACATCATCGATCTCGCCCTCTCCGCACTTCGCAACCTCGAGCACCGTGGTGCGATCGGGTCGGACGCGGGAACCGGTGACGGCGCGGGGATCATCACACAGATTCCCGATGCCTTTTTCCGGGCTGTCGCAGGTTTCGACCTTCCCCCGGCGGGTCAATACGCCGTTGGCACCGCTTTCCTCCCCGTGAATTCGGACGAGCGGGCGGCCGTCAAGGTCCACATCGCCGCCCTCGCGGTCGAGGAGAATCTCACCGTGCTCGGCTGGCGACAGGTTCCGGTGCGTCCCGACGGTCTGGGTCACCTCGCCCGCGAGGCGATGCCCTCCTTCGAGCAACTGTTCCTGGCGAGCACCCTTCGCTCGAATTTCCCGGGAAGCGAGGGCGAGCCCGTGGGAGGCATCGCTCTCGACCGGCAGGCGTTCCGCCTCCGCAAGCGTGCGGAGCGCGAGGCGAACGTCTACTTTCCCTCGCTCAGCTGTCGGACCATCGTCTACAAGGGGATGGTCACCACCCTGCAACTCGAGCCGTTCTACCCCGACCTGTCCGATGATCGGTTCGCCTCGAGGCTTGCGCTGGTCCACTCGCGCTACTCCACGAATACCTTCCCGTCGTGGCCGCTCGCCCAGCCCTTCCGCATGATCGCGCACAACGGGGAAATCAACACCGTTCAGGGCAATCGCAACTGGATGCGTGCGCGTCAGTCTCAGCTCGAGTCCGACCTGCTCGGCGACTTCGCTCCGATCTTTCCCATCGTCACTCCCGGCGCAAGCGATTCGGCGTCGTTCGACGAGGTCGTCGAACTTCTCAACCTCGGCGGACGGTCGCTTCCGCACGCGATGATGATGATGGTTCCCGAAGCGTACGAGAACCAACTCGACATCGAACCCGCCCGCCGCGACTTCTATGAGTATCACTCGATGCTCATGGAGCCGTGGGATGGACCGGCCGCCCTGGTCTTCACAGACGGCTCCCTGGTGGGCGCGACCCTGGACCGCAACGGCCTGCGGCCCGGACGGTACCTTGTCACGGACGACGGACTCGTCGTGCTCGCGAGCGAAATGGGCGTACTCGACATCGCGCCGGGGCGGGTCGTGCGAAAGGGTCGTTTGCGGCCCGGCAAGATGTTCCTCGTCGATACCGAAGCGGGACGTCTGATCGAAGACGACGAGATCAAGACGGAGCTCGCCGCCTCCCAGCCCTGGGGCGCCTGGCTTGCCGGCGGACGGATCAATCTGAAGGACCTGCCCGACCGCGAGCACATCGTGCATACCCCAGCTTCGGTCACCCGACGCCAGCGCACCTTCGGCTACACCGAGGAAGAGGTGCGAATCCTGCTGAAACCGATGGCGGAGAACGGTGCCGAGCCGCTCGGCGCCATGGGGTCCGACACCCCGATAGCGGTGTTGAGCGCTCGACCGCGACTGCTCTTCGACTATTTCACCCAGGCATTCGCGCAGGTGACCAACCCGCCGCTCGACAGCATCCGCGAGGAAGTCGTCACCTCGCTTGGTCTTGGGCTCGGTCCGGAGCGGAATCTGCTCGATGCGACGCCGGAGCATGCGCGCCAGGTGGTTCTCGACTTTCCGGTGATCGACAACGATGAACTCGCGAAGATCCAGCACATCGCCCCGAAGTCGTCGCGGCACGGTTTCACCCCCACCCGCACCATCCGCGGCCTCTATCGAGTCGATCGGGGTCCCACCGCCATGGAGCAGCGGATCGCCGAGATGTGTGAGGAAGTGGATCGTGCCATCGAAGACGGCGCGCTGTTCATCGTGCTTTCGGACCGGGACTCCAATAAGGATCTGGCTCCCGTGCCATCCCTACTGATGCTTGCCGCCGTGCACCACCACCTCATCCGCGCCCAGAACCGCATGAAGGTGGGACTCATCGTCGAGGCCGGCGACGTGCGCGAAGTCCATCACGTCGCACTCCTGATCGGCTACGGTGCGTCGGCGATCAACCCCTACCTCGCCATGGAGACCGCCGAAGAGCTCGTGCGCAGCGGCCTGATCGCCACGATCGACGCCCACACGGCAGTGAAGAACCTCATCAAGGCTCTCGGCAAGGGCGTGTTGAAGATCATGTCGAAGATGGGGATCTCGGTGGTCGGCTCCTATGCCGGAGCCCAGGCCTTCGAGGCGGTCGGGCTCGACCAGGGATTCGTCGACCGGTACTTCACCGGCACTTCCAGCCTTCTGGGCGGGGTGGGCATCGACGTGATCGCGACCGAGAGCGCCTCCCGGCACTCGGCCGCTTACCCCGAGGACGGAGCGATCCTCGCCCACGAGCGACTCGCGATCGGTGGGGAGTACCAGTGGCGCCGCGACGGGCCGCCGCACCTGTTCAACCCGGACACGGTCTTCCGGCTGCAACACGCGACCCGCTCTCGCCGCTACGACATCTTTCGGGAGTACACGAGGCTGGTGGATGAACAGGCCGGAAATCTCATGACGCTTCGCGGCCTGTTCTCGCTGCGCGAGGGGGCCCGCCCGGCGGTGCCCATCGACGAGGTCGAGTCCGTCGCATCCATCGTCAAGCGCTTTTCGACCGGAGCAATGAGCTACGGCTCGATCAGCGGCGAAGCCCATGAGAACCTCGCGATCGCGATGAACCGTCTCGGTGCCAAGAGCAACACGGGCGAGGGCGGCGAAGACTCCGCGCGACTGCTCGACCCCGAGCGTCGCAGCGCGATCAAGCAGGTCGCTTCCGGACGGTTCGGCGTGACGAGCATGTATCTCACTCACGCGACCGATATCCAGATCAAGATGGCGCAGGGCGCGAAACCCGGCGAGGGCGGCCAGTTGCCGTCGAACAAGGTGTACCCCTGGATAGCCAAAACCCGCCATGCCACCGCCGGTGTCGGGCTGATCAGCCCCCCTCCGCATCACGACATCTACTCGATCGAAGATCTCAAGCAGCTGATCTTCGATCTCAAACGGGCGAACCCTGACGCGCGAATCCACGTCAAGCTCGTGAGTCAGTCGGGTATCGGAGCGGTCGCCGCAGGGGTCACCAAGGCTCTCGCCGACGTCGTCCTGGTCTCCGGCCATGACGGCGGCACGGGGGCGAGCCCGCTCAACTCGCTCAAACACGCCGGCACGCCCTGGGAGCTCGGACTCGCCGAGACCCAGCAGACCCTCATGCTCAACGGCATGCGCGGCCGAGTGGTGGTCCAAGTGGATGGACAGATGAAGACCGGGCGAGACGTGATCGTCGCCGCTTTGCTCGGGGCCGAGGAGTTCGGCTTCGCGACCGCGCCGCTGGTCGTCTCCGGATGCATCCTCATGCGGGTCTGCCATCTCGATACGTGCCCGGTCGGGGTCGCGACCCAGAATCCCGAACTGCGCAAGCGTTTCACCGGAAAGCCGGAGTTCGTTGTCAACTTCTTCGAGTTCCTGGCCCAAGAGGTGCGCGAGTACCTCTCGGCACTCGGGTTCCGATCGATCGAAGAGGCCGTCGGGCACAGTGAACTGCTCGATGTGAACCGTGCGGTCAACCACTGGAAGGCCGATGGACTCGACCTCACGCCCATCCTTCAGGGCCCGGTTTTCGGGCCGGAGGAGCCGCGCTTCAATGTGTCGAAGCAAGATCACGAACTCGACAGACACTTCGACGTCGAACTGATCCGGCAGAGTGCGGCGGCTCTCCAGAGCGCGGAGCCGGTCTCGATCACCCTCCCGATCCGCAATACGGAGCGGGCCGTGGGAACCATGCTCGGCCATGAGGTGACGCTCCGCTATGGGGAGAACGGACTTCCTGCCGGTACCATCGACATCACCCTTCGCGGTACCGCCGGGCAGTCCTTCGGGGCCTTCGTGCCGAGCGGCATCACTCTTCGCCTCGAGGGAGACAGCAACGACTACGTCGGTAAGGGGCTGTGCGGGGGCCAGATCATCGTGCGTCCCGACCGCGACAGCGTGTATCCGGCCGAACGGAACGTGATCGCGGGTAACGTGATCGGCTACGGTGCGACCCAGGGCAGCCTCTTCCTGCGCGGGATCGTGGGGGAACGATTCCTCGTGCGTAATTCGGGTGCGACCGCCGTGGTGGAGGGTGTCGGTGATCATGCCCTCGAATACATGACCGGTGGTCTGGCGGTGATCCTGGGTGATACCGGGCGAAACCTCGGAGCCGGGATGTCCGGTGGCACGGCGTATGTCTATCGGCTCGCACCCGAGCGGGTGAACCGCGAGGCCCTCGCCACGGGGGAGCTGGCTCTGCTCCCGCTCGGTTCGGCGGACATCGCCATCGTGACCGATCTCCTCGAGCAGCACGTCGCCCACACCGGGTCCGCCGTGGCCGCTCGGATGCTGGAAGATCGCGAAGAATCGATGGCGCGGTTCGTCAAGGTCCTACCCCGGGACTATGCCGCGGTCATCGCCGCCCGGGCGACGGCGGTCGAAGAGGGGCTCGACCCCGACGGGGACATCGCGTGGGGACGGATCATGGAGGTGACCGGTGGGTGATCCCAAGGGATTCTTGAAGGTTCGCGACCGGGAGCTCCCGGCCCGTCGGCCCGTCGCGCTGCGGCTCATGGACTGGAAAGAGGTGTATGAGCAGGGCGACGCGGCGACCGTCCGTAAGCAGGCCGGTCGGTGCATGGACTGCGGAATTCCGTTCTGTCACCAGGGCTGCCCGCTCGGCAATCTCATCCCGGAATGGAACGACCTCACCTGGAGGGGAGAGGGACGCCAGGCGATCGAACGGTTGCACGCCACGAACAACTTTCCCGAGTTCACCGGACGGCTCTGCCCGGCACCGTGTGAATCGTCCTGCGTGCTGGCCATCAACCAACCGGCGGTCACCATCAAGAATGTCGAGGTCTCCATCGTCGATCAGGCCTTCGCCAACGACTGGGTCGAACCGCATCCGCCCGAGCGGCTCACCGGCAAGACGGTGGCCGTGGTGGGTTCCGGTCCGGCGGGACTCGCCGCCGCTCAGCAACTCACCCGGGCCGGACACACGGTGGCGGTCTTTGAGCGGGATGACCGCATCGGGGGACTGCTGCGGTATGGCATCCCGGATTTCAAAATGGAGAAGAAGCACATCGAGCTCCGTCTCAAGCAGATGCAGGCCGAGGGCACGCGATTCCGAGCCGGCGTGAACATCGGGGTGGACATACCCTGGGACGACCTGCGGGCACGCTACGACGCGGTGGTCGTGGCAACCGGTGCGTTGCGGCCACGGGATCTGCCGATCCCCGGACGGGATCTCTCCGGGGTGCACTTCGCCATGGAGTACCTCGTCCAGCAGAATCGGGTGGGGGCCGGGGACGCGATTGTCGACCAACTCACCGCGGACGGCAAGCATGTCGTCGTCCTCGGCGGCGGGGATACCGGAGCCGACTGCATCGGCACAGCGCACCGTCAGCAGGCCCGGTCGGTCACGAACCTGGCGATCGGACTCCAGCCGCCGTACGAACGCCCGGTCCACCAGCCCTGGCCGATGTCCCCGACTCTGTTCGAGGTGTCAAGTGCCCACGAGGAGGGCGGCGAGAGGGTCTATCTGGCCTCGACGATCGAATTCCTCGCCAATGATGCGGGAGAAGTGCGGGCGATTCGCGTCGCCGAAACCGAATACCTCGACGGTCGTCGAGTACCCAAGGCCGGTACCGATCGAGAGATCCCGGCGGATCTCGTTCTGCTCGCACTCGGCTTCACCGGCACGGAAGGGGAGACGCTTCAGAGTCAGTTGAGGCTGCCCGTCGACCAGGGCAACATCGAACGTGATGCCGCATACCAGACCAGCGAATCCGGAGTGTTCGTCGCCGGGGATGCCGGCCGCGGCCAGTCCCTCATCGTGTGGGCCATCGCCGAGGGACGGGCCGCGGCGGCCGCGGTCGATCGTTTCCTCGAGGGCGATACGGAACTCCCCTCTCCGGTCCGACCGACCGACCGCGCCATCACCATCTAGGCCGTCACATCCCCCGACCATCTCCTCCAGAGCAATCCCACACCAGAAAGAAAGACACACAATGAGACGCGCAAAAATCGTCGCAACCCTCGGCCCGGCAACGGCCAGCTATGAGAACATCCGTGCCATCGTGGATGCCGGGGTGGACGTCGCCAGAATGAACCTCAGCCACGGCACCTACGACGTGCACGAGGAGGTCTTCGGCAACATTCGCAAGGCGAGTGCCGACTCCGGACGCGCCGTCGCGGTACTCGTCGACCTGCAGGGGCCGAAAATCCGGCTCGGCAAGTTCGAGGACGGCCCATACGAGCTCGAGGTCGGAGACATCTTCAAGATCACCATCGAAGACGTTCTCGGAACCCGAGAGTTGTCGAGCACGACCTTCGCGGGTCTGCCCAACGACGTGAAGGCCGGAGACCCGCTGCTGATCGATGACGGCAAGGTGAAGCTCAGGGTGATCTCCACCGACGGCACCGTCGTCACCACCGAGGTCGTCGTCGCCGGAGCGGTGTCCAACAACAAGGGAATCAACCTTCCCGGCGTGGCCGTCAACGTGCCGGCGCTATCGGAGAAGGACGAAGCGGACCTCCGCTGGGGACTCAGGCTCGGCGCCGATCTCATCGCCCTGTCTTTCGTCCGCAGCGCCGAAGACATCCTTCGGGTGCACGAAATCATGGCGGAGGAGGGCATCAGGCTTCCGGTGATCGCCAAGATTGAGAAGCCTCAGGCCGTCGACAATCTCGAGGCGATCATCGACGCCTTCGATGGGATCATGGTCGCGCGCGGCGACCTCGGCGTCGAACTGCCCCTCGAGGCTGTCCCGATCGTTCAGAAGCACGCGATCGAGCTTTCGCGCCGGATGGCCAAGCCGGTCATCGTTGCCACGCAAATGCTCGAATCGATGATTTCGAGCCCCATCCCCACCCGGGCCGAGACATCCGACGTCGCCAACGCGGTTCTCGACGGGGCGGACGCCGTGATGCTGAGCGGGGAGACCAGCGTGGGGGAGTATCCGGTCGTCACGGTTCAGACGATGGCGCGAATCATCACCTCGACCGAGGAGCACGGGCTGGAACGAATCGCCGAGCTCGGAACCAAGCCGAGGACCCAGGGAGGCGCGATCACGCTCGCGGCCGCGGAGGTTGCGGAGTTCGTGGAGGCGAAGTTCCTCTGCGTCTTCACCGAATCGGGGGACTCCGTGCGGCGGATGTCGCGACTGCGGCACCGCATACCCATCATCGCGTTCACTCCGGAGGAGCGCATCCGCAACCGGCTCGCGTGGGTCTGGGGCACCGAGACCTACCGGGTCGAACGCAAGACCCACACGGACGCTTTGTTCGGGCAGGTCGATGACATCCTGCTGGGACAGAATCGAGCCGCCGTTGGCGAGAAGGTCGTGGTGATCGCCGGGTCCCCTCCCGGGATCTCGGGCGGTACGAACGACATGCGCGTGCATCGTGTCGGCGATGCCCACAACGCCGTAGCGCCCGCCTACGCCGCGGACTGACCTCCGGGAGCACCGGGTGAAACCCGGCGCGAGACCGGCCGCCCGCCGTGAAATCGGCGGCTGGCCTCGCGGCTTTCGGTACGGGGAGTTCGGTCAGCTCTGACGGATTTCATCGGGACGGACCGAACCCCGGTTCCCGACCCGTTCGACGATCCGGCCGGCCCGGATTGACGCAGCATCAGCGACGGGACCGACCTCGGCTTCTCGTTGGATGAGCAGAGTGCTCGGGTGCCGGACACCGGTTTCTCGGGCACCGCTTCGGCCAACACTCGTTCGGCCGGCACCGCTTCGGCCGATCCCGCTTCGGCCGGCACCGCTTCTTCCGGTGCAGGTGCGCGGCTCGACGGCACGATCAGTGCGTCGGGAAGGAAAATCACGTTCGTCGCCAATCACCCGGGGATGTCGCCGCGTGGGCGAAGCGTCGGAGGTGCGGACATCTGCTGGATCGCACAGGAGATCGCCGATGTCGGTGTCTCCGTGACCGTCCGCGGGCCGGACCGGGCCATCGCCCGCCTCGATGACGTGGATGTGCCGGTGGCGCGGCGTGTGCTCACCGGTTCGCCGCACATCCGACTCGGGAGTCCCGCGTCGCCGCTCCCCGATGCACGGATGCCCCGATTCCCGGATGCCCCGGCGCCCGGATGCCCCGATGCCCCGGCGATCGCACTTTCCCGGACGGCGCCGTTTCCCCCGTCCCCACGGCGAGCCGGCGCATTCGACGCACTCGACCCACCGCTACCACCACGCACCATTCGTCGGGCTCCTGGCGACCGCGGCGGATCGTCGTGATCGGTTCTGAGAACCGGAACGGACAGCCACCGCGTCAGTTCGATCTGCTTCCCGCGACCGCCACAAGCGGCTCCGGTCCTTGGGTCGATCGGCGACGGGAGCGGCCGAATCCGGGTTGTACCGAAATCCGTCACACCACCGATGACGAGTACATGGTGTCTCCGATTCGGCGAGCTGTCCGGCGGTTCTCTGTTCATCGAATCGACCTGTCGGAAAGACGGCGGACGGGTTCTGCGAACGGGCGGCCGGCTCGAGCGGGGACGGTGCACACTGGGCTACTTCCGCGAGGAGTTCGCCGATCACGGCAGACCGCGTGGCGGTCGTGTTGGCGGGGAACCGGCGCGCCAGAAACCCCGGCGCGACCCCAGACCGGGACGCCCGTCTCCCGGCTAGGGACCGCGCCGGTCGACGTGTCGTCGACGCCGCGAGAGCGTGCCCGATCCGCACCGGCGGGCGCACGGGCGGAGCGGCCCACGACCGGTTCATGGGGGTGGCACTAGATGGCGGGTCGTCGGGGTAGGTAGAGTCGCGTTGCCGGCTCCGGAAGCGGTGACCTGAGTCAGAGAGGTGGGTGCCACCCGGCCCACCCGCGAGGAGTGCTCCATGAACGACGAAGCTCGATCGAGACTGTTCCAGTCGGATTCGATCGCCGAAAATTATCGCCACTATCTCCTCCCGACGGTGTTCGCCCCCTGGGCGAAGGTCCTCGTCGACTCGGCGAACCTCGAGCAGGGGCAGACGGTGTTGGATGTCGCGTCCGGCACGGGTGCCGTGGCACGGGCGGCGGCGACCGTCGTCGGTCCGACCGGCCGGGTGATCGCCAGCGACATCAGTGCCGGGATGCTCGCGGCAGTCCCCCTGGGGGTCGATCCGGACGGCGCACCCATTGACACGCTCGAGGCGGCCGCCACCGAGATCCCGCTCGAGGACCATTCGGTCGACGTCGTGCTCTGCCAACATGGTCTGCCGTTTGTGCGGGATCAGGGCGCTGCGCTTGGCGAGGTGAAGAGAGTGCTGAGGCCGGGCGGCCGGCTCGGAATCGTTGTCTGGGTAGCGGGCATGCGCCTCGAGCCCTTCGACAGCTACGGCGACGTGCTCCGCGACGAGGGAATTGACGAACCGTTCCCGCGGGCGTGGGACTTCGATTCCTTCAAGATGACCCGTGCTCGGCTCACGGAACTCCTCGCGCCGTTCACCGAAACGACCGTGAACACGACCTCACTACGCCTGGACTGGCCGAGTGTCGATGACGCGGTCGGAGGGATTCTCGGCACGCCGTATGGTCCGGTCCTGTCCGCACTCATGCCGGAGAGACGAGATCGAACCGTCGCGGCGCTTCGTGATTGGATGACGGCCTCGCCCCATCCGCTCGTCACCGCTTTCGTGGCGACGGCCAGGACCTGACCAGCGCGACGGGCGTGCATGAAAGCATTCGTGCCGGTGGGGGGACTCGAACCCCCACGCCCTTTCGAGCAAAGCATTTTGAGTGCTCCGCGTCTGCCATTCCGCCACACCGGCGCACGATACCGATGCCAAGAATACCGTAGGGTTGTTACCGTGCCAGACCAGGAAAACGCCACTCAGACCCCCCGCCGCGTGGTGGTGGCCGAGGATGAGTCCCTCATCCGCCTCGACATCGTCGAAACCCTCCGAGACCACGGCTTCGAGGTGGTCGGTGAAGCCGGCGACGGCGAGACTGCCGTCGCGCTCGCCACCGAACTGCGCCCCGATCTGGTGATCATGGACGTGAAGATGCCACTGCTCGACGGAATCTCCGCCGCGGAGCGTCTCACCAAGAATCACATCGCGCCCGTCGTTCTGCTCACCGCTTTCAGCCAAAAGGAGCTCGTGGAGCGGGCCACCGAAGCCGGTGCTCTCGCCTATGTCGTGAAGCCGTTCACCCCGAACGATCTCCTGCCGGCCATCGAGATCGCTCTCGCCCGATATGCGCAAATCATCACCCTCGAGGCGGAGGTGACCGATCTCGTCGAGCGATTCGAGACTCGCAAGCTCGTCGACCGCGCAAAGGGGCTGCTCAACGACAAGATGGGTCTCACCGAGCCCGAGGCGTTCCGCTGGATCCAGAAGGCATCCATGGATCGTCGACTCACGATGCACGACGTGGCTCAGGCGATCATCGAGCAGCTTTCGGCGAAGAAGTAGCTCGCGCCGCAGTTGCCCGGCAGCTCGCTTCGGTTCCTGCCGATCCCTGCCGCTGTTGCGGCGTTGTTGCCGTGTTGCCGTGGCGTTGCCGCGGTGTTGCGGTGTTGCCGTGGTGCCGTGGTGTTGCCGAGAGCGGATGCCCCGCACGACACGCCGCTCACCGCATCATCCCCGCGGCGTGTCCGCGCAATCATCCGCCCTCGGCAACGGGGAGGAGTCCGGGTGGGGGAGCCTGCATCCGCCCTCGGCAACGGGGAAGAGCCCGGGCGAGGAGTCGGCAGCGATCAGGCGTCGCGCAGGAAGTTCGTCATCCGCACGGTCGAGAGTCGTCGACCCTGATCGTCCCGCATCACGATCTCGTGGGTGGCCAGAGTGCGACCGAGGTTCAGCGCCGTGCAGGTGCCGGTGACCAGACCGGAGGTGATCGACCGACTGTGGGTCGCGTTGATCTCTATGCCGACCGCGATGCGCCCCGGCCCGGCGTGGATGGCAGAGGACACGGAGCCGAGGGTCTCGCCCAAGACCACATGGGCACCGCCGTGCAGCAGACCGACGACCTGAGTGTTCCCCTCGACCGGCATCGTCGCAATCGAACGCTCCGCCGACAATTCGAGGAATTCGAAGCCCATCTTCCGGGCAAGAGCGCCCCCGCCCGAGTTCACCAGCCGCTCCACAAGTTCGGGGTCGAGATCGTCGGGAATGATGGTCATCGGCTTCTTTCTGGCGGGCTGGGGGCTGTCGGCGGGCGCGGATAGGCTGGCCTCGTGCCGGACATCGAAAAGCCTACCCTCCTCGTCATCGACGGTCATTCGCTCGCGTTCCGGGCGTTCTATGCCCTGCCGGTGGACAGTTTCCAGAACCGAGAGGGGCAGTACACCAACGCCATCCACGGCTTCATCTCGATGATGCTCAACCTGTTGGCGAATGAGAAGCCGACCCATCTGGCTGTGGCTTTCGACATCTCGCGCTTCTCGTTCCGCACCCGGGAGTACCCCGAATACAAGGGCACCCGCGGCGAGACCCCGGCCGAGTTCATCGGTCAGGTGCCTCTGTTGGAGGAGGCGCTTCATGCCATGGGGATCACAACCGTTTCCCGGGAGGACTACGAGGCCGACGACATTCTGGCGACTCTCGCGAGCCAGGGGTCCGAGCAGGGATTCCGAGTGCTCGTGGTCTCCGGCGACCGCGACGCCATCCAAATGGTGAACGACAACGTCACCCTGTTGTATCCGAACGCCCGCGGAGTGTCGGAGCTGAAGCGTTACGACCGGGATGCGGTCTTCGAGCGCTACGGCATCGAGCCGCACCAGTATCCGGATGTCGCCGCGCTCGTCGGAGAGACGAGCGACAACCTCATCGGGGTCGACAAGGTGGGGGAGAAGACCGCCGTCAAATGGATCACCCAATACGGCGGACTCGACGGGGTCCTTGCCCATGCGGACGAGATCACCGGAGTGGTTGGCGAGAAGCTGCGGGAACAGAAGGACCGCGCCATCCGCAATCGACGGCTCAATCACCTGCTCACGGACGTTCAATTGCCCGTGGGTCCTGCGGATCTCGCGCGCCGACCCATCAACGAGGTCGCCGTGCGCGAGGTGTTCGATCGACTCCAGTTCCGCACCCTACTCGAGCGGGTGTTGAAGATCGCTGCTGCGTCCGGGGATCCCGTCTCCGCCGGCCCGATCGGTGACGGTTCCGCTGCTCCGAAGTCCGAGGTGCCGGGGGTGCGCACCCTGGTCGATGAGGAGCTGGCGCACTGGATTGCGACGGTCAGCGCCAACGGCACTCGACCGCTCGGCCTGTGTCTCGAGCTCGGACCGGACGGCATCACGGGATTCGGCCTGGCCTCACCCGACGATTCGACCTTCGTTCCCTGGGCGCCGGGTCGACCCGACTACGACGCATTGACCGTGTGGTTGGGGTCCGACTCTCCCAAATATCTGTTCGACTACAAGCCGGTGTTCAAGAGGCTTCGCGCCGCCGGCCTGGCGCTCGACGGCGTCGTCTTCGACACCACGCTGGCGGCCTGGCTGCTGAAGCCGGGAGGGCACGACCAGCCTCTCGCCGCCCAGGTTTACACCCACCTCGGAGAGCACCTCGCGGAACCGGACCCCAACCAGCTGGTTCCCGAAACAGATTCGGTGAGTGTTGCTACCCAGGCGTGGTATGTGCTGAGGCTTGCGGAGTACCTCACCGAGAGACTCGATGCCGGATCGATTCGGGTCCTTCGCGAGATCGAGTTGCCCCTCGTACCCGTCGTCTCGGCCATGGAATCCGTCGGCATCACCGTGGATCCGTCGATTCTCGAACGGCTCGACCGTGAGCTCGGGGAAACCGCCGCGGATCTCGCGACCCGGGCCTATGCCGAGATCGGCGGTCGAGAGATCAATCTCGGATCGCCGAAGCAATTGCAACAGGTCCTCTTTGAGGACCTGTTGATGCCGAAGACCAGATCGAACAAGACCGGCTATTCGACCGACGCTGCCTCGCTCGCCGACCTTCAGGAACAGAATCCGCATCCCTTCCTCGACCTGTTGTTGAAGCATCGGGATGCCACCAAGCTTCGACAGATCGTCGACACTCTTCGTAAGGCCATCGCGGAAGACCACCGCGTGCACACCCGCTACGACCAGACAGGCACGAGCACGGGACGGATTTCGTCGACCGATCCCAACCTGCAAAACATCCCCGTGCGCACGGCCGTCGGCCGTGAAATCCGCACCGCCTTCCAGTGCGGTCCCGAGTTCGGCACGCTGCTGACGGCCGACTATTCGCAGATCGAAATGCGAATCATGGCGCATCTCTCGGGGGACGCGGGGCTCGTCGATGCCTTTCATTCGGGGGAGGACCTTCATCGGTTCGTCGGCTCTCGCATCTTCGGTGTCGATCCGACGGATGTCACGCCCGCGATGCGGACGAAGGTCAAGGCGATGTCGTATGGGCTGGCCTACGGACTCAGCGCCTTCGGGCTGAGCAAGCAACTGCGCATCGAGAGCTCCGAGGCCAAGCAGCTGATGACCGACTACTTCGAACGGTTCGGTGCCGTGCGGGACTACCTGCGCAGTGTGGTCGAGCAGGCCAGGGAAGATGGCTTCACCGAGACGATCTACGGTCGTCGCCGCCCCTTTCCTGACCTGAAGTCCCAGAATCGAGTACTTCGGCAGAATGCGGAGCGAGCGGCCCTCAACGCGCCCATCCAGGGCTCGGCAGCGGACATCTTGAAGATCGCGATGCTCGGGGTCGCCGAGGATCTCGGGGAGCGCAGAATGTCGTCCCGTCTCCTGCTGCAGGTGCACGACGAACTGGTGTTCGAAGTCGCCGAGGGCGAGCTCGACGCGCTGACGGCCGTGGTCACCGACCGGATGGTGCACGCGGCGGAACTCGCCGTGCCGCTCGAGGTGCAGATCGGTCTCGGCGCGAACTGGGATGCCGCGGCTCACTGAGGCGGCCCCTGGTGCGGACGGCTGGTGCGGTCTTCACGCGGCCTCTGCTGCGGTGAGTGACACTCGCGCCCGCCCCTTCGGGCGCCGGTGGCACCCGGCACCGCGGAGGCTTATCGAAGCCGAAGACACCTTCGCTGTGAATACAGTGTGAGTTGACAACCGGGCACAAACGGACTTATATAGGCACAGAACAACATTTCTGATGTTGTTATGGTCACGAAGAAGAGGTCCGATGTACGCCCCAGAGCGACACGAGCAGATCCTGGAGACCGCGCGCTCGATTGGGCGTGTCGAGGTCACCGGGCTCGCTCGGGACCTTGCGGTCACACCCGAGACCGTTCGCCGAGATCTCACATCCTTGGAACGGCGAGGGCTTCTGCGTCGCGTCCACGGCGGCGCCATTCCGGTGGAGCGATACGGCAACGAACCGGACGTCGCCGATCGGGAGGGCCACTCGGCCGACCAGAAGGAGCGGATCGCGCGCGCTGCACTCGAGGAGCTACCGGATGGCGGCTCGATCATCCTCGACGCTGGCACCACCACGGTGCGGCTGGCTCGGCTCCTTCCGACTGATCGCGAACTCACCGTGGTCACCCATTCGATCCCCGTCGCAGCAATTCTCACCGGCCGCCCAAACATCAACCTTCACCTGCTCGGCGGTGTGGTGCGTCCGCGCACTCTCGCCGCGGTCGGCGAGTGGACCAAGGCGCAGATCGCCGACGTCTTCGCGGATGTCGCGTTCATGGGCACCAACGGAATCAGTGTCGAACGCGGCCTCACCACTCCGGACATCGCCGAAGCCACCATAAAGCGCTCGCTCATCGACGCCAGTCGCCGGGTCGTGGTTCTCGCGGATCACACGAAATTCGGTCGCGAAGACTTCGCCCGGGTGGCACCTCTCAACGTTGTCGATACGGTCATCACGGACAGCGAACTCGACGGGGAGTTCGCCGAGGACATCGAGAACGCCGGCCCGACGGTGGTGATCGTGTGATCGTTTCCGTCACCCTGAATCCGAGTCTCGACCGCACGGTGGAGGTGGAACGCCTCGAGCGGGGCGCAGTCCTCCGTACCTCGGCACCGGTTCTCGAACCGGGCGGCAAAGGAGTCAATCTCACGCGTGCGCTCGCGCGGAACGGCATCGCCAGCATCGCGGTGCTGCCCGTCGGCGGGGCCGAAGGCGCCGAACTTGGCGACCTTCTCGACGCGGCGGGCGTGTCCGCGAGGCTCGTGCCGGTGAACGGGCGAACCCGATCCAATCTCACCGTCGCCGAGCCCGACGGCACCGTCACCAAGTTCAACGAACCCGGTGTCTCGCTGACCCCGGTGGATTTTGCCGCGCTCTCGGGCGTTCTCGCCGGCCTGGCCACGGCGAAGGACTGGGTCGTCTTCTCGGGCAGTTTGCCTCCCGGATGTTCGGACGCCCAACTCGTCGAGTTGATGGGTTCGGTGGCGAGGGGCGGTGCGTCCCTCGCCGTCGATACCAGCGGCGACGCCCTCATGGCCTCGATCGCGACGCGACCGCGGGTGATCAAGCCCAATCGCGCGGAACTCGCACAGGCGGTCGGACGTGAACTCCTTTCTATCGCGGACGTCATTTCGGCGGCTCAGGACCTACGTGCCCGCGGTGTCGAGCGAGTGCTCGTCAGCCTCGGTGCCGACGGAGCCGTTCTCGTCGGCGAGGGCGGAGTGATCGTGGGTGAGTCCACTGTCCTCGACGCGCGAAGCACCGTCGGCGCTGGTGACTGCTTTCTCGCCGGATTCCTGTCCAAGTTCTCGATCGACGAGACCGACGAGGGGGCCGCGCTCATCGAGGCTCTCGCCTGGGGCGCCGCGGCCGTCAGCCTTCCGGGGACCTCCGTCCCCGGTCCGGGCGATATCGCCTACTCCAACGTCCACCTGGTGTGGCAGCCAGACCTGGATCGGCCACTCGTGGCCACCTAACACCCGCCAAGACCAACCAACCCCATCCGTACAGTCCTGACTCGTACAAAGGAGTACCACTAGAAATGTCCGACTACACTCCCGTGGCCGCCGGAACCGGCGCCCGCGCACGCATCCAACGAGGCGGAGCATTCCTCGCCGGAATGATCATGCCGAACCTCGGTGCGTTCATCGCTTGGGGCCTGGTGACGGCCCTGTTCATCCCGAATGGTTGGGTCAACGAGATCGCCCGGGCAACCGGTGCGGTGGCGAAGGACGGCGTGGTGCCGTTTGCCAGCCAGGCTTCGTCGATCGTCGGTCCGATCATCGTCTTCCTTCTACCGATCCTCATCGGCTATACCGGGGGACGTACGGTCCACGGCCAGCGCGGTGCCGTTGTGGGCGCGATCGCAACGATCGGTGTCATCGTGTCACCGCTCGCGCTCGGTCTTGCCACCGCGGGCGGAACCGCCCCCAAGTCGATCGCGGACCTCGGCCCGCAGTTTCTCGGTGCTCTCATCATCGGGCCGCTCGCAGCATTGCTCCTGAAGTGGATCGACGGCATGATCGACGGGAAGCTGAAGGGTGGCTTCGAGATGCTGGTGGATAACTTCACCTCCGGCATCGTCGGCGGTTTCTCGGCTCTTGTCGGTGTGTTCGCACTCGGGCCGGCCGTCTTTTGGCTGACCACCGTCTTCGCGTCTTTCGTCGACGGCCTCATCAACGCGAAACTGCTTCCTCTCGCATCGATCATCATCGAGCCGGCGAAGGTCCTGTTCCTCAACAACGCGATCGGCAACGGCGTTCTCGTTCCACTTGCCGCCAAACAGGCTGCTGGTCCGGACGGTAAGTCGATCCTGTTCATGCTCGAGTCCAACCCGGGACCCGGGCTCGGAATTCTCGTCGCCATGATGTTGTTCGGTCCGGTCGCGATCCGCGCCACGGTGCCGGCCGCGATCGTCGTGCAGTTCCTCGGCGGCATCCATGAGATCTACTTCCCGTATGTGCTCATGAAGCCGATCCTGCTGATCGCCGCCATCGCCGGTGGCGCATCGGGTGTGCTCATGTTCAGCCTGTTCAACGACGGACTGCTCGCGCCGGCGTCGCCGGGAAGCATCTTCGCCTATATCCTCGTGGCCTACCCGGGTGACCTTCCGACGATCCTCCTCGGAATCCTCGTCTCGGCGGGCGTAGCGTTCATCGTGGGCGCGGTGCTGCTCGGTTTCGGTCGCAACCACAACAGCGGTCTCGACCTCGAGGCGGCCCGCGAGCAGAGCGCGCGCAACAAGAACAAGCCCGCGACGGCGCCCGTCGCCTGATTCGGGCCAGAAACCCAGGGAGATTGAAATGGCAACAATCGATGGATCAAGCATCAAGAAGCTGATCGTTGCGTGCGACGCGGGAATGGGCAGCAGTGTGATGCTCGCCTCGACTCTGAAGAAGCAACTCGCCAAGAGTGGGGTGACAGTGACGCATTCGCCGGTCGCCAGCATCCCCGGCGACGCCGATCTGGTGTTCACTCAGGCGGGGCTGGCGGATCGCGCCCGCCATGCCGCGCCCGGAGTGCCGGTGGTACCGTTTCAGCTGTTCCTTGGGGACCCTGCGGTCGCCAAGATCGTCAAGGCCATTCAAAATGGCGAGACTTTCGAGGCGTAGGAGATGAGTGAGGGAACCCCTCCCGAGCTCTCGGCGCTGTTGGCCGAGTCGTCTATTCGACTCGACCGGACCGCGAGGGACCAGGAAGACGCGATCCGGCAGACCGGAGCCGCTCTGCTTGAGGCAGGCGCGATCGACGCCTCGTATATCGACGCGATGCTCGAGCGCGAGCGCTCGGTTTCCACCTTCGTCGGGGAGGGTGTCGCGATTCCTCACGGCACCCTCGCCGGCAAGGACTCGGTGAGGTCTGACGCGCTTGTCGTTCTTCGCTTTCCGGATGGCGTGGACTGGGACGGGAACGATGTGCGCGTCTGCGTCGGCATCGCCGCGCGCGGCAACGGACACATCGCCCTGCTGTCCCAGCTCGCCACCGTGCTCCTCGACCCGGATCGGGCGGCGGCGCTCCGCGCGGCGACGACCAGTGCCGAGGTCTACGAGCTCCTGAAGCCCGATCCCGAAGACGAGCGGGACGAGTGAAGGTCGCGAGGTTCTACGCGCCAGGCGACATCCGACTCGAAGAGATGGGGGAACCTCAGGTTGCCGCGGGCGAGGTCAAGATCCGGGTGCGCAACTGCTCCACCTGCGGAACAGACGTGAAGATCTCCCGCTCCGGCCACCCGAACATGACCCCGCCTCAGGTGATGGGACACGA
The DNA here is from genome assembly GCA_031360325.1 of Frigoribacterium sp. Taxonomy (GTDB): domain Bacteria; phylum Actinomycetota; class Actinomycetes; order Actinomycetales; family Microbacteriaceae; genus Lacisediminihabitans. Next base: position 17,605 of record JANMBI010000067.1, on the reverse strand, counting down.
GATCGCCGGAGAGGTCGTTGATGTCGGGCACGGCGTCGTGGGCTTCGCCGCGGGCGATCGCGTTCAGGTGATTGCGGCAATCCCCGACGGTACCTGCCCCGACTGCCTTGCCGGTCGTCAGACCGTATGTGCCCATCAGCTTTCGATGGGGTATCAGTTCCCCGGTGGATTCGCGGAGTACATGATCGTGCCGCGAGAGGTGCTGCGGGTCGGCGGTCTCAACCATATTCCTGAGGGGCTCGGTTTCGCCGAGGCGAGTCTCGCCGAACCCCTTGCCTGCGTCCTCAACGGCCAGGAGCTCGCGCGCGTCGGTGACGGGGATGTGGTCGTGGTTGTGGGTTCCGGTCCGATCGGCTGCCTTCACGTGCGCCTCGCCCGAGCGCGCGGTGCGGCGAAGATCATCCTGGTGGATCTCAACGCCGAGCGGCTCGGGAAGGCCGCCGACCTGGTGCACCCCGACCTGGCCATCGCTTCGGAAGGGGCGGATCCCGTCGCCGCTGTTCTCGAAGCCACCGGCGGGAGAGGGGCGGATGTCGTGATCACGGCGGCCGCATCCGGTGTTGCCCAGGAACAGGGGCTCCGAATGCTCGCACCCCGGGGTCGCCTCAGTCTCTTCGGCGGCCTTCCCAAGGACCACCCCACCATCACGGTCGACTCCAACCTGGTGCACTACCGTGAACTCACGATCGTCGGGGTGAACGGTTCGAGCCCCGCCCACAACAGGGAAGCGCTCGAGTTGATCGCCTCCGGCGCCGTGCCGGTAGCCGATCTCATCACTCACCGGTTGCCATTGGACGACGTGCTCGAAGCCATCGAGATCGTCGCCCGCGGCGACGGCATCAAGGTCACCATCGAACCCTGACACCCTCTCCACCCACCACCCGAGCAACGAAGAACATGGAGTCAGAAATGCCCGAACGCACCGTCACCGTCGCCTCGAGCGTCGGACTTCACGCCCGTCCCGCATCCCTGTTCAGCCAGGCCGCGGCGAAGGTCGGAGTGCCCGTCACCCTCACCAGCGCTGCCGGAAAGACCGTGAATGCTGCGAGCATCCTCGGGGTGCTCTCCCTCGGAATCGGCCACGGAGAAGTGGTGACTCTGAAGTCGGACGGCAATGGCGCCGAGGGTGCCCTCGACTCGCTCGCCGCGATGCTCGGCACCGATCTCGACAAGGACTGACACAGCGAGGACAGGTCGTCTGTTCTAGGCTCGAAGCATGACTGACGCAGACCGGGCCGACGCGGCCCGTCCCACCACCCCGATCGATGCCATCGCCGAGAGCTGGGTGGACACCGAGCTCGACCTCTTCCCGGAGTACCGGGTGTATCTCGGTCGGGCCGGCCACGAGGGCGAATACGCCGACTACTCCCCGGCGGGAGCCGAGCGGGTGATCTCCGAGGTGAAGAAGACCCTCGCGAGCATCCAGGCGGCCACTCCGGTCGATGCGGTCGACGAGGTCACCAAGATGGATCTGAGCCGGGAACTGCAGCTGCAGATCGACAAACACGATGCCGGCTTCGGTCAGCGCGACCTCAATGTGATCGCCTCCGCCCCGCAGAGTCTCCGCGATATCTTCGACCTGATGCCGACAGACTCAGAGGAGGACTGGTCGCACGTCGCCACGCGAATGCGCAACCTCCCGGCGGCGATGGATGGCTACATCCAGACGCTGCGTACCGGGATCGCCGCCGGCAACGTGCCGGCCATCCGCCAGATCCGTGAGGTCGTCACGCAGGCCGGGAAGCAGTCGGCCGATACCGGATTCTTCTTCCAATTGGCCGAGGGAGCGACGGCCGGCGACACCGATCTGCCCGGGGCACTGCGGGGAGACCTCGCCGCGGCTGCGCGCGAGGCCGCCGGAGCCTACGCGACGCTGTCCGACTTTCTCGAGAATGAACTCGCCCCGCACGCGCCGGAACGGGATGCCGTCGGCCGCGAGATCTACGCCCTCGCCTCCCGCGACTTCCTCGGAGCCGTTGTCGACCTCGACGAGACCTACGAGTGGGGCATCGAGGAGTTGGCGCGCATGACCGCAGAGCAGGAGGCGATCGCCCGCGAGATCAAGCCTGGGGCCTCCGTGCAGGAGGCCATCGCGTTCCTTGACGAAGACAGTTCGCGAAAGCTTCACGGCACCGACGCCCTGCAGAAATGGATGCAGGAGACGAGCGACCGCGCGGTCGATGAGCTTTCCCGGGTGCATTTCGACATCCCGCCAGAGGTGTGCCGCCTCGAATGCCGGATCGCCCCGACCCAGGAGGGCGGCATCTACTACACGCCGCCGACGGATGACTTCTCGCGCGCCGGGCGCATGTGGTGGAGTGTGCCAGAGGGCGTCACCGAGTTCGATACCTGGCGTGAGCTCACCACGGTGTATCACGAGGGGGTTCCCGGACATCACCTGCAGATCGGGCAGGCCGTCTACAACAAGGCACTGCTCAACACCTGGCGCCGAAACGCCGGAACCTCGGGTCACGCCGAGGGCTGGGCGCTCTACGCCGAACGCCTGATGGAGCAGCTCGGCTATCTCGACGACCCGGCCGATCGACTCGGGATGCTCGACGGCCAGCGGATGCGGGCGGCGCGAGTCGTGCTCGACATCGGTGTGCACCTCGAAAAACGCCTGCCGGATGGGTCCGGTCCCTGGACCGGCGACTACGCCTTCGGGTTCCTCGGACGCAATGTCAATATGAATGAGGGCTTCGTGAGGTTCGAGGTGAATCGCTACCTCGGCTGGCCAGGGCAAGCGCCGTCGTACAAGATCGGCCAGCGCATCTGGGAGCAGTTGCGTGACGAGTATGCGCGTCGGGAAGGGGGGGCCTTCGACATCAAGTCCTTCCACAAGAAGGCGCTGGACATCGGGGGAGTCGGGCTGGACACCCTGAGGGCGGCAATGCTCGCGTAGGTGCCCTCACCGGATGGGCTTTCGTTCCGCCACTCCGTGTGATTGCTTCGTCCCCGGTTCGGCCCTGCTCCGGCCCGCGTTCGGCACGTCGGGCCCCGACCTTCGGCAGCAGGTCGCCGGCGAATTGTCCGCCGCTCATCGGCGAGTTCTCCGAGTACTCCGCTTCGTTCACCGACAGAATCGAGGGGGGCTGCGAGTTTGCGCATCCCGGGCACGGGCAGGCGACCCGGGAGATCATCGGTTATCACCGCCGACCGTCCGCGCCGGCGGGATCCGCCGAAGTGGCGAGGCTCCGTTTCGGGCTATAGACTGAAACGTCGCATTTTTGTGACGATCTATCCGCCTGCCGGTCGCGGAAAACACATGAAGCAACTGTGAACCAGAGCACTTCCCTGCGGCCGGCCCCGAAAAATGTCCATCCTGGAGCAACCACTACATGACAATCGTAACGACCGACAAGGCGCCCAAGCAGGTCGCAATCAACGACATCGGATCTGCTGAAGACTTTCTCGCCGCGGTCGAAAAGACTCTCAAATTCTTCAACGACGGAGACCTCATCGAGGGCACCGTCGTCAAGATCGATCGTGACGAGGTTCTCCTCGACGTCGGTTACAAGACCGAGGGCGTAATCCCCTCCCGTGAACTCTCCATCAAGCACGACGTGGACCCCACCGAGGTCGTCCAGGTCGGCGATGTGGTTGAAGCCCTCGTCCTTCAGAAGGAAGACAAAGAAGGCCGCCTCATCCTCTCCAAAAAGCGGGCTCAGTACGAGCGCGCGTGGGGCGATGTCGAGAAGATCAAGGATGCCGACGGCGTCGTCACCGGGTCGGTCATCGAGGTCGTCAAGGGCGGACTCATCGTCGACATCGGACTCCGCGGATTCCTGCCGGCCTCGCTCATCGAGCTTCGCCGCGTCCGCGACCTCACGCCCTACCTTGGCCAGGAGATCGAGGCGAAGATCCTCGAACTCGACAAGAACCGCAACAACGTCGTGCTGTCCCGTCGCGCGCTCCTCGAGCAGACGCAGTCCGAGAGCCGCACCACCTTCCTCAACAACCTCGCCAAGGGCCAGGTTCGCAAGGGTGTCGTCTCCTCGATTGTCAACTTCGGCGCGTTCGTCGACCTCGGCGGCGTCGACGGCCTCGTTCACGTCTCCGAGCTGTCGTGGAAGCACATCGAGCACGCCTCCGAGGTCGTCGAGGTCGGTCTGGAAGTCACCGTCGAAATTCTCGAGGTCGACCTCGAGCGCGAGCGTGTCTCGCTGTCTCTCAAGGCCACTCAGGAGGACCCGTGGCAGGTCTTCGCTCGCACGCATGCCATCGGCCAGGTCGCGCCCGGTAAGGTCACCAAGCTCGTGCCATTCGGTGCGTTCGTCCGTGTCGCAGAGGGCATCGAAGGCCTGGTGCACATCTCTGAGCTCTCGGGAAAGCACGTGGAGCTGGCCGAACAGGTCGTGTCGGTCAACGACGAGGTGTTCGTCAAGGTGATCGACATCGACCTGGAGCGCCGCCGGATCTCCCTCTCGCTGAAGCAGGCGAACGAGGGCGTCGACCCCGAGGGCACCGAGTTCGACCCGGCGCTCTACGGAATGCTCACCGAGTACGACGACGCGGGCAACTACCGGTACCCGGATGGTTTCGACCCGGAGACCAACGAGTGGAAAGAGGGCTTCGAGTCCCAGCGCGAGAAGTGGGAGCAGGATTATGCTGCGGCCCAGGCTCGTTGGGAAGCTCACAAGAAGCAGGTGGCGACCGCGGACGAGATCTCGGACGCGCCGGTCGCCGGTGGTTCCTCGTTCTCCGACGACGCAGACTCCGCCGGCACGCTGGCGGACGACGAGGCTCTCGCCGCGCTTCGCGAGAAGCTGAGCTCGAACTCCTGAGTCGATAGGCTCCCGAGCAGGTGACTGAACGGTCGGACCCGAACGGGTCCGACCGTTTTCTCGTGGAGCGCGAGCACGACATCGGAACGAGGCTGGCCCGGCTAGCATGGCGAGCGTGTATCTCATCGGGCTCACGGGCGGCATAGCCTCGGGAAAATCGGTTTTCGCCACCCGCCTGGAGCAACTCGGGGCGGTGCGGGTGGATGCCGACCGGCTCGCGCGGGACGTGGTGGCTCCCGGAACTCCCGGCCTCGCCGCCATCGCTCGGCGCTTCGGCGCCGGTGTGATCGCCCCCGACGGATCCCTCGATCGCCCGGCCCTTGGCGCCCTGATCTTCTCGGATCCGGATGCCCGGATCGCCCTCAACGGAATCACTCATCCCGCCATCCGTCGCCTCAGCGCCCGCCTGTTCACGGAGGCGGCAGAGCGCGACCCGGATGCGGTGGTCGTGTACGACGTTCCGCTGCTCGCCGAGGCATCCGCCGAGCGCGATTACCACGGCTTCGATCTGATCGTTGTTGTCGATGCGTCCGCCGAGACCCGACTTCGACGTCTGGTGGAACTCCGCGGGCTGAGCCGGGAGAAGGCCATTCACCGCCTGAACTCCCAGGCGACGGACGCCGAGCGGCTGGCGATTGCCGATGTGGTTATCGATGCCAACGGCACACTCGAGCAGACCCTAGCGCAGGCCGACACGCTGTGGAACCAGCTTCGCTCCCGCTCCTGACCCGTCGTGTGCTCGTCAGGTGAAGGCGGGTGCGAGCAGCAGTGCAGTTGGCACGGCGAGGAGGGCGAACCCGCTCGCGACGACGAAGACTCGGGTGGGGACCGCGAGCGGTGGCGGGGCATCCACCAGACGCACGATTCGACGGTGGGCGGAGTCGTCATCGGCGGCGAGCGCGTTCATTCCCGAGGAGCTGCCGACGCGGTCGGCGGCGATCCCGTCTCCCGTCGCCGACGCGACGAGGGCGATGGAACGAGCTAGCGCGATGTCGGAGACCTCGCGCAGTGCCCGGTCGTCGGCGAGCATTTCGACGAGGGTCGTGACAGCGGTCAGTGCGCGGGTGGCGATGGGAAACCACGGGAGGGATGCGCGCCAGGCGCGAAACGCGAGCAGCACGAGGTGGTGGCGCTGGGTCGCGTGCGCGTTCTCGTGGGAGATCACCGCTCGCAACTGCTCCTCGTCCAACAGCTCGATCAGACCGGCCGAGAGTACCGTTACGGACCGTGTCGTCCCGGGAAGGCAGTACGCGACGGGCGCCTCCTGGTCGATCAGGCGCAGATCCGGCCGCTCCGGCATCGGAGTGCTGAGCAGGGCCACCAGTTGGCGATGACGGCTGCGCGAGCGTTCCGCCCTCACCACCGTGAGAGCAAGATTGAGCAGAAGGTGAACAGTGAGCAGCACCGCGCCGGTGAGCGCGAACATCTGGCCGAAGTCGGCGCCGGCGGGGAGCGTTCCGGACAGCAGATACCGCGGGAGCGCGAGGAGACCGTCGACGAGGGTTTCGCCGAACGGCTGCAGTCCATACGAGAGGAGAGCGCCGATCATGGACAAACCGCCGGCCAGCGCGATCGCCTGCCAGAGCAGGAGGGCGGTGGCCGGAGCTCGACTCGGCCAGGCTGCGCGGGCCAAGAGGATCGGAACCGGCCAGGCCAGGGCAACGGCGAGAGCGGCGAGGGCAACCCAGGTGAGTGTCACCGGGGCCATGCGCCGTCCAACATCCGGCGCAGGGCATCGACCTCGTCGGCCGACACCCGCCCGACGAATCGGGCGAGAACCGCCTGGCGGTCGGACGAGGCCCCGAGCACCTGGTGCATCAGGTCGGCCATGTGACTCGACCGAGTGGTGGTCGCCCGGAACTGGTGCGGTCGCGCCGCACGGTCGCGGGTGAGGAACCCCTTGTTCTCGAGGCGTCCGAGTACCGTGAGCACCGTGGTCACCGCCAGGTCGCGTCGCGCCGCGCCGAGGCCGTCCCGCACGTCCGCTGCCGTCAGCGGGGACGGGGAGTCCCAGATCAGGTCCATTACGGCTCGTTCGAGCTCTCCGAGGGTGACCATGCCACAATTCTACACGCGGTAGAAATCGGACTTCTTCATGGTGTACAAATGGACGTGTTCTACACGTTGTAGAAGCCGTGATCGGAGACTTCGTTGGACGCGTTCGACCCGCTGCTCATCGCCCGCTGGCAATTCGGCATCACCACCGTCTATCACTTCTGGATGGTCCCGCTCACGCTCGGACTCGGCCCGGTCGTCGCGATCATGCAGATGCTGTGGTACCGCACCGGCAACATCCGCTACTACCGGATGACGAAGTTCTGGGGAAAGCTCTTCCTGATCAACTTCATCATGGGCGTCGCCACCGGTCTCGTGCAGGAGTTTCAATTCGGGCTCGCCTGGAGCGAGTACAGCCGATTCGTCGGCGACATCTTCGGCGCGCCGCTCGCCATGGAGGCCCTACTCGCGTTCTTCGTCGAGTCGACCTTCCTCGGCCTGTGGATCTTCGGCTGGAACCGGCTACCTCGCGGTCTCCACACCGCCAGCCTGTGGATCGCGATCTTCGGTTCCGTCCTGTCGGCCTACTTCATCATCGTTGCCAACTCGTGGATGCAGCATCCGGTGGGCGTCGACCTCGTGAATGGTCGCCCGGTGATGACCGACATCGGGGCGGTGCTCACCAACAACACCGCCATCTCCGCCTTCACCCACACGATGTTCGGCGCGTTCGGGGTTGGCGGAGCCTTCCTGATCGGCATCTCCTGGTACCAGCTCTGGCAGCGTCGCCGCGACTCGATCGATACGACGGATGCGACCGGCCGCGTGATCGTGGGGGAGGCTCCGGAGATTCCCGGGCGCGACCGCGCGGATCACGGCGTGTGGATCACCTCCCTCCGTATCGGGGCCGTGGTGGCGATCCTCGCCTTCGGCGGGGTTGCCATCTCCGGCGATGCGCAGGCCAAGCTCATGTTCCAGCAGCAGCCGCTCAAGATGGCCGCCGCGGAAGGTGCCTGCCACACCGGAACGAGCTTCTCCGTGCTCTCCATCGGCAAGCTGGGGTCGAAGAACTGCAACGATGTGACGCCGATCATCGAGATTCCCGGGTTGCTTTCCTTCCTGGCCAACGGCAGCTTCACCACCGACATCAAGGGCATCAACGAGCTGATTCCGCAGTACCAGCAGAAATACGGGACGACCCTGCCGGTCGACTCGAAGTACGGTGCTCGCGCCGGCCAGACGATCGACTATCTGCCAGTGATGGAGGTCACCTATTGGGGATTCCGACTCATGATCGGATTCGGCATCCTCGCGGCAGGTGCCGCCGCGCTCGCGCTCTGGCTCACCCGCAAGGGGACCGTCCCGAGACCGCGCTGGGTGATGATGGTGGCAGTTGCGAGCATTCTCGCGCCCTTCGCCGCGAACTCGGCCGGCTGGATCTTCACCGAGATGGGACGACAGCCATTCGCCGTGGCGCCGAATCCCAGCGGGGTCGACGGGGTGTTTCTGTTCACCGCCGCGGCCGTCTCGCCCGGGGTCAGCTTCGGCGAGGTGTTGTTCTCGCTCGTGAGCCTCACCCTCGTCTACGCGGTGCTCATGGTCTTCGAGCTCCGATTGCTGGTGCGCTTTGTGCGCGGCGGGGTCGTGAGCGCGGTGCCGGAACTGGCCGCGGACCATCCGGACGACGACGATGCGAACGGTCCGAGATCCGGCGACGTACTCGCCTTCGCCTACTGAGATTCGAGAGCCGAAAATGGAACTGCTTCCCACCCTCTGGTTCGTGCTCATCGCCGTGCTCTGGATCGGCTACCTCTTCCTCGAGGGGTTCGATCTCGGTGTCGGAATGCACATGTTGTTCTCCACCCGAGACGGGCGCGAGCGCCGCGTGATGCTCAATGCCATCGGGCCGGTTTGGGATGGGAACGAGGTGTGGCTCATCACGGCGGGCGGCGCGACATTCGCTGCTTTCCCGTTCTGGTACGCCTCGCTGTTCTCCTCCCTCTATCTCCCACTGATCTTCGTGCTGTTCGGGCTCATCTTTCGAGCGGTTGCGATCGAATACCGCGGCAAGGGTCTGACTGAGCGCTGGATCCGGGGCTGGGACTTCGCGCTCGGGCTCGGCTCCCTGGTCTCCGCATTCGGCATCGGGGCGGCGCTCGCCCTCACCACGACGGGGATCCCGATCGACGCGAACGGCGATCGGGTCGGCGGCGCCTTCGCCTGGTTCTCGGGCTACGCCGTGCTCGGCGGCCTCGGGGTGGTCGGCTTCTGCCTCGTCCACTCCGCGGCCTTCCTCGCCCTCAAGACCGATGGCACAGTGCGCGCCTTCGGCCGCCGCTTCGTTCGGGTCGCCACTCCGGTCGCCCTGCTCCCGATCGTCGGGTGGGTTCTCGCCGTGCAGTTCGCCACCGGTTCGCCGGTGAGTTGGGCGCTGGTCCTCGTTGCTGTGATCGGGGTCGTCTTCGCCTGGCTGGCCAATCGCGCAGGTCGAGAAGGCTGGTCGTTTCTCGGCTTCGGCGTGTTCCTGTCGACCGGGGTCGCCGCGATCTTCGTCGCGGTCTTCCCCGTCGTGCTTCCCTCGACGATCGACCACCGGTTCGATCTCACGGTGAGCAATGCCTCCTCCTCGCCATACACGCTCGGCGTGATGACTGTCGTGGCAGCGATCGGGCTTCCCCTCGTGCTCGGCTACCAGGCCTGGACGTACTGGGTGTTCCGGAAACGGGTGGGGACAACCCAGATTCCGGTGGCCCGTCCGGTGCGCCCGGCGGTCCGCGCCCGATGACCCGAGAGCGACCGGACGGACTGCCGAGCGGGCTGCCGACCGAGCGCCCTCGACAGTCGCGCCGTGCCGGTCTGGCCGGCCTCGAGCAACCAACGCTCTACCTGCTCGGCCTGCTCAGCACGCTCAAGGCGATCGCCCTCGTCGGACTCGCTACGGCCCTCGCGTCGGGCGTGGTCGGGGTGATCGGACGGGACGCGGACTGGTCCTTCGTGATCGGGGTCGGGGCGGCATCCGCCCTCCTGCGCGCCCTCGTCACCTGGGCACACCGGGTGGTCGCGTCCCGGGCGTTGCTCGGGGCCAAGGAGCATCTCCGCGGCCTGCTGGCCGACGCCCTCGTGGGCGGCGGGGCGGCGTCCGAGGGGTCTGCCGTGCTCGCTACCCGCGGTCTCGACGAACTCGACAAGTACTACACGGTGTTTCTGCCGGCCCTGGTGAATGCGGCGACGGTTCCGTTGCTCGTGGGAGCACGCATCCTGCTCGCCGACTGGGTGAGTGCCATCGTGATCGTGCTGACCGTTCCGCTGATCCCGGTATTCATGGCCCTCATCGGCGTGCACACCCGCGAGCGGGTCGCCGACGCGACGGATGCCCTCGCCCGACTCTCCGATCACCTCGTCGAGCTCGCCCGCGGCCTGCCGGTGCTCGTCGGGCTCGGTCGGGCGCGGGAGCAGACCGCGGCACTCGGTCGCATCTCCGAGAGGTACCGCCGAACGACCATGCAGACTCTCCGCACCGCCTTCCTCTCCTCCCTGGTGCTGGAACTGATCGCGACGATCTCGGTTGCGGTCGTCGCCGTCTTCATCGGTGTGCGGCTCGTGTCGGGAGAGATGACTCTCGAGGTTGGACTGCTCGCCCTGTTGCTCGCACCGGAGTGTTTCGCACCGTTCCGCGACATCGGCACGGCATTCCACGCATCCGCGGACGGCCGCGAGGCCCTTGCCCGTGTTCGGGCGATCGTGGATGCTCCGACCCTGCGGGCGTTCGCGCGAGCCGACGGATCCGGGGTCCATGTCGACCGGCTTACCGTGCGTTACCCCGGCCGTTCGGAACCCGCCGTCGACGGTCTCTCCTTTGCCGCCCGGCGGGGCTCGATCACCGTGCTTGACGGCAGAAGCGGTGCGGGCAAGTCGACCGTGTTCGGCGTGCTGAGCGGTCGCATACCGGATGGCGCGCCCGGCGCGTCGGACCCGACTCCGTCGGGCATCCCCGTTGGCGCCGTCACGCGTGTCGTCACCGGTGTCGTCACGGGCGTCGACCCGGAGCGAATCGCCTGGCTGCCCCAACATCCGGTTCTTCTCGACGGGTCCGTGCGCGCCGAGCTCGAGGCCTACGGCGGTGCCGGAGTGCGCATCGACGAGATCCTCGGCACCCTCGGACTCGCCCACCTCGCGGACTCGCACACGGCGACGGTGAGCCCTGGCGAGCTCCGGCGGATCGCCTTCGCCCGGGTGCTGCTTCGGGTGGATGCCGGTGCGACACTCGTGCTCCTGGATGAACCGACAGCGCAACTCGATGACCTCAGCGCCCGGACCATCGTGGCAGAGATCGCCGCCCTCCGGGATGTCGCGACCGTGATCGTCGCATCCCACGACCCGGCGGTCAGGTTGCTCGCCGATGAACGCGTGCGCCTCGACGATTCCGCTCGAGCGGTGCCCGCCGCCGCCGTGGCGGAGCCGGAGCGGCGGGGGCAATCGCGGGCTGCCGCTGCCGTTGCCGCTGCCGACTCCGATGCCGACACAGACCGCCACACCGCGCGGAGCCTGGTCGCATTCTTCCGCCCGCAGCTCGGCCGCGTGGTCGGCGCGATCATCCTCGGAACCGGCGCGACACTGTTCGCCCTGAGCCTCACCGCGCTGTCCGGCTGGCTCATCGTGCGGGCAAGCCAGCAGCCCTCGATGATGTACCTCATGGTCGCCATCGTCGGAGTGCGGTTCTTCGGAGTCGGGCGCGCCGTGCTGCGGTACTTCGAACGGCTTGCCGGGCACGGCGCCGTCTTCGCCGCGGTCTCCGGCCTTCGGCTGCGGATCTGGGCGGGGCTCGCGTCCTCCGGGCTTCGTTCCCGAGCACTCCTGCGCGGCGGAACCGCCCTCGACCATCTCGTCGGGGAGGTTGACGAGGTACGCGACCTGTCCATCCGCGTCGTTCTCCCGAGTGTCACCGGCGCTCTCAGCGTCATCCTGGCGGTCGTGGGTCTCGGCATTGTGTACCCACCACTGTTCCCGATCCTCGGCGCACTCGCCCTGCTCGGTCTCGTCGTCGCCCCGGCACTGGCCCTCATCGCCGATCGGTCGGCCTCCCGGTACGAGCAGGCCGTGCGCTCCCGGGTGCTTCGGCGTTTCGCCGCCATGCTCGCCGCCGCGGACGACCTCCGGGTGAACGGGGTGGACGGCGGGGTGCGCTCCGAACTCCAGAGGATGGATGCCCGTGCGAGCCGCGCCGCCCGTCGCGGTGCGCGGGCACTCGGCCTCGGCTCCGCGGTCGTGGTGCTCGGATGCGGACTGACCGCGGTACTCGTGCTGCCGCTCACGGCGGGGGCAATAGCATCCGGTGCCCTCCGACCGGAGCTGCTTGCCGTGCTCGTCCTCACTCCCCTCGGGCTCATCGACCCCCTGCTCGACCTGGTTGCGGCCGTGCAGAACTATCCGAGACTCGCGCGAGTGTTCTCGCGGCTAGCGCGGCTGCCCGCGGAGGCGCCTTCGCCGGCGGTGACCGTCGGTACCCCGGTGTCCGAGATCGAACTCGACGGCGTATCCGCGATCTGGCCGGGCACCACCGAACCGGTGTTCGAGGACGTGAGCATTCGCGTCGGGGTCGGGCAGTGGCTCGTCGTGACCGGGGCGTCCGGCTCCGGAAAGTCGACGATCCTCGCGGTGCTCATCGGCCAGCTCCCTGTCTCGGCGGGGAGGTACCTGGTGAACGGACGATCGGATAACGTTCTGCCCATCGGTCGGATCGGCTGGTGCCCGCAGGAGGGCCACCTGTTCAACTCGTCGCTGCGCGCGAACCTCCTCATCGCCCGCGCCCGCGCGGATGCCCCGACCGAGGGGGAGATGCTGGACGCGCTCGCACTCGTGGGGCTCGGACCGTTGCTCCGCCGGCTGCCCGAGGGGCTTGACACCGGCATCGGGTCGAATGGGGCCGCGCTCTCCGGCGGGGAGCGCCAACGGGTGGCGGTCGCCCGCACACTGCTGACCCGCGCCGATCTCGTGCTGATCGACGAACCGACCGCGCACCTCGACGCGGAGGCTGCGGAGTCCCTGATGCGCGACCTCCGGGTGGCGCTCCGCGATCGCATCACCGTACTCGTCACGCACCAGGCGGTGGGCCTCCGCGCGGAGGATCGTCGAGTGGACCTCGACCGGGCACGATCGGCGCGCGCGGGCGAGGCGCGGGCGATTCCGCTCACGGTGATACCCGGGCTCGCTGTCAGTGGTGCTGCCTAAGCTGGAAGCATGGAACCGACACGTTCAGTGCGCCCGTTCGAGGTCATCAGCGAGTACACGCCGAGCGGGGACCAGCCCACCGCCATCGCCGAACTCACGGCACGCATCAACGCGGGCGAGACCGATGTTGTGCTGCTCGGCGCCACCGGCACCGGCAAGTCAGCCACCACGGCCTGGCTGATCGAGGCCGTGCAGCGCCCGACCCTCGTGCTCGCTCACAACAAGACCCTCGCCGCGCAACTCGCCAACGAGTTCCGCGAGCTCATGCCGAACAACGCGGTCGAGTACTTCGTGTCCTACTACGACTACTACCAGCCTGAGGCCTACGTACCGCAGACCGACACGTTCATCGAAAAGGACTCGTCGATCAATGCCGAGGTCGAGCGGCTCCGTCATTCCACCACCAACTCCCTGCTGAGCCGGCGTGATGTGATCGTCGTCTCGACCGTGTCGTGCATCTATGGTCTCGGGAGCTCCGAGGAGTATCTGGATGCCATGATGGCGCTTCAGGTGGGCATGACGATCAACCGCGAGACCCTCATCCGCAAGTTCGTATCGATGCAGTACCAACGCAACGATGTGGACTTCTCGCGCGGCAACTTCCGGGTGCGTGGCGACACGATCGAGATCATCCCGATGTACGAGGAGCTGGCCATCCGCATCGAGATGTTCGGTGACGAGATCGAGGGGCTCTACAGCCTGCATCCGCTCACCGGCGACGTGGTGAAGAAACTCGACTCGGTGTCCGTCTTCCCGGGGTCCCACTACGTGGCCGGTCAGGAACGCATGCACGCGGCCATCAAGACGATCAAGGTGGAGCTCGCAGAGCGACTGGCACAACTGGAGCGGGAGGGCAAGCTGCTCGAGGCGCAGCGACTGCGGATGCGCACGACCTTCGACATCGAGATGATGGAGCAGATCGGGTTCTGCAGCGGCATCGAGAACTACTCGCGCCACATCGACCAACGCCAGCCGGGCGAGGCTCCGCACTGTCTGATCGACTACTTTCCCGACGACTTCCTCGTGGTGATCGACGAGTCGCACGTCACCGTGCCACAGATCGGCGCCATGTACGAGGGGGATGCCTCCCGCAAACGCACCCTCGTTGAACACGGTTTCCGGTTGCCGAGTGCGCTCGACAATCGGCCGCTCAAATGGAACGAATTTCTCGATCGAGTCGGCCAGAAGGTCTATCTGTCGGCGACGCCGGGAAAGTACGAGATGGGCATCACCGACAGCGTGGTCGAACAGATCATCCGCCCCACCGGACTCATCGACCCGGAGATCGTGGTGAAGCCGTCCAAGGGACAGATCGACGATCTGCTCGAAGAGATCCGCAAGCGAACGGCCGCGAATGAGCGGGTTCTCGTTACGACCCTCACCAAGAAAATGGCGGAGGAGCTCACCGAATTCCTCGGTGAGGCCGGGGTGCGCGTGCGCTATCTGCACTCGGATGTCGACACCCTGCGCCGCGTCGAGTTGTTGACCGAACTGCGCCAGGGAGTGTACGACGTGCTCGTCGGCATCAACCTGCTGAGGGAGGGGCTCGATCTTCCGGAGGTATCGCTCGTGGCCATCCTCGACGCGGACAAGGAGGGTTTCCTGCGTTCCTCCACGTCGCTCATCCAGACCATCGGTCGGGCGGCGCGCAACGTCTCGGGTGCCGTGCACATGTACGCCGACGTGATGACCGATTCGATGAAGCTGGCCATCTCGGAGACCACCCGTCGTCGTGCCCTTCAGGTGGCCTATAACCTCGAACGCGGCGTCGATCCGCAGCCGCTTCGCAAGAAGATCGCCGACATCACCGAATCCCTCAGCCGCGAGGGTGCCGATACCGCACAACTGTTGGCGAGCCGTGATGGCCGCAAACGCGCCCCCACGCCCAGCCTCAAGCGTCACAGCGGACTCGCCGCGACCGGGGCCAACGACCTCGAGTCGATCATCCGCGACCTCAACGACCAGATGCTTCAGGCAGCGGGGGAGCTGAAGTTCGAACTGGCCGGGCGACTTCGCGATGAGGTGGCCGATCTGAAGAAGGAACTGCGGCAGATGGAAGCGGCCGGTCACCTTTCGTAGCCGACCGCGTTCGGTTCCGTGACCTCCGTTGCGCCCGCGGGTGCCACCCGCGCCCGCACGTTCGCGCCTGCGAGTGACACGCGCGCCCGCACGTTGCGCCCGCGGGTGCCACGCGCGCCCGCACGTCCGCGCCTGCGAGTGACACGCGCGCCCGCACGTGCGGGCGCGCGTGTCACTCAGGGGCACGGAGACGGGGCGCGGGGGTACCGGGACCGGACCCGGCCGGGTACAGCTATGCGATGCGCCGCCGTTCCGAGATCCTCTGTCGGTGGTCTGGATAGAATCTATAGAGTGTCCATTTCCCGCGTCGAGTCCGGTTCGAAGCTCTCCGTGCACGGTGCGCGAGTTCATAACCTCAAGGGTGTCGACCTGGAGATACCTCGTGACGCGCTGGTCGTCTTCACCGGACTCTCCGGCTCTGGTAAATCGTCACTCGCATTCGACACGATCTTTGCGGAGGGCCAGCGTCGCTACGTGGAGTCCCTCTCCGCGTACGCCCGCCAGTTCCTCGGTCAGGTCGACCGGCCGGACGTCGACTTCATCGACGGTTTGAGTCCGGCCGTTTCGATCGATCAGAAATCCACCAACCGTAACCCGCGCTCGACCGTCGGCACGATCACCGAGATCTACGACTACATGCGATTGCTCTGGGCTCGAATCGGTGTTCCGCACTGCGCGATCTGCGGCGCGAGGATCGAGCGTCAGACCGTGCAACAGATCGCCGATCAGCTCATGACCTTGGAGCCCGGGGTGCGCTATCAGATCGTCAGCCCGGTGGTGTCGCAGAAGAAGGGTGAGTTCGTCGACCTCTTCAGAGAGCTCGCCGCGAGCGGATACTCCCGAGCCATCGTCGACGGCGAGCTCATCCAACTCGGCGACCCGCCGGTCCTGAAGAAGCAGGTGAAACACGACATCTCGGTGGTGGTTGACCGGCTTGTCGCCGCGGAGGACATTCTCACCCGACTCACCGATTCCCTCGAAACCGCCCTGCGGTTGACCGATGGGCTTGTGAGCGTCAACTATGTCGATGCGACGGGACCGGATGCCTGGCGCAACTTCAGCGAGAAGCTCTCCTGCCCCAACGGGCATCCGGTTCAACTCACCGAAATCGAGCCGCGGACCTTTTCGTTCAACGCACCGTTCGGAGCGTGCCCGGAGTGCTCGGGCCTCGGAACCAAGATGTCCGTCGATTCCGAGCTGTTACTCGGGGATCCGGCACTCAGCGTGGCCGACGGGGTGATTCTGCCCTGGACACAGTCGGGCAAAGGACTGTTCAACTACTTTCAGCGACTGCTCGAGGGCCTCGCCGCCGATCTCGACTTCTCGCTCAAAACGCCCTGGCGCGACCTCGATGCCGACATCCAAACGGCCATCCTCTCGGGAAACGACTTCCAGGTCACCGTCAAATGGAAGAACCGGTTCGGGCGGGAGATGACGTACTCGACCGGTTTTGAGGGCGTGGTCCCCTACATCGAGCGTAAATTCCTGGAGGCGGAAACCGACTCCGCACGGCAGCGCTACGCGGCATACCTTCGCGAAGTCGACTGCCCGGTGTGCGGCGGCAAGCGGCTCAAGCCCGAAGTGCTCGCCGTCACCGTCGATGGGCACAATATCGCGGATGTCGCGGAGCTCAGTCTCATCGACGCCTTCGAATTCATGCGTCGGCTCGAGTTGTCGGCGCGGGACGCGAAGATCGCCGCCCAGGTGTTGCGGGAGATTCGGCTTCGGCTCGAGTTTCTGATCGAGGTCGGCCTCAGCTACCTGAATCTCTCGCGCGCGGCTGGGTCGCTTTCCGGGGGTGAGGCCCAGCGAATCCGGCTTGCGACCCAAATCGGTTCGGGGCTGACCGGCGTTCTCTACGTTCTGGACGAGCCGAGCATCGGGCTGCATCAGCGGGACAACCGTCGGCTCATCGAAACGCTGGTAAAGCTCAAGAATCTCGGCAACACGCTGATCGTCGTGGAACACGACGAAGACACCATCCGCACGGCGGACTGGATCGTGGATATCGGGCCCGGTGCCGGTGAACACGGGGGAGAAGTCGTGCACTCCGGCTCTTACGAGTCGCTCCTGGCCAACACGGCATCGATGACGGGGGACTATCTCTCCGGACGACTCTCGATCGAGACCCCGACACGACGTCGATCGATCGATCGAGAGCGTATGCTCACCGTCGAAGGCGCCCGAGCCAACAACCTGCGCAATGTCACCGCCGAGTTTCCTCTTGGCACCTTCACCGCGGTCACCGGAGTCAGCGGTTCGGGCAAGTCGAGCCTCATCAACGACATCCTCTACAAGGTGCTTGCAAATGAGCTCAACGGAGCGAGGCAGATTCCGGGCAAGCACACCCGGGTGACGGGACTCGACAACCTCGACAAGGTCGTGCATGTGGACCAGGCACCGATTGGACGCACTCCACGCTCCAATCCCGCGACCTACACGGGGGTCTTCGACAAGATCCGTACCCTGTTCAGCGAGACGCAGGATGCCAAGGCACGCGGCTACCTCCCCGGTCGCTT
>JANMBI010000053.1:0-14863 GCA_031360325.1 Frigoribacterium sp. | reverse complement strand
GTGCTCGAGTGCGTCGGTACGAAGGAGTCGATGGACCAGGCCATCCGCTCCGCCCGCCCCGGGGGAAGCATCGGGTATGTCGGGGTTCCGAACGGGGGATCCGAGTTGCCGATCCGTTCGCTCTTCGGGGCGAACATCGGGGTTGCGGGAGGTGTCGCACCGGTGCGCAACTACATCGAGGAACTTCTGCCAGAGGTGCTCTCCGGGGCAATCACGCCGGGACGGGTCTTCGACCTCGAACTTCCGCTGGCCGAGGTGGCCGAGGCGTACGCGGCAATGGATGAGCGTCGGGCCGTGAAGGTGCTGTTGCGGCCGTAGCACCTCGCCGCTGGTCCGGCGGCCTTCGCTGGCGGATTTCGTCTGGCACCGCGGCATCCCCCTCCCGTTTTTCTCACCACCTCCACGTTCAAACGCACACGTGGTGGGAAAAACGGGTGGCGGATGTGGCGGATGTGGCGCGGGAGAGGGCGGGGACGCTACGCCCGGAGCTCCTCCACGATCGCGGCCACGAAGGCGTCGACATCCGCCTCGGTCGTATCGAAGGCGGTCATCCACCGCACTTCGTTCGCCGCACGGTCCCAGTCATAGAACCGGAACTTCTGTTTGAGCCGATCGGCGGACTCATTGGGCAGCAGGGCGAAAACCGCGTTCGCGGCGGTCGTCTGGCTGAACCCCAGGTTCGCGACGCGTCCATCCGTGACCGCGACCTCGAGAGAGCGGCGCAAGTGGGTCGCCATCGCGTTGGCGTGGGTCGCCGATCGGAGATAGAGGTCGTCGGTGAGCAGCGCGATCAGCTGGGCCGACACGAACCGCATCTTTGAGGCGAGCTGCATGTTGAGCTTGCGGAGGAAGACGAGCCCGTCGGAGACCTCCGGGTTCAACACCACGATCGACTCGCCGTAGAGCAGCCCGTTCTTGGTGCCGCCGAAACTCAGGATGTCGACGCCCGCGTCCGTGGTGAAGTCGCGCA
This sequence comes from Frigoribacterium sp., assembly GCA_031360325.1. Classification (GTDB taxonomy): domain Bacteria; phylum Actinomycetota; class Actinomycetes; order Actinomycetales; family Microbacteriaceae; genus Lacisediminihabitans. The sequence goes on along the minus strand of JANMBI010000053.1, from coordinate 13,893 downwards.
GCGGTCGGTGCAGCGCTGCCGCCGCGTTGGAGATGCGCGCACCATCCATGTGCAGCACCATGCCGCGGGAATGCACATGATCGGAGATCGCCCGAACCTCGTCGACGGAGTACAGGGTACCGAGCTCGGTCGTCTGGGTGATGCTGACGGCGAGTGGTTGCGCACGGTGCTCGTCTCCCCATCCCCAGGCTTCGCGATCGATGAGCTCCGGTGTGAGCTTGCCGTCCGGTGTGGAGATCGTCAGGAGTTTGAGGCCGCTGACCCGCTCGGGCGCGCCGTTCTCATCGGTGTGGATGTGTGCCGTCGAGGTAGCGATGACGGCCCCCCAGCGGGGAAGAACAGATGTCAGGGCTGTGACATTCGCGCCCGTTCCGTTGAAAACGGGGAAGGCTTCGGCCTGGTCGCCGAAATGCTCCCTCATCACCTCCTGCAGGCGGGTGGTGTAGACATCCTCGCCATAGGCGACCTGATGTCCGCCGTTGGCCTCCGCGATCGCGGCGATCACCTCGGGATGAGCCCCCGCGTAGTTGTCGGAGGCGAAGCCGCGAGAGTTCGTGTCGTGAAGCTGGGTCATGGCTCCAGTCTGCCACCGCCCTGGTCGGGCGGCCCGCGCGCCATCCACCCGCGTTGGGGCGGTGACCGTGCGCCCGTTCGTCAGCCAGGCGGCCCGGCGTGCGCGCGCACCGCTGACGAACTGGCGCGTGGTTCTCGACCGCCCGCGAAGGAGCGGCCGCCGACGGCGCGGGCCGCGACCGCCCGCGAAGGAGCGGCCGCGTGCCCCGCCTACCGCGCGAGGGCCTCGCGGAGCCTGACCCGTGCACCCGTGCGCAGCAGTGAATTCTCGTAGATCCGCGCGCCGATCACGATCACGAAGGCGGTCGATACCAACAGGACCATGAGGGAGATCAGCGGCTCCCACCACGCGGCCGTTCCGAGAAAAATGCGCATCGGCATCCCGACCGGGGCCGAGAACGGCACGTACGACATGACCCCGAGCACGATCGGGTTGTCGTTGAAGACGATCACGAGGAGGTATGGAACCATCACGAGCATGGTCACCGGGGTGGTGACGGCACCCATGTCCTCCTGGCGGGACACCAGGGATGCCGCGGCCGCGAACATCGCGGCGAGCAGGATGAACCCGAAGGTGAAGAATACGACGAACCAGGCGATCGACGGGCCGAGAGCGCTGAGCAGGGTCGACTGCCCGGTGACGAGCAACCCCACCCCGGCAAGGATCGCGATGAGCGCGATCTGGCCGAATGCCAGGATGCTGTTGCCGAGCACCTTTCCCGCGAGCAGGGTACGCACAGGGATGGTGGACATGAGGATCTCGACCACCCGAGTCGCCTTCTCTTCGACGACGCTCTGCGCGATGGTGGAACCGAAGGTCACCGCCGACATGAAGAAGACCAGCCCGAAACCAAGCGCCACGAAGTAGGTGAGAACCGGATTCTTCTTGGAGGTGTCGAGCAGCTTCACGTCGGGAACGACGCTCACGGCCGCGATCACCGCGGCCGGCGGGGTATCGAGACCGATCACCGTGATACCCAGTTTCGAAACCGTGGAATTCGACACGATGGCCGCCTCCACCACTCCCGACCGCACGAGCCTTTCCGCCGCTGCGCGGGTGTCGACGTTGGTCACGGAGAACTGGGCGAGGTCGGGGAGCGCATTGATCACCGAGCGCTGCACGGCCACCTTCGTCGGCTGTGAGCTGGCACTGACGACACTGCCGATCACAATCGAGGCGAGCACCGCGAGAAGCAGAATTCCCGTTGAAACGACGAAGGCCCTGCTTCGCAGCCGCATCGTGATTTCGCGATTGGACACGAGCACGGTGCTCTGCAGGAACGAAGGGGCGCCGGTGCTCACTGGATCACCTCCCGGAAGATCTGGGCGAGGGACGGATGCTGCGGGGCGAACTCCAGAACGCTCCCCAACGAGACGGCGCGTCTCACCACCGACTGGGCGGTCGCGGCATCCGCGGTCTCGAAGAGGGCGTGACCGCCGTCGAGTTCGACGACGGTGACACCGGTCACCTCGCGGAGCCACCTGAGATCCCCGTCCACCTCCAGTCGGTACCGGTTGGGACTGTGCTCGCGGCGCAATTGTTCGCGCGATCCGCTCGCACGGATCTCCCCGTTGGCGATGATCACGAGGTCATCGCAGAGTCGTTCGACGACGTCGAGTTGGTGGCTCGAGAACAGCACAGGGGCGCCGGCGGATGCGGCATCCTTCAGCACGGCGAGCACGGCATCCACCCCGAGCGGATCGAGTCCCGAGAACGGCTCGTCGAGCACGAGGACCTCCGGCTTGTGTACGAGGGCGGTGGCGATCTGGGCGCGCTGTTGGTTGCCGAGCGAGAGGCTGTCGACCGTGTCGTTGGAGCGGGCGGAGAGTTCCAGCCGTTCGAGGAGGCTCGCGGTGTTCGCCGCAGCGTCCCGCGTGCTCAGCCCGTGGAGCCGGCCGAAGTAGGTGACCTGTTCCGCCACTCTCATCTTGGGGTAGAGCCCTCGCTCCTCAGGCATATATCCGAATCGCCGTCGATCGTCGGGGGTGAGCTCGGTGCCATCGAGGCTCACCCGGCCGGAGTCGGAGGTCAGTACCCCGAGGATGATGCGCATCGTCGTGGTCTTTCCGGCACCGTTCGCCCCCACGAAACCGGCGATTCGTCCCGCGCCCACGCTGAAGCTCACCTCGGTCAGTGCGGCGCGGTCGCCGTAGCTCTTGGTAACCCGGTCAACCTGCAACATGGCGCTCCCGTCTCTCCTGGTGTAATTCGACTCGGCCAGTATCGACTCGACGTCCATCGGCGCTGCGTAAATCGACTCTGCGTCCATCGACACTGCGTCAACTCTGTCGTATCGACCGCAGGAGCCGCCACCCGGGGTGCGCGTCCACTCGGGTGGGTTCGCGGTGGTGACGCGATGGCGGCGAACCCGTGCGCGTGCCTCCGCGCCCGCGAGTGACACGCGCGTCGGAACGTTCGGGCGCGAGTGTCACTCGCGGGCGCAGAGATGGGCGCGAGTGTCACGCGCGGGCGCAGAGGTGGGCACGGTTGAGCTGGCGGCTCGCTCAGTCGCGCCCGGTGAGCCCCGCCGTCGACTCGATCACGTCGGCCATCTTCTTCGAGAGGGCCTCATAGAACATCGACAGCGGAAACTCGTCGGGCAGCACGGCATCCGTGAATCCCTTGGGCGGCCCGTCGAGCGGAAGATCTCGCCGCGCCCATCGAGACGCGGGATGCGGCGTGAGCGTCGCCGACACCAGGTCGTAGGCCGCGAGCCAATGGGCGGTCTTCGGCCGGTCGATGGACCGCCAGTAGAGATCCTCGATCTCGCGCCCGAGGGCGATGACGACCTCCGGCACGTCGTCCCAGTCGATCGTGAGACGGGTGTCGGTCCAGTGCAGAACGTGGTGCTGGTGCAGCCAGGCGAAGAGAAGCTGGCCACCGACGCCGTCGTAGTTGCGCACGCGCGTCCCGGAAATCGCGAAGCGGAAGATGCGATCGAAAAGCACGGCGTACTGCACGAGCCTCGCATGATCACGGGTCGCATCGTCGATGTCTTCCGCGCTCTCCAGCTTCACCGCCTCCCGATAGGCGGTGAGGTCGCAGCGCAACTCCTCGAGGGAATATAGGAAATACGGCATCCGCTGCTTGATCATAAATGGGTCGAACGGCAGGTCGCCGCGCATGTGGGTGCGATCGTGGATGAGATCCCACATCACGAAGGTCTCCTCCGCCAGAGGCTGGTCCTCGAGAAGTCGCATCGCGTCGGCTGGCAGGTCGAGCTTGGTGATGGCGGATGCTTCGCGCACGACCCGCCGGAATCGCGCGGCCTCCCGGTCCGCGAAGATCGCGCCCCAAGTGAAGGTGGGGATCGCCCGCATGGCGATCGTCTCGGGGAACAACACCGCGGAGTTCGTGTCGTAGCCGTCGGTGAAGTCCACGAAACGAATCGGGACGAACAGACGGTTGGAGTACTCTCCCGCTTCCAGCGTCGCGATGAACTCCGGCCAGATCACCTCGACAAGCACCGCTTCGACGAGCCGATCGGTGCTGCCGTTCTGGGTGTACATCGGGAACACGACGAGGTGCCTCAACCCGTCGATGCGATCGCGTTGCGGCTGGAAGGCCGCGAGCGAATCGAAGAAGTCGGGGACGACGAATCCGCCGTGCGCCCAACGGTCGAAGTCGATCGCCGCGGCAAGCAGATACGCCTCGTCATGGGGAAACTCCGGTACCGCGGCGCGGAGGTGCTCCCCGATCGCGGTGACGAGGGCGCGGGCATCCGGGTGATCGGCGGAGTCGGGGACGCTGCCGTCCTGCGCCTGCAGCGGGCGCAGCGCCGAGACGGCGGCCTTGAGGGCGGGCCAGGTCGGCCCCGTGCCGGCGGCCGCGACGGCCCTGGCCGTATTGACGATGCCGTCTTCGAGAACCTCGGGTTCCCCGACGACTGCGCTATGGATTGCTGATCCAGCGAGGGCTGCTGGTGTGGCGTGTGACATGGTTCGACCTCCGATCCCCTGAGACAAGACGACGCGACGGCGTCCCTTCGAGCGTATCGGCGCAATCATGGCGTTTGGTTGTCCATGGCGCAGGAAAAATGCGGCTCTTCCGGGCCGAGGCGCACGAAACGTGCGTGCTGGGGGCCACCAGTGGGAAAACCCCCCCGCTCGAGCGTATCTCGCTCCCGCGGAACGGCTAGCTGCTTTCCGCCTCCGCCTCGAGGGCTGCTGTCGGCACGGTGAGGATGCCGAGCATCCGCAGGGCGCCTTGCGCGGCGGCGCAATCATGGTCTCGCGCGGCGGCGATGAGGAGCAATTGCGATTCGCTCAGGGTGCGGAAGTCCACGTAGTCGGGCAGGTGGAGGCTCCCCAACTGGATGAGGTGCACCACCGAGGTGATGCCGCGTACCAGTGCCGGGTTCCGCGACAGACCCACGAGGTGGTTGAAGAACCGGGCGTTCGCCATGGCGATCTTCTGAGGAACAAGTTGGGCGGCCTGCTGCTGGATGAGCGTCGGATCGGCCCGCACTTCCGCCCGCCTCTTCGCATCGAGAGCCCACCCCACCTGTTCGAGGAAAACCGCATGGTCGGCACGCATCTCGGCGACAACCGAGGGTGTAGCGCGCGGAATGACTTCGTTGACGAGCGCGCTGTACAGCGCAACCCAGACGACCATGGCATCCGCCGTCTGCTGGGGAGTCACGACGGCGACCCGGGTGAAGCGATTCGCGGATGCCTCGATGATGCCGATTTCCCTCAGTCTCTGCAAGGCTTCGCGAACAGGGGTGCGGGAGACCCCGAGTTGTTCCGCAAGCTCCGAATCGCTGATGCGCTGTCCAGGCAGAAGGCGCCCTTCGTGCACGGCGGAGAGAACATGGTCGAATACCGACGCGACGACGCGACTCGTTGCGAACGACTCCGTGGCGGACTCGGTAGCGGACTCGACTTGGGCGTCCGAGTCGCCCGTCTCGCCGAGATGTGCCATGGTGCCGGGGTCTGTCAGGTCGTCGGTGGCGTCAATGAGGTCGGTGGCGGCGTCGGCGGCGCCGGTCTGAAGATCGCTCACTGGTTGAGACTAGCGGGCCGATCGGCCGAAGAGAAGGGGTGACGGGCTCGAACCCGCTCGCGCAACACGCGCACGAAGCGGACGATCATCGGTCAGAAGATCATCGGGCGGTCATCATCCTCGTCCGCGTCGACGTCGACATCGACGACAACGGGCACGTGGTCGCTCGGGGCATCGCCCTTGCGTTCGTCGCGGTGGATGCTCGCGCCGGTCACCCGTTCGGCGAACGGCGCCGACCCGAGGATGAAGTCGATCCGCATGCCCTCGTTTCGGGGAAAGCGCAGCTGCTGGTAGTCCCAGAAGGTGAATCCATCGGGCACTCGGTGCCGCACGACATCCGTGAGTCCGATGGACTCGAACGCAGAGAAGGCGGCGCGTTCGGGGGGAGAGGTGTGGGTCGTGGTGCCGAACGGCCAGCTCGGCCAGACATCCGTGTCCAGCGGGGCGACGTTCCAGTCACCCATGAGAGCCAGTGGCTGCTTCGGATGCTCGGCGAGCCAGGCTCGGGTGTCGCCGGCGAGTTTCGCCAGCCAGTCGAGTTTGTAGGTGTAGTGGTCGTGCTCCAGATCGCGGCCGTTCGGAACGTACAGGCTCCAGAGGCGGATGCCGTCGACCGTGACCCCCATCGCCCGCGCTTCGAGGGGGAGGGCGCCGTCGTCTTCCGGTTTTCCGAATCCCGGCGCAGAGGGGAAGCCGCGCACCACATCGTCCATCGGAAGGCGGCTGGCGAAGGCCACGCCGTTCCACTGGTTGAGGCCGTGAACGTGCACCTCATAGCCCGCATCTTCGAAGAGCCGATAGGGAAACTGGCTCTCCTTGCACTTGATTTCCTGCATGCCGAGCACGTCGATATCCTCGCGTTCGAGCCAGTCGACCACACGGCCGGCCCGGGTTCGGATGGAATTGACGTTCCAGGTGGCGACTCGCATTCCTTCACCTTAATCGACCGGATGCCCCGCCCACGCGGGGCGCGATGGTCGGCACTCGGCAGCCTCTCAACAACCCCGCTCGGTGTCGGGCGATTCGGCGGTGTGTCACGCATGACTCACCCGGGCTGCCGCCCGCACCGGGGGCGACCGCAAGCCGAGCCGTGATCCCGGTCGCGGCGCGGCCAACGCTAGAATCGGGCGGGTGACCGACGCCAGGCAGCAGCTCATCGACTTCATCTCCGAGGGGGCCGTCTTCCACGGCGATTTCACCTTGACGAGCGGCAAGAAGGCCACCTACTACGTGGACCTGCGCAAGGTGAGCCTCGACCATCGGGTCGCCCCGCTCATCGGGCAGGTGATGATCGATCTGATCGCGGATGTTCCGGACGTCTCAGCCGTCGGTGGCATGACGATGGGGGCCGACCCGATCGCTGCGGCCGTGTTGCACCAGGGGGCCGCACGCGGGCTCTCCTACGACGCGTTCGTCGTGCGCAAGGAGCCGAAGGATCACGGACGCGGCCGTCAGGTGGAGGGTCCTGACCTCGCCGGCAAGAGGGTGATCGTGCTCGAGGACACCTCGACAACCGGCGGATCTCCTCTCGCGGCGATCGAGGCGCTGAAAAGGGTTGGGGCCGAGATCGCGGGCGTGGCCGTGGTCGTGGACCGGGACACCGGCGCCCGCGAAGTTATCGAGGCGGCTGGCTATCCCTACTTCGCCGCCATCGGGCTCGCCGACCTCGGACTCTCGAAGTAACCCAGACGCACGATGGCCGCCGAGAGCGATGCCGGCAACGGTGTGGGCGATGACACGAGTCCGCCCGCCGTGCCGCCCGCCGCGTCGAAACAGCCGCACCCGCCGCATCCGGAGCCCTATTTCAGCTCTGACTCCGATGACGATCTCGACCCGACTTCGCCCATCGACTCCCTCTTTGCTGAAACCCGCTTCACGGACCACGATGGCGAGCCGCCCGTTGGCGCGACGCCTCCCGGATTCCTTCCCCTCGTCGGCGCTTCCGCGAGCCGGGCGGCCGGCGCCTCGGCGCCACAGGGCGGGGTGTCGCGCGCCGCGTTGACGAAGAACCAGAGGCTGCTGTTCTGGATCGCCGGGGGGGTGATCGCCGTGCTGGTTCTCGCGGTGCTTTTCGCCCTCGGCACGAGGATCGGAAGCGCCCGGGGCCCGGCGGGCCAGGCTTCGGGGAGCCCGACGCCGACCCCGAGCTCGCCGCCAACGGGGCCGGCCGCGATCGGCACACACCGGTGGAGCGACCTGCGCGGGGGAGAGTGCGTGAATCCGTACACGACCGCCTTCGCCGAGCAGTTCACGGTGGTGGACTGTGCGACCGCGCACCCGGCCCAACTGGTCTTTCGCGGCACATTCCCGGCGCCCACCTCGGGCAGCCCGGGCTCGTCGCCATCATCCACCGCGTTCGCCTATCCGGGGGTGGATGCCCTCCAGTCGCAGATCACCCTGCTCTGCACCGCCCCCGGTGTCATCGACCTCGGCACGGCGCGCGCCTACACCGATCTCCAGCTCCAGGCGGCCTACGCTGCGACGGGGGATGAGTGGGCGAGAGGCCAGCACGACTATTTCTGTTTTGTGAGCCGCGCCAGCGGTGCACCGATCACCGGAAGTGTGGCCGGAACGCCGGCGAAGTAGCGCGCCGGCCGGTAGGTGACGGGCCGCCTAGATTTCGTCGGACTCGATCGGTTCCGCCTCGAGCAGGTCGGCGACGCTGTCCAGAATCTCGTCGGGGCGGAACGGGTATTTGTCGATCTCCGCCCGGTCGCTGATGCCGGTGAGCACCAGGATCGTGTGCAACCCCGCCTCGATGCCGGCGATGATGTCGGTGTCCATGCGGTCGCCGATCATGCCGGTGTTCTCCGAGTGCGCCCCGATCTTGTTCATTGCGGACCGGAACATCATCGGATTCGGCTTGCCAACGACATAGGGATCACGGCCGGTGGCCTTCGAGATGAGGGCGGCGACCGCCCCGGTGGCGGGGAGCGGCCCGTCGGCGCTCGGGCCCGTTGCATCCGGGTTGGTGACGATGAAACGCGACCCTGCCACGATAAGGCGGATGGCCTTGGTGATCGCCTCGAAGGAATAGTTGCGGGTTTCGCCGATCACCACGTAGTCGGGGGCGGTCTCGGTCATGATGAAGCCGGCCTCGTGCAACGCGGTGGTGATGCCGACCTCGCCGATCACGAACGCCGAGCCGCCGGGCACCTGCGAAGCGAGGAAGTCGGCGGTGGCGAGCGCGGAGGTCCAGATGCGTTCTTCGGGCACATCCAACCCGGAGGCCTTGAGGCGCGCACTCAGGTCGCGCGGCGTGAAAATGGAATTGTTGGTGAGCACCAGGTAGGGCTTGCCCTGATCCCGCCACTGCTCGAGAAGCTCCGATGCCCCGGGCACCGGGTGGTTCTCATGGACGAGCACGCCGTCCATATCGGTGAGCCAGCACTCGATTTCGCCGCGGTCGGTCATGCGCCAATAGTACCGAGCGCAGGGTCACGGCCGGCGCGGAGTGGGCACCAGCCCGGCCGTGCGCTCGGCCCGGCTTGGCACCCATCCGGGTCGCCGGTCCCGTTATATAGCGGTGCCCGGTGGGGGAGATCCGCTCGAGACCGCCCTCGCCCAGGTGCTCGACCGTCCAGCCGGTGTGGTGTTTCTGGTCGTGATGCTTCGGGCAGAGGCGTGCGAGATTGTCGTGATTCGATGGCCCGCGGCGCTGCCGGTCCTTCGTGTGGTCGAGGTCGCCATCGGTCTGGCCGTCGATGAGCGTCGGACTTTCTTCCCGCAGGAAGGGCTCCCTCGACCTCAGGGCCGCAGCGCACGGTCAGCTCGGCCGCAGGGAGCCGCCGTCGGAGTGGGTGTTATGCCTGAAACGCTTGTGGCCGCGCTCCCGGTCCGGTCGAGCGGCACATCGCCGATCGCGCGGAGCGCCTCCTCGCGGGCGATCAGTTCCCCATAGCGGTGATTGTCGGTGGGGCGGTCGGGGAGGCGCGCCGCCCGTGCACGGATCGCGGATACCCTCGAACCGTGCCAGAAGACCCCCGTGCAGAACGTCCGAATTCCAGCATCGAGCTCACCACCAACGGTGTCGGTCCGTGGCCGGGGCAACTTCCCGACGACCCGCGCTACGACCCGGAACTCCTCGTGCAGGGCGATTCACGAAACGTCATCGACCGCTACCGCTACTGGCGGATGGAGGCGATCGTGGCGGATCTCGATCTGACCCGGCACCCCTTTCACGTGGCCATCGAGAACTGGCAGCACGACATGAACATCGGCTCGATCGTGCGGAGCGCCAACGCATTCGCCGCCGACATCGTGCACATCATCGGGCGCAAACGCTGGAACAAGCGCGGAGCCATGGTGACCGACCGCTACCAGCACGTGCTCTATCATCCGGATGTCGCGAGCTTCGCGACCTGGGCGCGGGGTGCTGCGCTGCCGGTCATCGCGATCGACAATGTGCCCGGTGCGGTGATCATCGAGACCTACCGGTTCCCGGGGGCCTGCATCCTGCTGTTCGGACAGGAGGGACCGGGACTCAGCCCCGAGGCAATCGCGGTGGCCGACGACATCGTCGAGATCAGCCAGTTCGGGTCCACTCGCAGTCTGAACGCGTCGGCGGCCGCGGCGGTAGCCATGCACTCCTGGGTGCTGCAACACGCGAGATTCTGAGCCGTGTCGTTGGCCTCGAACTCGGCGAGGGTCGCCGCCGCTCCGGCCTGTCGAACGCCCCGGACGCCGGCGGCCGAGCAGACACGACGATTGGTAGACGGATGGGTAGACTTGGGTCTCATCCCCGTTTGACGTAAGGATCCGCCATGCCCGCGATTGTGTTGATCGGAGCCCAGTGGGGCGATGAGGGCAAGGGCAAGGCCACCGACCTGCTCGGACCCCGCGTCGACTATGTCGTCAAGTTCAACGGCGGTAACAACGCCGGCCACACCGTCGTCGTGGGCGACGAGAAGTACGCCCTGCACCTGCTGCCCTCCGGCATCCTGAGCCCGGATGTCATCCCCGTCATCGCAAATGGCGTGGTCATCGACATCGCGGTGTTGTTCGAAGAGCTCGACGCCCTGAGCTCGCGGGGGGTGGATGTCTCGCGACTCCTGGTCTCCGCGAACGCCCACCTGATCACGCAGTACCACCGCACCCTCGACAAGGTCACCGAGCGGTTCCTCGGCAAGCGACAGATCGGTACCACGGGTCGCGGCATCGGTCCCGCCTACGCCGACAAGATCAACCGAGTCGGAATCCGCGTCCAAGACCTGTTCGACGAAAACATCCTGCGGCAGAAGGTCGAGGGGGCACTCCACAGCAAGAATCACCTTCTCGTGAAGATCTACAACCGGCGTGCGATCGGAGTGGAGGAGGTCGTGACCGACCTGCTCTCGTATGCGGAGCGGCTGAGGCCGATGGTGGCCGACACCGGGCTTCTGCTCAACCAGGCGCTGGATGCGGGCAAGACGGTGCTGTTCGAGGGCGGCCAGGCCACGATGCTGGATGTCGACCACGGCACCTACCCGTTCGTCACCTCATCAAACGCCACGAGCGGCGGCGCCTCCACCGGATCCGGCGTTGCCCCGAATCGCATTGAGCGGGTCATCGCCGTCGTCAAGGCCTACACGACCCGGGTCGGCGCCGGCCCGTTCCCTACCGAGCTCTCCGACGAGTCCGGCGAATTCCTCCGCGCCAAGGGTTTCGAGTTCGGCACCACGACCGGTCGTCCCCGCCGCTGCGGATGGTACGACGCGCCGGTCGCCCGCTACGCTGCCCGGATCAATGGGGTCACCGACTTCGTGCTCACCAAGCTCGACGTTCTCACCGGCCTCGACAGCATCCGGGTCTGCGTCGCCTATGACATCGATGGCACGCGGGTCGACGAGGTGCCCGTGTCGCAGTCAGATTTCCACCATGCGGTGCCGATCTACGAGGAGTTTCCGGGCTGGAGCGAGGACATCACGGGCGCACGCACCCTCGACGACCTGCCGAAGAACGCCCGCGACTACGTGCTCTCCCTCGAGGCGATCTCCGGTGCGCAGATCTCGGCGATCGGCGTCGGGCCCGACCGCGAAGCCATCGTGGTGCGCCGCGACCTGCTCGGCTGACCGGCTTCCGCGATGACCACCCCCGCATCCCCCGGCGGATCGGCGCGCGCGCCGCGCATCATCCGCCGATCGATCCTCGGGTTGCTCCGTCCGATCGTTGCGCTGGGGCTCGGGACGGCCGCTCCCACCCGGCTGGCATCGGCGGGACCCGGAGATGCGCCGCACGGGTCCATCGATGGGTCGAACCGACTTCACGTGCTGGTCGTGGGCGGGATCAGCGGCTCGGCCCGCGGAATCCCGACGTTCGACCTCGGAGTGGCGGCCCAGCTCGCCCAGTCGCTGGCGAGCGCGACCGGTCGAGGAGTCGACTGGGAGTCGCTTTCCGATGAGAACGCGAAGCTCGCCGGCACGGCACCCCCGCTCCGTTCCCTCCCCGGGCTCGCGAGCTTCGATGTGATCGTCCTCTCCCCGGGCAGTGCCGATGTGCTGGGGTTCACCCCCTTTCGTCGCTGGCGCGCGGAACTCATCGGCCTGCTCGATTTCTTGGCCACCGCGGCATCGCGCGCGGCCCTGATCGTGGTCACCGCGGTTCCGGATGTCTCCCCTCACGTTCAACTCGGCCCCCTGCTGAGCGCCGGTCTCGCCGTGGATTCGACGGAGTTCAACGCGATCGCGGTCGAAGCCTGTGCCGTGCGCCACCGGGCGCAGTTCGTGGCGCTTCCCGCGCCCGCGGCGTCGGACTTCGTCGACGGGGTCTTCAACTACCGCGGCCTCTATCGACGGTGGAGCGACTCCCTCCGGGATGTCGTCGTGGCCCACCTCCGCTCGGTGTGACCGCCGCGTGCCGGGCACGGTCTCGGCCTCTGCCAGCTTTCGCTCGGCTTCAGACGACGCTGAACCCCGGGGGTAGGTCGGCGCGTCCGGTAAGCGCGAGCAGAAGATCCTCCGCAGCGCCGCGCTGGACGGCCACCGCCGCGGCGAGCTGTACGGCATCCGTGACCGCCGCCCCGGGGAGGGTGTGCGCGATTCCGGTGGCGCGGGAGAGATCGATCGTGTGCACGACCAGCTCGAACACCCGCGTCCGCAGGTAGTCCCCGAGGCGGATGCCCATTCCACCGATCGAGACGATGCGGTTCGACGGCTGGGAGTCGATCGCCGCGACGGCACGGTCCAGCGCCGCGGAGACCTGCGCCACGGGATCCTCGCCCAGCCACTCGCCGGCCTCCACCCCGCGGGCGGCGACGGCGGCGTCATCCGTGAAGGTCTGGTACACCGTGGAGTAGTAGGCCTCAGCGTTCGCGATGGTCACATCGCCCGGCTCCTCCTGCCGGAGGTAGTTCTCCACAGTGAGGATGGCCCGGGCCGTGTGGCCGGCGAGGCTCCGCACGCTCCACGAACCGAGGCCGGGGGCGGCCCACTGCTCCGCGCCGACGGAACCGAGCATCGCGATGAAGGAGCGGCTGGAGCCGGTGAAAAGGGCGGTATTGTCCGCGGCAGCGTTGATCACAACAGCCATCGTGGCACCGCGCACTGCCAGACTGGTGACCGTGACCGCGACACGCCCCGAAACCGTTCCGCTCCTCGGCCGATTCACCCGTTTCGAACCGCTGCGCCGCGAGCACCTTCCCGCGCTGTTCGCGGCCATCGGGCATCCGGTGGTCTTCGCCGGCGGATACGGGGGCGGGCCGGCCGCGTACCGCGACACCGAGGCCGGGTTCGTGCGCTGGGCCGAGTCCTACTACCGCTTCGACGAGGCCAACGCCTACGCGGTTCTGCTCGTCGGCGGCCCGCACGACGGGGAACTGGTGGGCACAACAACCCTCGGCGACTTCGAGCTACACCGTGAGGCGGCCCACATCGGATGGACGGCCTACGACCCGCGCGTCTGGGGCAGCCAGGTGAACCCGGAGGCTAAACTCATCCTGCTCGGACGGGCCTTCGACCACGGCTTCGGCCGAGTGAAGATCCAGGCGGATGCGGTGAACGAACGCTCCCGCGCCGCCATCGAGCGGATCGGAGCCACCTTCGAGGGGATCGTGCGACGCGACATCCCCCGGGCCGACGGAAGTTGGCGGGACAGCGCCGTGTACTCCGTCACCGTGGATGACTGGCCGCGGGTGCGCGCCGGGCTCGAAGAGCGGCTACTGCGCCACGGCGACCGGCCGGTGCTGTTCCGCACGCCCACCCTGACGTAGCTCATCCGGGCGGCGGGGGTGCTTCCGTCGAGTCAGGTCGCCTCGGGCCGCTCGAATTGGCCGGGTCCGCCGCCCGCCCCCGCCCGCCTGGCCGGCCGGCGCCTGGCCCGCCCGCCCCGGCCCGCCCGCG
>JANMBI010000033.1:0-32280 GCA_031360325.1 Frigoribacterium sp. | reverse complement strand
CCACCCCCCCCCCCCCCCACCACCCCCCCTCCCCCCCCCCCCGGCGGGCGCCCCCCCCCCGGCCCCCCCCCCCCCACCGCGGTGATCACGGGAGCGTTGGACGTGTCACCCGGCGATGCGATGTCGCCGGGCGACGAACGCCCCGAGAGTGCGGCCATTGGCTAGCCGTGGGCCGCGGCGTTGATCGTGATCGTCGAAAGGCCTCCGTCGGCGACGCCCCACTTGTCGAGGATCTTCTTGTAGGTTCCGTCGTCGACGATGGCCTGGAACGACTTCTGGAGGGCGACACCGAGCTTCGAGCCCTTGTCGACCGCCACGCCGTACGGCGCGACCTCGAACGTCTTGCCAGCCGCCTGGAGCTTGCCCGTGGACTTGGCCACCGCGTAGTCGGTGATTGGGGAGTCGGCGCTCATCGCGTCCGCCTGGCCGAGAACGACGGCGTTCGTCGCCTGGTCCTGGCCGTCGAACTTCAGCACCTGGATGGCTGCCTTGCCGGCGTCGGTGCACGCCTTGGATTTTGCGGGGAGCTCGTCCTGATCCTCGGTCGTGCCGGTCTCGACCGCGACCTTGAGCCCGCAGGCATTGTTGGGATCGACCGTCTTGCCCTTTTGGGATGCCCAGAGGATGCCGGCCGAATAGTAGTTGACGAAGTCAACCTGCTTCTCTCGGTCCGCCGTGTCGGTGAACGACGACACGCCGACGTCATACTTCTTGCCAGTGATATTCGGGATGATCGTGTCGAACCCGGCGATGTTGTAGACGGCCTTCACGCCGAGCTTCGCCGAGACCGCATTGAAGAGGTCGATGTCCCAGCCGATCGCCTTGCCGTTGGCATCCTTGTACTCATTGGGCGCGTAGGTCGCGTCGACTCCGACCTGGATCGTTCCGGCCGAGGCGATGGCGGTAGGCAGAAGCGCCGCGAGGGCGGCATCCTTCGTTCCCGTGGTGACGCTGGCCGAGGGGGACGCCGGCGTCGAGTTGTCCACGCACCCGCTGAGGGCGAGGGCTGCTGCCATCGCCACGATGGGAGTCCGATACCTAAAACGCATTCTAGTTCCATTTCTCTATTGATGAGCGCGGGCGATCTCGCGGGAATTGACGTGCTTCCGCCCCACGCGCCCCAGAATAGGCGCGGCGTGTTTCGCGCACGTGAACGTGAACGTGGCGTCGCCGGGTCGAATCGGGCACAAGAGTGCCACGGGGACCGGTGACTTCCCAGGCGGATATTCCTTCGGATGCTCGTGCGCGGCGACCACTTCGTCGCTGCCGCCCTCGGAGCTTACACCGTGCGCGCACGGGGGCGGGGACGCATTTTTCCTGCGTAAACTGAGGAATATTCGGCTCTCTTGGGTCTTCCGCGGGTTAGTTCCGGCGCGGGAGCATCGGTGTGTGGCCGCCGAGGCTGGGCATGGCGAGGGCGATGAGCGCGTCGGGCGAGGTGAAGCCGAAAGCGATGCGGGTGATGAGGCGGATCGTGGTGTTCACGGAATCGATGCGGCCACTGGAGAGCCCGTGCTCGACGGCGGCGAGGATCGCGCGCCGGCGTTTCACGATGCTCTTTTGGAGTTTCACGAACGCGGGGATCCGGCAACGCCGGACCGAGGCGACCCACCTATCGAGAGCTTCGATGGCGTCGTCGTAGGGCAGCTGGATGACTACCCGCAAGCCGTCTTTAAGGCAGTGAGCCCGGCCGAGGTCGGGCCGGTTGCACGATCCAGGCGAGTTTCATTTGCTGTTTCTCGGTCAGGTTCTCCGGGTTCTTCCGGAGCGCGTAACGCCAGTTCTTGATCCCAGCGGCCCGGGCGGGCCGGAGCGCCCTTCTGCGGCCGACCCCGACCCCGTCCGGCCTCGTTGCTGCGGGCAGCTTTCCGGGCCTCGTTCCACGCCGCCCGGCGCACCTCATCGAGGGCCTCGGTAGCCCATTTGACGACACCCCGCCGCGCTCCTGCGCCTCGCCGGCGCCGTCCTGGTCGAGCACTCCCCATCGGCTGACGCCGACGGGGCCGCCTCCGAATGGGAAACCGGCGAACGCCGCTACTTCTCCGAGAACTCCATGCTCGAATTGGCGACCATGAGCGAGACGTCCACGACCATCGAGGAGGTGAACCTCATCCCAGAGCTGACCGCTGCCTAAGCTAAAACCACTGACCCGCACGGTGAAGCGAAAGCACACCACTCAGCGGGACGTGACAATTTCGATTTGACGGGATGTTCTTGCGTGGTCGCGGGCGAGGACCCTGCCTTGCTGCCCGGGTGTTCCACTGCGTTGCGGCGTCACGAGCGTGAATCACGGTGAAGCTGCCGGCGAATCCGGCACGCAATCGCTGGATGGCCCAGAAAGGTTGTGGTAACCCGAGACGCAATCGACTATTCGGGCTCCGTGGGGCTGCGTCATGACGAGGATGACCGCAATGGCCAGCGCGGCACAGACCACGGTGACCGCGAACAGGCCGACAACGACTCTGGCCTTGCGGTTCCACACCGCCATGGCGTCTCCACTCGAGTGCCGGGGATGGTCGGCCTGCCAAGGCCATTTTCGTGCGGACGACGTCCTCCGGTCAACCAGGAGGCGGACCAAGCTCAGGAACCCGACGCCCGCGGTCAACGACGGCGCCATGCCCGTACAGGGTTCCTTGGGTTCTTGCGGTGGTTGCAACACTTGAGGGATGGTGTGCTGTGGCAACGTATTCACTTCGTGTTCGACCTGATCTGCTTCAGGTGTTTTGGGCCGGAATGCAGGCAGGTGGTTTTCTGCCACGCAGCCGTGACCAGGTCAACTCGAACGACAACCAGTGTGACGGCTTGATTCGCACCCACCCCGCTGTGTTCGCGTTGGTTAGGCTGGGTTGATTGTGGCGGGTTTGTCCGAGCCTGGGCGAATGTTTCCAATCGTGGGCGGTCCCTGTTTCATCTGAGGAGCTTGACGTGGCGCATGCCGAGAACGAGATCGTCATTGATCGTCCTGTCGAGACGGTCTACGCGTTCCTCTCGGATGGGACGAACAACCCGAAATGGCGTCCTGGGGTGCGCAGTATCGAGTTGAAGAGCGGGAGCGGAGGACATCTCGGTGCTGTTTATCGGCAGGTTCTGTCCGGCCCCGGGGGGCGGGCTGTCGATGGTGACTATGAGATCATCAGGGCGGAGCGTGGGGTTGAGCTGGCTTTCCAGGTGGTCTCTGGCCCTGCGCGTCCGACCGGGGTGTATCGGCTCGCTCCCGCGGGGCAAGGCTCGACCCGTCTGCGTTTCTCGCTTGACTACTCCCCAAAGGGGTTCATGCGCTTGATGGGGTAAGCGATCTCTAAGACCATGCAGTCCGAGGTCTCCCGGCTGGCAGCCCTTAAAGAGGTTCTCGAGCAGAACTGACGACTTTATTGTCAACCAATCGCGTCAAGCTTGTCGGAGCTGGTTCACCGTGTGGGCGAGGCGGTCGAAGTCGGTGCCGGTTTCGATGATGGTGCTGTTGAACGTGAGCCTGTCGACGATGGCGACGCAGAACCGCGGGTCGGTGAAGGTCTTGGTCCGGCTGGACAAGGACTCGTGGGTCGCGATCGCGATGGAGTTCTTTTCGTCCCGTTGGTGAGAACCTGGAAGAGGAGCTCGGCGCCACGGCGGTCGAATTCCATGTATCCGAGTTCGTCGATTATGGGCGGGCCGATGCGTCCGTAGCGGGCGATCGTGCGAGCTAGCTGCTTCCCGTCCGCTGCCCCGACGAGTTCGTTCACGAGCCGGGTCGCGAGGGTGTATTTGACCCGGTAACCCTTCTCCGCGGCAGCAGTGCCGAGCCCGATGAGGAGGTGGCCTTTGCCGGTTCAGGAGTCTCGCATGAGGCAGAGGGGTTGGCTCTTGCGGATCTAGTCTCTCGTCGCGAGCTTGTTGATCGTGGCCGGGTTGATGGTCGGGTTGGCGCTGTAGTCAACGTCGCCTAACCATTTGTCCCTCGGGAACCCGGCGGCCGAGACCCGGTGGACGGAGGAGCGTCGGACCCGGTCATCGCACTCGGCCATCAGCAGCTCGGCGAGGAATCCCTGGTAGGAAAGCTGCTCCTTCTCCGCAACCTTGACAGCTTCGTCGACGACCGCACGGATTGTCGGTAGCCGGGGCCGCCTGCAGGCGTGATCGACCGCTGCGGTTGCCGCTTGCTCGGTCAAACCGCGAGGTCGTCGGAGGGTGGTGGTGATGCTTGTGGCGACGGGCATGCGACGGGTGAGGGGTTCGTCGTAACCGGCGACGGAGGGCAGGGGACGCTTATCCGGTGGCAGACCGGCGATCACTGCTTAACTGTCAGCGAGATGACGGTGCGTGAGACTGACAGCCCGTCGACAAGCGAAAGCGGCGCAGGCGTCCCTACCGTCGAGACGCTCAAGCGACTCCTGCTTCACACCGGCCATCGGATCATCGGGGTGCCGGGGATCGGACCGGATGCCGTCGACTCAGCGGAGCGGATCGCCGGCGCCGTCCGAGACCGGAGTCGAGGCGCAGCCCTCCGCACCCTCCTCGACTACTCCGACCGTCTTGCCGCGGTCACCGGAACGAACCGAGTCGTGTTGACGGTGTCCGAGCCTCCACCAACCGGATCTCGCGCGTGGGACGCCGCTCTCGCCTCCGTGAGCGAGTTCTGGCTCGACAGGGGCACGCTTCCCGAGCCCGATTGGGTGAAGGATCGGAAGCGGTTCCTCGCAAGCCCTGAGTCTCCGCACCTCGGCGACTATGGCCTGGAACCAGATCGTGCGAATGTTCCGCCTGAGTTCCTGCGCAGAAACGTGCTCTTCGATCGAGCCGCCCGCGCCGGTGCCTGATGGCTGACCCGCTCGATCGCCAGGACCTCATCGGAGGCCTTCGCGAGGTCATCCGACGGGCCTGGCTGCCCGAGAGCACGGGCATCTCGATCAGGATTGTCGGCGGGGCCGCCCTACGAATGGCCCGCTTCGAGCGGGCCGCGACCTACGATATCGACGCCACACTCATCCACTTCGCGATCGTGACCCGCTCGTGGGTGAGCGCCGCCGAACCCACCCGTTCGTTGAGCCCGCCTTTGACCTTCGAGATGGGGAGCGTCGGCATGAGCCGGCTTGCGGCCCGAATTCAGGCCCATGTCGATGTGGCGGGACACCCGCTGTCGGTCCGAAGCACCGGGTGGACGATCCGGGCTCGCGACCGTCAGTTCTTGATGGTGACCAGAGTTCCGACCGTCGCCCAATCGAACATCGTGGAGATCACGCCGAGGGAGACGTGGATGCAGCCGTGGGAACCCTGCGTCGTGTAGAGCGGGCCGCCAAGAGGGAAGGTCTGCCACGAAGCGTCATGGAATCCGATGCCACCGTTGAACGGCATCCAGTATTGCACGGGGTCGTTCCACGGGCCGTTGATGTCCTTGCCGGCGAGCACGGTGTTGCGGCTCTTGCCATTGATATGCGAGTTGCCGAGCGGGGTCGCGTAATGCGAGTTCGTGATCGCAGATGCGCCGGTTGTGACGGCGCCGTCGACCAAGAGCACCTCTCCGGTACACGCCCACAGGTGCTGTTGGCTGATGCTGACGTAGATGTGCTTCACCCCGGCCGGCGTCCCGATGCAGGCCGACGGGACCGGAACGGCAGTCGGGGTGGGCGTCGGGGTAGGGGTAGGGGTAGGGGTAGTGGTTTCAACCGGAGCGGGCAGAGTCGCGGCCGGCGCCGAAGTGGACTTCACGGCGCTTGCCGCCGTGGCCTGAAGACCGGCACTGCATCCCGCCAGGACCACAAGAAGCGCTGCCGCTCCGGCGATCGCAGCACTTCTTCTCAACCCGTTCATGCGTTCCATTTGCCGTCCTTGCCCTCGCTCATACTTTTCCACTAACCCCTACCATACGTGTCCGTGCTGGACAGCGGCCGAGGCGGGCCGACATCCTTGCCTTCGACCGGGATCGCCGACTCGTCCCGGCGCGCTCACCCAGCAGGTGAGATATTCACTCGCGCGGTCGGCTCGGTGGGCGCCCTCACCCGGCACATCGACTGCCTCTACGGCAGAATGTGCCCGGCGGTGGTGAACAGACGGTACCACTCCTCCCGGGTGAGGGGGATGTCGGAACCGGCTGCCGAGTCCCGAAGGTGTTCGACGTTCGTGGTGCCGAGAACGACTTGGATGTTCGCCGGATGCCGCGTGATCCAGGCAACCGCGATGGCGGCGGGAGCGACGGAGTACGCGCTCGCGAGTTCGTCGATGACGTCGTTCAGCTCCACGTAGTTCACCCGGTCGCCGAGGAAGACCCCGTCGAAGAAGCCCTTCTGGAAGGGGGACCACGCCTGAAGAGTGATGTTGTTGAGCCGGCAGTAGTCGAGAAGTCCGTTGTCGCGGCTCACCGACTGGTCGAGCGCTGCCATGTTCGAGGCAACCCCCGCCGACACGAGTGGCGAATGCGTGATGCTCAATTGCACCTGGTTCACGATGAGGGGCTGCTTTACCGACCGCTTCAGGAGTTCGATTTGCCCCGGAGTGTGGTTGGAGACGCCGAAGTTGAGAACTTTTCCCGCACGATGGAGCGTTTCGAAGGCTTCCGCGACCTCGTCCGGTTCGACCAGTGCATCGGGACGGTGCAGGAGCAGAATGTCGAGGTAGTCCGCGTTCAGCGCGTCGAGGGATTCGTCGACCGAACGGAGAATGTGCTCCTTCGAAAAGTCGAAGAACCCCGGACGGATGCCGACCTTGGACTGAACGGTGATGGATTCGCGCTCGGCCGGCGAGAGCGTAACCGCCTGCCCGAATCGCCGTTCGCATCCGTGTGGCTCGTCTCCGTAGATATCGGCATGGTCGAAGACGGTAATTCCGGTGTCCAGCGCGGCACTCACGAGGGATCGGATCTCGTCGTCGGCGAGGGGCTCGATCCTCATCAATCCGAGGATGATGTTGGAGGACTCTCGCTTCGTGTTGGGCAGGTTCAATGTCTTCATTGTCCTATCCTGACGGACGCGCACCGTCCGGGCATCCCCGACCGAGATGCAACTCGAGCGCTTCCGGCCACGGCCAGTCGATGTCAGGTACTCGCGTGCAGGTCTGCCACGACCTGGTCGATCTGATATTTGGAGACCGAAGCGAGCGCTTGGTTCGTGCGGACGTAGTACGGATAAGCCGCAATGAGATCGACCGACGATCGCCGATGGCCAGGCCGCCCCAGGCGAGTACCGCCCTCAGCCGCGCATCGGTGATGAGAATGTTGCCCGGTTGAAGGTCCGTGTGAATCCACACCGGCTTTCCGTCGCCGGAGGGAACCTGCCGAGCGGTGTCCCACGCCGATGTCAGGAGCGAGACATCCAGCAAACCCGCGCAGCGGGCGATGGCGGAACGTGTCGGTTCATCCATTTCGGCGAGTGGGCCGCCCCGGTAGGAGGACAGCGGGCCGATGGCCGATTCGCTCCCGACGTCAATGGAATGGAGGGCGAGGATGAAGTGGGCGAGGTCCCAGACCAGAACAGTTCCGGGTGTGTGGCCGGGGAGTGGGTTTTCGCCCTCGAGCCAGCGGGAAATCGCCCAGTGCCACGGATAACCCCGCCCCGCCACCCCCTCTGCAAGCGGGACGGGCACCGCGATCGGCAGGTGAGCACCAAGCATCGGGGCGTACCGCGCCTCCTTCGCGAGGGAGGGTAGTGCCGAGGCGATGCGGGGAAGGCGCACGATCAGCGTCTCCCCCAGGCGAAGCATGACATTGTCCGTTCCCGGGGACGCCACCGGCACAAGAGGGAGCCCGATCCAGGTGGGGAACTGGTCCGCGATCATTCCGATGCTCCACCGCCCCTATCGCCCCCACTTCACCCCCAACCCACAGGGTTGACGCCCGAGTCGCGCTCATGCAGACTTCCCCGATGACCGACCCCGCCCCGCACACGCCGTTCCGCCCCTCCGACCAGCGTTTTTCGGGACATCCGATGCCAGAGTCGGTGCCCGCTGGCTTGCGGTTGGAACTCTCCCGATCGCCACTTCTCGGGGGCGGGAAGGTCGGGTTCGAGGAGTGGATGCAGATGCTCCACTCGCGCTATGACGAGTGCCAGCACTCCCTCTCCGCCGAGCATGCGGCATTCGAGGCCACGTTCACCCACACCGAAGCCGACGGTTCTGTCTGGATGTATCACCTGAGCCTGATCGGCGGGAACGGCGGCGGACTCGACACCGATCTTCCGATCGGCGCGGCGCACCAGGCTCACGCGATGACCGTGAAGGAGAGCGGATGGGAAGAGCTCACCCCCACGTTTCTGATCGCTCCACAACCGATTCTTGACGCCATGACCAAGTGGGGACGAACCGGCCACCTTGATTGATCCCCTCGGGGGGCCGTCAGGTCGAGTTCCGCGAGGCGACTCGGCCCGCGGCGCCGAATCCGGGGTCGAACCGGAAGGCAAGTCGATCGGACGTGGCGAGCGGACCGAGACCCAACCCGGCATGGGAGGCGATGTCTCTGATCGGCACCCGGTGGGTGAGAAACGGTCCGAACGGAGGCGGATCGCCGGCGGCGGGGGCCTGGCGGTCGCACGGCCGATGTCTTCGCGTTGCGGGGTCTGGTCGAACAGGAATCCGACGGAACCGGGGATAGCGGGATCCGACACCCGCCCGTGCCCCCGGCCGCGATCGTCCAGAGCAGGCGCGGGAGGCGGATGCACCGGTGCGGCGGGTCGGACGGGTGACTCACGGGCCGCGGTGAACCCGCTGACTCGCGGGAGTGCGGCCTTCGAATGGGTGGGCACGCGGTCTTCGAATCCCGCCCGGAGGGTGTCTTCCCGGTTGACGGTCGCCGCGTCGGCCCGCCGTGCGATCGCCGTCGCCCCACAGAACGGATCCCGCCGGCGCACCAGACGTCGACGATCGAGATCGTTGCGGGCGAAGACCTCTTCGCCCGCCTGCTGGGGTGCCGGGATTCGGGCGTCGAGATGCCCGCTGTCGACGTGCTAGGAGGTGCGCTCGTCGAGCTCCTGAATCGCCTCGACAGCTGCGCCGAGAACGCTGTCGACCTCGTTGAGCTTGCGATTGACGGTGTTTGGGCCCGCCTGGTACAGCTCGCCGGCCTGGTCGACCGCGGCCTGGAGCTTGTCGCTGACACTCGTGTCTTGAAGTTTGTCGTTCATCGTCATGGAGACACCGTCCTGAAGAGTTGAGCAAAGGGGCAGTCGATGCGGTAGTGAGTGAATTCTAGCCGCCGAAAGTCGACAGCGGATAGTCGCTAGGCGCCCGTGGCTCGCCCGGCGAGTTCGATGGTGAAGGTGGTGAAGGCGATCACGTTCAAAACGACGGTGCCCCAAAAGGCGGAGCGGAATCCGATTTTGCGCGTCTTGTGTCGGAATACCTGTTGGCCGACGATCGCACCCGGCCAGCCGCCGATGACTCCCAGCGCAAGCAAGGAACTCTCCGAAATGCGCCATCCTCCGGTCGTTGCCGCTTTCTTGTCTGCGGCGTAGACCACAAATGACAGGAGGCTTGTGCCCAGGTACACGCCGAGCACCCACAGCGGAACCGTCCGGAGCACGCTGATCACAACGTAGATGAGGACGAAGCCGATGACGGCGAGGTAGTCGAACGATGCTGGGCGGCGACTCGCGAGCATCCGCTTCAGGGCGGGGCGCCAAGCCTTCTCCGCGTTCGGTGGGGCCGCGCCGATGCCACGAGAGGCACCCTCCATTCGCGCGCCGCCGATTCGTCTCGCGACCGTGCGCCCGTCGGAGGCGGTCTCGATCACGAAGTTCAGGGACTCGCCAAGCACCGGTCGCCCCGCGGTGCGGGGGAAGGCCGAGATGTGCACGAAGACGCGCCGGTCGCCGAGCGAGGTAGTGACGAAACCGAAACCGCGGTCGTCGTTCCATTCAGTGAGGGCACCCTCGACACGCGTGCCCTCCTCGCCTGCAGCCATCCATCGATGCTATCCGCGACAGAGGGGACTCGTGGCACAGTAGGAGCGTGCAACTCACTGATGTCGAATCCCGCGTTCTTGACCACCTCGACGAACGGAAGATGGTCGAGAGCCTTGTCGAATTCATCCGGGTGCCGAGCGTGACCGGGACGGATGCCGAATCCGAGCTTCAGCACGCCCACGCCCGGATGCTCGGCGAGGCCGGACTCGAGGTCGACACCTGGAAATTCGATCTGAACGCCCTCCGAGCCGACCACCGGTTCCCGGGCGAGGAGACCAACCGCACGGAGGGCTACGGAGTGGTGGGAATGACGGGTCCCGGATATCCGGCTCTCGTGCTCCAGGGTCATGTCGACGTGGTGCCGACCGGTGACCTGGGTCGCTGGCACGACGGTGACCCCTTCAGCGGGGCGATCCGAGGAGAGGTCGTGCACGGGCGCGGCGCGTGCGACATGAAGGCCGGAGTCGTCGCGAACCTGGCGGTGCTGCGGGCGATCACGACCTCCGGTGTGACCCTCGAGCGTCCGCTGGCCATTCACTCGGTGATCAGTGAGGAGGACGGCGGCCTCGGGGCCTTCGGCACCATCCTCCGGGGTCACGGCGGCGATGCCGCCGTGCTCACCGAACCGACCAGCAACCGCATCGTCACGGCGTGCGCCGGGGCTTTGACGTTCGCGATTTCGGTCGCCGGGAGGGCCGCGCACGGCAGCACCCGCCTCGAGGGGGTGAGCGCACTCGACGCCTTTCTGCCACTCAACCGGGCGATCGCGGTGCTCGAAGCCGAGCGAAACTCGCGGCCGGATCCGCGATTCCGCACGACGACACTCCCCTACCCGATCTCCGTCGGCCGGATCCGAGCGGGCGATTGGGCGTCGAGCGTGCCCGACCTCCTGGTCGCAGAGGGGCGGCTCGGAGTGATGCTCGACGAGGAGCCGGCGGATGCCCGAGCGGACTTCGAGCGCGCGATAGCCGAAGCCTGCCGTACCGACCCCTGGCTGCGGGATCACCCCGCCACCGTCACCTGGCCCGGCGGCCAGTTCGCGAGCGGTCGCATCGATGACGACCACGCCTTCATCGGGGAACTCTCTGGTGCCATCTCGACGCTCAGCGGAGCGGGGGCTCCGGAACGAACGGCCGCTCCCTACGGCAGCGACCTCCGACTGTATTCGGGACTCGGCGGAATCCCCACCCTCCACTACGGCCCGGGAGACGTGAACTTCGCCCATGCCCCGCGAGAGCAGGTGCGGGTTTCCGAGCTCATCAGCGTGGCGCGGTCCCTCACGCTGCTGGCCGTCCGGCGCTGCGAGGGACACTTCTCGTGAGGGTGGTCATCGCGCCCGATTCATTCAAGGGCTCCCGGACGGCGCGGGAGGCGGCG
Organism: Frigoribacterium sp.; assembly: GCA_031360325.1. Lineage (GTDB taxonomy): Bacteria > Actinomycetota > Actinomycetes > Actinomycetales > Microbacteriaceae > Lacisediminihabitans. The sequence goes on along the minus strand of JANMBI010000033.1, from coordinate 21,037 downwards.
CGGCAGATCGCCGATGGCTGGCGGTCGGTACGCGCCGCAGACCGAATGTCGGTGATCCCGCAGGCGGACGGCGGCGAAGGAACACTCGACGCCATCGAGGCGGCTGTTGCCGGGTCTCGACGCCGGGACGTGGGGCTCGTGGCCGGACCCGACGGGCGCGGGACCCCGGGCGTCTGGCTCGAACTGCCGCACGGGGTAGCCGTGGTGGAACTCGCTCAGATGTCCGGGCTGCCGCTGATGTCGCGCCCCGATCCGCTCGGTGCCTCGACGCGCGGCCTTGGGGAGGTGATACGGGCGGCCCTCGCCACCGGCATCCACAGTCTGGTGATCGGCCTCGGCGGTTCGGCGTCGACGGATGGCGCAGCCGGGGCCCTCGCCGCTCTCGGGTTGCGGGGGGATTCGCCGCTCGTCGCCGGTGGCGCCGCTCTCGCCGGACTCGGATCCCTCGACCGGTCGGAGCTTCTCGCTCCCCCGCCCGGAGGCGTGATCCTCCTGACCGATGTCGACGCTCCCCTGCTGGGACCCGGCGGGGCGGCCGCGATCTTCGGCCCGCAGAAGGGCGCAACCCCGGCGGAGGTCGCTCTCCTCGAGTCGTCGCTCGCCCGATTCGCCGATCTCCTCGGCGGAGATCGCTCTCTCCCCGGCACCGGAGCGGCAGGAGGATGCGGATTCGGCTTCGTCGCCGCCTGGGGCGCCCGAATCGTTCCCGGCGCCGACTACCTGGCCGCTCTCACCGGGCTGCCGGAGGCAGTCGCCGAGGCCGACCTGCTGGTCACCGGCGAAGGGCGCTTCGACCGGACATCCCTCGCCGGAAAGGTCGTCGGACGCCTGATCGCGCTCGCCGGCGAGCACGGCGTGCCGGTCTCACTCATCGCCGGCCAGGTGGTGCTGACGCCGGTCGGGACCGACGGAAGCCCGATTCCGTCCATTTCCCTCGCCGACCTCGCCGGCTCGAGAGACGCGGCGCTGGCCGATCCCTCCCGATGGCTGTGGGCCGCGGGTGCCGCGGCAGCACAGGCCGTCACGGCACGGGCGGTCACGGCAGGCCGACCGAAGGATTGAGCGCGCCAGGCTGGGCTGATCTCCTCCGCTACTCGTCGGAGTGGGCCTCCAGAAAGGCATAGAGCTCGGTGTCGTCGATTCCGGGGAAGGTACCCGAGGGCAGGGGCGCGAGGATGTGGGCGTGGAGCTTCGCGCTCGGCCACGCCCGGTGGGCCCACCGTTTGGACAGGGCGGTGTCCGGGCGTCGGCAGCAGCTCGCGTCGGGGCAGCGAGAGGCCACCCGATTGGCCGTGTCCCGCCCGCGGAACCACTTGGCGTCGGCGAACGGTACGCCGAAGGTGATCGAGAACTCCTCGTTGCTCGACGTTCCGGTCTGGGTGGAACACCAGTACGTACCGGTCGGTGTGTCCGTGTACTGGTAGAACTCGGTGGTGCGGTTCGGTCGACCGAATGCGGTGCGGGCGCACCAGTGCCGACAGACCAGCTGTCCCTCGGTCGAGCCCGTGACATCGGTCGGAAGTTGCAGGCCGTCGTTCTCGTACCCCTTGTAGAGCGCGCCGTCCTCCCCCACTCGCAGAAAGTGAACCGGCATGCCGAGGTGCCGGGTCGCGAGGTTGGTGAAGCGCAAAGCCGCCGCCTCGTGGGTGACGCCGAAGGCATCGCGAAAGTCTTCCACCGCGAGGTTGCGCTCGGTCTTGGACCGGTTGAGGAACGCCACCGACTGGGTGAGCGGCATCAGGCACGCCGCCGCGAAGTAGTTTATCTCCAGCCGTTGCCGCAGGAATTCGGCATAACTCTTGGGCTCCTGATGCGTGAGCAGGCGATGAGCGAGCGCCTGGAGGGCCATCGAACGAAGGCCGTGGCCGCCGGGGATGGAGGCCGGCGGCAAATAGATCCGGCCGTTGGCGAGGTCGGTGACCGACCGGGTGGAGTGCGGGAGGTCGTTGACGTAGATCAGCTCGAATCCGAGCTTCTTCGCCATGAGGTTGACTGCCCGATGGGTGAGAGCACCGCCGACGTAGCCGACGCCCCGCACCGCCTCCTCGGCAAGTTCTTCGATCTCGGGCATGTAGTTGTCCTGCGTGCGCATGTATTGACGCAACTCGGTGTTCGCCCGCCGCGCCTCCTCCGGCGTCGCGATCGCCTCGCGTGCACGGCGAGCCAACTCACGGTGCAGGCCGACGAGAGACTGGAGGGTGTCGTCCGGCATCGTGCGACTGGGTCGGATGGCCGGGAGCCCGAGCCCCTGGTACAGCGCCGCCTTCTGCATCCGGTCCAATTCGATTTCTAACGCCGCCCGTGGGGTGGGCGGAGCGTCGTGCAGCAACTCGGAGACCGGGATGCCGACGATGCCGGCGATGCCCTGCAGCAGCGAGAGTCGCGGCTCCCGCCGACCGTTCTCCATGAGAGACAGCTGGCTACCCGCGATGCCGACACGCTCACCCAGTTGGTCGAGGGTGAGTCCCGCCTCGTTTCGGAAGTGGCGGATGCGCTGGCCCAGCGTGGCGAGATCGGTCATACATTTGACACTAGTGAAAGATCCTGGTTTCTTACCACCTGAAGTTTGAGAATTCGGCCCGAAAAGCGCGCAATCTTGATCCAAGGCAGGAATTTGCGATCGGGGCCATCGAACGGTGAAACCGCCCAAGCCCGGATCGCCCCGCTACATCCGGACGAGAGACGAGAGACGAGAGATGACCATCACCTCAGCCCGAGCGACCACCCTGCCGACCGCACCGAACGCCGCGGGAACGGCACCGCTCCCATCCGCCGCCCCGGTCGATGTTCCGGTCGACGCCCGCGTCGCCGCCTGGGTCGCCTCGATCGCCGCGATCACCACGCCGGACGCCGTCGTCTGGTGCGACGGATCGCTGGCCGAGAACGACCGACTCACCCGCCTGATGATCGACACCGGCACCCTGTTGCGTCTGAATGCCGAGTACCGCCCGAACAGCTTCCTCGCCCGCAGCGACCCGAGCGATGTCGCCCGCGTCGAGGCGCGCACCTTCATCTGCTCCGAATCGGAGGACGACGCCGGACCCACCAACAACTGGCGTGAGCCGACCGAGATGCGCGCGACTCTCACCGCACTTTTCGCCGGGAGCATGCGGGGTCGCACCATGTATGTCGTACCGTTCTCCATGGGGCCGCTCGGCAGTCCACTGGCGAAGCTCGGCGTGCAGATCACCGACTCCCCCTACGTCGTCGTCAGCACCCGCATCATGACCCGCATGGGAGCGGATGCCCTCGCACTCATCGGCCCCGACACGGACTGGGTTCCGGCGGTGCACAGCGTCGGCGCTCCCCTCGTCGATGGCGCAGCGGACGTGCCCTGGCCGTGCAACGAGACCAAGTACATCTCCCATTTTCCCGAGACCCGTGAGATCTGGTCGTTCGGGTCGGCCTACGGCGGAAACGCTCTGCTGGCGAAGAAGTCCTTCGCCCTCCGGATCGCTTCGGTGCTCGCGCGGGACGAAGGGTGGCTCGCCGAGCACATGCTCATCCTCAAGGTCACGAACCCGCGCGGGAAGGTGTTCCACCTCGCCGCCGCATTCCCGTCGGCCTGCGGCAAGACGAACCTGGCGATGATGAGGCCGTCGATTCCCGGCTGGACGGTCGAGACCATCGGAGACGATATCGCCTGGCTCCGCCCCGGTGCCGACGGTCGATTGCGAGCGATCAACCCCGAAGCCGGGTTCTTCGGCGTCGCCCCCGGTACCGGCCCCACCACCAACCCGACAGCCATCGACACCCTGTGGGGCAACACGATCTTCACGAACGTGGCCCTGCGCCCGGACGGCGATGTCTGGTGGGAGGGGCTGAGCGGGTCGGCCCCCGACGGCCTCGTCGACTGGCAGGGCAAGGCCTGGAACCCAACATCGGGTACCCCCGCCGCGCACCCCAACTCCCGATTCACCGTGGCCGCGGCGCAGTGCCCAACCATCGCGGATGACTGGGAGGATCCGAAGGGAGTCGCGATCGACGCGATCATCTTCGGCGGTCGGCGCGCCACAAACGTGCCACTCGTGACCGAGGCCCGCGGGTGGGAGCACGGGGTGTTCATTGGCGCGACGGTCTCTTCGGAACGCACCGCAGCGGCCGAAGGGACGGTGGGCGAACTCCGCCGTGACCCCTTCGCCATGATGCCGTTCTGCGGCTACAACATGGCGGATCACTGGTCACACTGGCTCGATGTCGGCGAGAAGCTCGGCGCGAAGGCACCGAAGATCTTTCAGGTCAACTGGTTCCGCAAGGATCGGGACGGCTCGTTCCTCTGGCCCGGCTTCGCCGAGAACTCCCGCGTGATCGAGTGGATCCTCGACCGGGTCGACGGGCGTGCGCCGGCCGTCGACACCCCTCTCGGGTGGAAGCCCGTCGACACTGGCCTCGACGTCACCGGCCTCAAGGTGAGCCGGCGCGATCTCGACCGGTTGTTCGAGGTCGACACCGAGGCCTGGTTCGATGAGTTGAACGCCACCGAGAAATTCTTCGGCACCTTCGGCGATCGACTTCCCGCACGGCTCACGACCCAGCTCACCGACATCCGCCGCCGCCTCAAGCTGTCGATCGAAAACTGACCGGCCGAGAACCATCGGGGCGACGCCCTCACCCGGTGCGGGAAACCTCAAGACGGCCTTCGGTCCCCTGCACAATGGTCTCATCGTCTCGAATGCCGAGGCCTACCCGCGCCGGGCCACCCTCACCGGCCGGCCCGGAGTCAGACATCGGGCCGGTCGGTGGGGATGAATCTCCGTCGCTGACGCTGGCGCGATGTCTCCAAAATCCGACCTGAGCACGATGCCCGAGCACGATCTGTTTGACGAGCCCGTTCCCGCACTCCCGAGAGTCGATCCGTCTCGGCGACAGGTGGTCATCGGCCCCTCCCTCCGCCGCGACCGTGCGTCGGCCAGTGCCCCGCCCTGGCCACCCCGCCACGGAGGGAGATTCAGTAGAATCGCCAACGTCATCCCCGCAAGGTCGAAGGAGCCCGCCATTCGCGTCCCCGTACAGGCTCGTGTCGCCGGGCTGGTCGCCGCGCTGACGATCACCGTATTCGCGCTGCTCGCGGTGCCGATCGCCGCCCAAGCGCAGTCGCCCGTCGACTTCGGTGGTGCGTACGTCGTCGATACCGTGAAGGCGGTCGGACCGCGCGGGGGCGAGCTTACCGCCGCAACCGACGCGCTTTACGCACAGACCAAACTCCAACTCTTCGTCGTCTTCACCGACAGTTTCACCGGAGTCACCGACAAGACGGCGTGGGCGACCAGCACTGCCAAGCGAAACGGGCTCGGCGCCAACGACATCCTGCTCGCCGTAGCGACGGTCGATCGCAACTATTCCACCTGGTACGGTGGCTCGACCCTGTCCCAGGCGAGTGCTCTGGCCATCGAGAAGAACGACATCGTTCCGGTGCTCAAGAAGAGCGACTGGGTCGGGGCGGCCGTCGCGGCTGCCCGCGCCTACGCCGGTGCCGTCTCGTCCGGAACGGGCACCGGCCCGGGCACGGGCACGGGCACTGGCACGGGCCAAGGGCCGACCCCGGCGGCCGGGTTCTCGGCGCTTCCTGTCGTCGTGGTGTTGTTGCTGCTGGCGCTCCTCGTCCTCGGCGTCGTGTTCTTCGTACGATCGCGGCGCGCCAGGGTCGGCGGGCGCGAGGACGCCGATCGGTCGGAACGGCCGTCACCCGGGCCGCCCCCACCGACGCAGCAAGAACTGGATCAGAAAGCCGGAAGCCTGCTCGTGCGGCTCGACGACTCGCTCAAGTCGAGCGAGCAGGAGCTCGACTTCGCCATTGCCCAATTCGGCACCGAAACGACCAGTCCATTCAGCGCAAGTCTCGCCACGGCCAAATCGCAGGTGGCTCAAGCATTCGAACTTCGCCAGAAACTCGACGACGCCGTTCCCGAGACCGCGGAACAAAAGCGTGCCATGACCGAACGCATCATCGAGCTGTGTGAGGCGGCGGATACCGAGCTCGACGCCCAAGCGGATGCCTTCGACGACCTGCGCCGGCTCGAACAGAACGCACCCACGGCGCTCGCCACGGTGGTTGCCGAGGCGGAACGGGTGAAGGCGCGTCTCGGAACGGCACGGGAAACGCTCGCCAACCTGAAGTCGTCCTATTCGCCGGAGGCGGTCGCCTCGATTTCCGGAAACCCGGAGCAGGTGGAGCAGCTCCTGGCCTTCGTCGGCACGGCCGGATCGACCGCGGACGACGCGATCAAAAAGGGCGACGCGGGTGCGGCAGCGATCAACGTGCGTGCCGCCCAGGCCAGCATCGGCCAGACCACACAGTTGCTTGACGCCGTCGACACTCTCTCGGCGGGCCTCGCCGATGCCCGCGGAAGACTCCAAGCCGCGGTCGAAGACACGAGACGGGATCTCGCGATCGCGAAGGCACTCCCCGCGCAGGCATCCGCAGTCCTCGCCGAACAGAGCGCCGCCGCGGAAGCGGCGCTCACCGCGGCCACGAGTACCGGAGGCGCCACGAATCCGCTTGCCAGTCTCGCCACGTTGAGCGGCGCGAACGCCGCTCTCGATCGAGTGCTGGACTCGGTGCGCGACGAGCAGCAGAAGCTTCAGTCCGCAGCCGCCCAATTGCCGACCGCGATGAGCACGGCGTCGAGCCAGATCTCCGCGGCGAACGACTTCGTCACCACCCGCCGCGGAGGCGTGGGCAGTGCGGCGCGCACGCGCCTGTCCGAAGCCATCCGCCACCTCGAAACGGCCGTGTCGCTCGCCCAGTCGAATCCGGTTCAGTCGCTCGCCGAGGCGAACGCCGCCGGGGCTCTCTCGTCCGAAGCCCTCTCCCTCGCGCAGAACGACGTCGACGCCACGCTCGGCGGCCTCGGCAGTGCGGGCGGAGGTCTCGCCGGGGGTGGGCTCGGCGGTGGCTTCGCCGGCGGGCTCGGGGGTGCGATCATCGGCGGCATCATCGGCGGTCTGCTGAGCGGAGGCGGCGGCTTCGGCGGAGGCTTCGGCGGCAGTTCACGAGGCTCGGGAGGCTCATTCGGTGGTGGCGGCTCATTCGGTGGCGGCGGGTCATCCGATGGCGGTTTCGGCGACGGCGGGCGATTCTAGGCGTTCTTGATTGTCAGTGCAGTGATGTCAGTAGTTACAACGAAGGGAAACACAATGGCAAAGCAATCAATTCTCGGGCGGATCGCGCAGATGGCCAAGGCCAATATCAACGCGCTTCTCGATTCGGCCGAGGACCCGAAGATGATGCTCGACCAGATGGTTCGTGACTACACGAACAGCATCTCCGAGGCCGAGAGCGCCGTGGCCCAGACCATCGGAAACCTCCGCCTTCTCGAGCAGGATCACGCCGAAGACGTGAACAATGCGGCGGACTGGGGCCGAAAGGCGCTCGCGGCCAGCAGAAAGGGAGACGAGTTGCGTGCGGGCGGCAACTCGGTCGATGCCGACAAATTCGACAATCTGGCCAAGGTGGCGCTGGGTCGCCAGCTCGCCTCGGAGAAGGAGGCACGGGATGCCGAGCCGACCATCGCATCCCAGACGGCGATCGTCGACCAGCTGAAGCGCGGCCTCGACGCCATGCGCGCGAAGCTCAGCCAGCTGTCTTCGAAGCGCGATGAGCTGATCGCCCGCTCGAAGACCGCCGAAGCGCAGGCCCAGGTGCAGGATGCCGTCAAGTCGATCGACCTGACCGACCCCACCAGCGAGATCAGCCGTTTCGAGGAGAAGATCCGTCGCCAGGAGGCAACGGTCCTCGGCAAACAGGAACTCGCGGCGTCAAGCCTCGATGCCCAGTTCGAGCAGCTGGATGCCTCGGACGACTCGGTCGAACTCGATGCCCGCCTCGCGGCCCTCAAGGCCGGTGCACCCACGCCCTCGGCGATCGAGCAATAGCCCCTCGCTGGTCGAGTAGGGCGTCCGGTTCGCCGGTGCCCGCTACTCGACCAGCCACGTGGTGGGAACAATTCGCACCCCACCGCCGTTACCCCTCCCCATGACAACAATCGGAATCATCGGAGCAGGAAACATCGGCAGCCAGATCGCACGCAAAGCGGTCGAAAACGGCTATGACGTCGTGATCAGCAACTCACGCGGGCCGGAGACACTCGCCGAGCTCGTGGCCGAGCTCGGTCCGAAGGCCACCGCCGGCACCGCGGTCCAGGCGGCGGAGGCGGCCGACATCGCCGTCGTCACCGTGCCGTTCAAGGCGTTCAGGGAGGTGCCGGTCGAACCGCTCGCCGGAAAGGTCGTGATCGACACCAACAACTACTACTTCGAGCGTGACGGGCACATCCCGGAACTCGACGAGGGCACCGCGACCGTGTCGGGCATGCTCCAAAGGCACCTACCCACCTCGCGCGTGGCGAAGGGGTTCAACCACATCATGTCGGCGGACATCACCGGTGACTCGCGTTCGACCGGCGACCCGAAGCGCCGAGCTCTCGCGACATCCTCGGACTTCGCCGACGCCTCGGATGCCGTGACCGGGCTGTATGACGAGTTCGGATTCGACACCGTCAACATCGGCCCGTTGTCCGAAAGCTGGCGGGTCGAGCGCGATCGCCCCGCCTACGTCGTGGCGCAGAACGTCGCCGAGCTCCAAGCCAACCTGGCCAGGGCACCGCGCACGGTCTGACCAGCACGTTCCCTCGCCATCCCGGTGGCGGCCATACTTGACAGGTGGCCGCCACTTTTCTCGTTGTCCCCCAATGGCAAGGCTCGGGTTCGTCCCGGGCGATGAGGCTCGCGGAGGGCGCGGAAGCGATCCGGGACCACCTTCCCGTCTCGGCGACGCGCCTCGTCAGCGTCCCCTCGGAAGCGGGGAACGACGAAGGCACCACGGTTCTTCGACTGAGCGCCCTTCGCCAGGTGCGCGCCGCCCAGTTTTCAACACTTGCGGACATCTCGGGTCTGGCGATCACCATCGGCGGGGATTGCGGTGCCGATCTCGCCTCCGTTCAGCACGCCGCCGCCACCCACGACACGATGGCATTGGTCTGGATCGATGCGCACGCCGACCTGAACACCCCCGAGGAGTCGCCCTCGCGCGCCTTTCACGGCATGGTGCTCCGTACGCTCCTCGGCGATGGCCCGCAGACCCTGGTCGCGGATGCCCTCCCCGCCCGGCGCGTGATCCTGGCGGGCACCCGTGCCCTCGACGACGGCGAGCTCGCGTATATCGAGACCGCGGGCATCCGTGTCCTCGCACCGGATGCCCTGACTCCCGAGTCGGTGACGGCCGCTCTCGTCGCAAGCGGCGCAACCTCGGTATACCTGCATGTGGACCTCGACGTGCTCGATCCCGCCGAGTTCAGTTCGATCGGCTTCCCCGAGCCGTTCGGCCTGACCCTCACCTCCCTGCTGGCGGTGATCGCGGCGGCCAAGGCGGCGCTCCCCCTCGCCGGGGCCGCAGTGACCGAATTCGCTCCGGCGTCGGCGGCTGGCGCGGCCGACGATCTCGGCAGCATCCTGCGCATCATCGGGGCACTCTCGGGCTGACCCATCGCCCGATGTCGCCAAGGGTCAACTTCGCACCTTCGCGGGCGGCCGCACCATGCAAACATGACCCCTCAAGGAATTTTCGGGGCGTACGCCGGGCGATCGGACACCCGCAATACCATTGGCAGACCAGCCAGTTCTCGAAAGGCCGACGTTGACCGACATCCCGACCCCCAGGATCACCATCGAGCGGCGCGGACACGTGCTGCTGATCGGCTTAAACCGGCCGGAGAAGCGCAATGCCGCCGACTTCGCGATGCTGCAGGAACTCGCTCTCGCCTACGGTGAGCTCGAGCGCGATCCCGAGCTGCGTGCCGGGTTCGTCTTCGCCAACGGCGACCATTTCACCGGTGGTCTGGATCTCGCCGATGTCGCCCCGAGAATCGGCGCGGACGGCCTGCACACCGTGCCGGACGGCGGCCTCGACCCCTGGCAGGTCTCCGGACGGCAGCCGAGTAAGCCCGTCGTCATCGCGGTGCAGGGCACCTGCCTCACCCTCGGCATCGAGCTCATGCTCGCGAGCGACGTCGCAGTAGCCGCCGCGTCGACGCGATTCGGGCAGATCGAGGTCGCCCGCGGCATCCTGCCGTTCGGAGGCGCCACCATCCGCTTCCCCCGCGCCGTCGGTTGGGGCAACGCAATGCGCTGGATCCTCACCGGCGACATGTTCGATGCGGCGGAGGCGCACCGCATCGGCCTGGTTCAGGAGGTTGTCCCGGACGGCACGCAATTCGACCGAGGCCTCGAACTGGCCCAGCGCATCGCCGCCCAGGCGCCGCTCGCCGTTCAGGCCGTTCTCGCCAATGCGCGGCTCGCTCTTCGGGAGGGGGATGCCGCGGCCGCGGCCGCACTTCAGCCCGAGCTCGTCCGGCTCGTGCAGAGCGAGGATGCCGCCATCGGAATGACCGCGTTCGTCACGCGCACGCCCGCCGAGTTCCTCGGCCGCTGATGACTGCAAAGGGGAATCGCGCCGGCCGCTTGACGATCATCGCGAACGAGGCGACCATCGAGAGGGTCTTCTCCCCGATCGATGACCAGCGGAACGGTGCCGCCGAAGTCGTCGCCCCGCTGAAGCGCGCGTGACACACCCCGTCCACCACATCGAATCCCTTGGAGCGCAGATGACCGAGACCACGTACGACCTCATCGTGATCGGCGCCGGCGCCGTCGGTGAGAACATCGCCGATCGGGCGGTTCAAGGCGGGCTCAGCGCTCTGCTCATCGAGAGCGAGCTCGTCGGCGGAGAGTGTTCCTACTGGGCCTGCATGCCGTCAAAGGCTCTGCTGCGCAGCGGGATCGTGCTGCGGGCCGCGCAGGCTGTCGGCGGAGCGCGTGAAGCCGTGACCGGTGAGCTGGATGTCGCCGCCACCTTCGCCCGCCGCGACGGCTTCACCAACAACTGGGACGATGCCGGCCACGTCAAGTGGGTGGACGGGGCGGGTATCGCCCTCGTCCGGGGCCACGCGCGCCTAACCGGCGAGAAGCAGGTCACGGTCGACGGCACCGTCTACACCGCACGACACGCGGTGGCCGTGAGCGTGGGATCCGACCCGCTGCTTCCCGACATCCCGGGTCTCGCGGACGTCTCGCCGTGGACCAGCCGCGACGCCACGAGTGCGAAGGTTTCACCGAAGCGCCTCGCGATCGTCGGCGGCGGAGTCGTCGGTGTCGAGATGGCGACCGCCTACCAGAGCTTCGGCACTCAGGTGACGATCATCGCCCGAACGGGCCTCCTCGGCACCCAGGAACCGTTCGCCGGCGAGCTCGTCGCAGCCTCCCTCGAGAAGTTCGGCGCTACCGTGCGTCGCGGGGTCGAGACCCGCTCGGCCCGGCGAGACGACGACGGCGTCACCCTCCAACTCGACGACGGCTCGAGTGTCGTCGCGGATGAGGTGCTCGTCGCAACCGGGCGGGTACCCCGCACCGGCGACCTCGGCTTAGAGAACGTCGGCTTGACTCCCGGCGACTGGCTCGACGTCGACGACACCATGCGCGTGACGGGATTCGACTGGCTCTACGCCTGCGGTGACGTCAACCACCGTGCTCTGCTCACCCACCAGGGCAAGTACCAGGCGCGGGCGGCCGGCGACGTGATCGCGGCACGTGCCCTCGGCACGGGCGTGCACGACAACCGCTTCGGAAAGCACGCGGCGACCGCCGACCACGGGATGGTTCCGCAGGTGACCTTCAGCGACCCCGAGGTCGCGTCGGTTGGACTCACCGCGAAGGCCGCGGAGGAAGCCGGCTACCTCATCCGCGTCGTCGACTACAACCTCGGCTGGGTGGCCGGGGCCTCCGTGCAGGCCGACGGCTACGACGGCCGGGCGCGCATGGTGGTCGACGAGAAGCGCAAGGTCATCCTCGGCGTCACCTTCGTGGGACAGGATGTCTCGGAACTGCTGCATGCCGCCACGACCGCGATCGTCGGCGAAGTGCCGATCGACCGACTCTGGCACGCCGTCCCGGCGTACCCGACCATGAACGAAATCTGGCTGCGGCTGCTTGAGACGTACGGCCGCCCCTGACCGGAACCGGGCTCAGAGCAGGCTCGAATACACCCCGATGTGCGCGGTCGCCGTGGAGGCCCAGGTGAAACCCTCGGCGTAATGCCGGGCCGAGCCGGACAGCCGCGCAAGCTCCACGGCATCGTCGAGCAGGGAGACAGCGGCACGTGCCCACGCCCGGGGATCCCTGGAGTCGACCAGCACACCAGACACACCGGCCGACACGGATTCGACCAGGCCGCCTCCGCGAAAGGCTATGACCGGGGTGCCGCTAGCCGCAGACTCGAGCCCGACCAGCCCGAAGGTCTCCGAGTGGGAGGGGACGAAGGTCACCGCGGCGACGGCAAGCAGGTCCGCCAGCCGCTCCCGCGAGAGCGCTCCCACGAACCGCACCTCGGCGAGCACGCCGAGTTCGACAGCGATCGACCGCAGGGACGCCGCGTAGCCGTCTTCGCCCGGGGTCGCCTCCCCCGCCACCACAAGCACCGGCCCCGTCCCGCGGTGCGCACTGAGCTCGGCGAGCACGCGGATCGCGAGCTCCTGGCCCTTGAGGGGCTGCACCCGTCCGACCACCGCGATGATCGGGCGATCGGGGGCGATACCGAGCCCGGTGCGAAGGCGTGAGTCCGCGGCATCCGCCCGAAGCGGTGTGAAAAGGTCGACATCGACTCCCGGGGGAATCACCCAGACCCGGTCGGCCGGCGCGCGAACCTCGTCGATGAGGCTGGCCACTTCGGCAGAGGACCCGGCGACGACGGCGCTCGCCTGGTTTGCGAGGTAGGTCTCGGTGCGCAGGCGCTGCTCGGGTTCGGGTGCCTGCCGGGGTGCCAGGGCGGAATTCTTCATGACCGCCAAGGTGTGGAAGGTCTGCACGAAGGGAAGGCCGAGCTCCAGCGCGACGGGCAAGGTGGCCAGTCCACTCAGCCAATAGTGCGCGTGGATGAGATCGTAGCGGGCCTCCCGCCGCCCGGTGAGCTGCGCCACCGCCTCGCCGAACTCGTCGGCGACCCCGACGAGCCCCTCCTTCGGAATGAGACCGCGTCCACCCGCTGCCAGCTCGTGCAATTGCACACCATCGGCGAGTTCTGACACCGCCGGATCCCCGGTCGCTCGGGTGATGAGATCGACCTCGGTGCCCCGGAGCGCCAGCTCCGTCGCCGTGGCGAGGAGGGACACGTTCATTCCGCCGGAATCCCCGCTGCCCGCGGGCGCGACGGGGGAGCTGTGCATCGAGACGAGCGCGACCCGCTGCGGTGTGCCGACCATAATGCCACTGTAAGGGGCGAAGCCCGAGTCGCGGACCGGCGCTGCCGAGCGCTGGCGGCCGCAGGGTGGGCAGGGTGGGCAGGGTGGGCACGGTGGGCAGGGTGGGCACGGTGGGCACGGCGGGCACGGTGTAGAAACGAAGCATGCCGATCGCCGCACCCGCCCTCCAGCGAGCGATGCTGCGTCTGGTGCGCATCGGCGCGCTGATGCCGGGACTCCGGCCCGTTCTCCTGAGCCCGGTGGTCGCCCGGCCAGGCTACTGGGTGGCGACCTTCTGCGGGCTGGTCTGGGGAGGCGTCCTCGGTCGGGCGCGCCTGCGGCGGGCGGGCGGCCTGATCGTCGCACGGGGCTGCCCGAGCTGGGCGTTCGGGCGGGCCGGCACGACCATCGGTGCCGTGTACATCACCCGCGACAACGATTCGCCGGCCGTTCTGCAGCACGAAGCGGTACATCGCGCACAATGGAAGCACTTCGGACTGGCATTCATCCCGCTCTATCTGGCCGCGGGATCTGTCGCGGAATCCAACCGATTCGAACGGGAAGCAGGACTAGAGAAAGGTGGCTACCGATGAGCGGACCCGGTTCGGAATTGAGCGGGAGAGTGGTCGTGATCACGGGGGCGAGTTCGGGTCTGGGTCGGGCCGCGGCGCTGGCGGTCGCGCTGCGCGGTGCGACCGTCGCGGTGGTGGGGCGCAACCCGGAGCGCACCCGTGAGGTCGCCGATCAGGTCGGCGGGTTTCCGTTCATCGCCGACTTCGATCGACTGGCCGAGGTCCGGGGTCTGGCCGAGGAGCTGCTGGCGAGCTACCCGCGCATCGACGTGCTCGCCAACAACGCGGGCGGCCTCGTCAGTTCGCGTGGGACTTCGGCCGACGGGCACGAGCGAACCTTCCAGCACAACCACCTCGCGCCGTTTCTGCTCACGAACCTGCTGCTCGAGCGCCTCACTCACAGCGGCGGACGGGTGATTTCCACTGCCAGCGCTGCCAATCTCTTCTCGAGGCTCGACTTCGACGACCTCGACTGGAATCATCGCGTGTATGCGGGCGGATGGCTGCCCTACGGCACGAGCAAGCTCGCGACGATCATGTTCATCCGCGAACTGGCGCGCCGGACCGCCGGCACGGGAGTGGATGCGTTTTCGTTCCACCCCGGTTTCGTGGCGACCGGGTTCGGCGCCGATTCTGCGCTGCTGCGGTTCGGGCAGTTCATCAGCCGCGGCACACTCGGCATCGGCCCGGAGCAGGGTGCCGCCCCCCTCATTCACCTTGTCGCCGAGCGCGACGTCGCGGCCGCCAGCGGTACCTACTTCGACGGCCTCAACCCTCATGGTCGGGTGGGGAACGATGCCTCGGACGAGGAGAAGTGTCAACGGCTGTGGGAGACGAGCGCGGCGATGGTGGGTCTGCCGCGCTGACTGCTGCCGTGCTTGCGACTGCCGTGCTTGCGACTGCCGTACTTGCGACTGCCGCGAGCGGCCCTCGTTTCCACGGTGCGACCGTGCCGCGCGTTGTTTCGAACTCGTCGGAGGCGCGATGGGGAACCGCACACGCTCAGTGCACCGCGGGAGACGAGGCCCCTGTCGTCGCCGTGCTGCTCCGACTGCTGGCCCGTGGCCGCTGGCCCGTGACCGCTGGCCGGTGACCATTGGTCCGCCAAGGTGGTTTGCCGAGCACCCATCCGCCCTCGGCAATTCGATTCGGGAGTTGTTGCGGCTGGCGAGAGCGCGGATTCGACGCGATCGATGCGCTGAGGGAAACCGGGCCGAGCCCGTTGCGGCATCAGAGACCCAGCCGTGACGGACTCCGAAACTTCCGTGCGGCAAGCAGCTGTTACCACTGCGGTGGATGCCGCAGTTCCCAGCGGAGCCGACGCTCGAGCTGCGCGCCGATGGCGAGCAGCACGTGTTCCCCGCCCGGGCGACCCACGAGCTGGACTCCCATCGGTAGCCCATCCGGGGTCTGATAGACCGGCAGGGTGATCGCGGGCAGCCCGCTCACGTTGGCAAAAGAGGTGAACGGCGTGTACTGAACCTGTTGGGCGAAATTGCGTTCGGCATCCGCCCCGTCGTACCAGCCGACCGGGCGAGGGGTCATCGCGAGGGCGGGCGTGACGACCGCGTCGAACCCGCGGAACTGGCGGATGATCGACCGCTCGAACTCGCTGAGCGCAGCCAGCGCACTCGCCAGGTCACGTGCCGTCACCTCGCGGCCACGCAACACGAGCCACTTCGTCAACGGTTCGAGCAGTTCGAGTTGCTCGCCCTCCGCCGGGATCGCGGCGGCCCCGGCCTGCCAGACGGTGCGGAAATTGGGAGCATAGGAGTCATCCGGCTCGAGGGCGAAATGCTCGATTGCGTGCCCGACCGCGTCGAGTTCTGCCAGGGCCACATCGAGCGCGGCGGATGCCTCGGGTGCGATACGGATGTCGTAGGCGCCATCCCACGGCGAGCTCGTCATAACGCCGAGCCGAAAGCGGCCCTCTCCGCGCACGGCGGCGTTCAGGAGTGCACCGCCTTCCCATCGCGGGGCGCGGAGGGTGAAGGGATACTCGCCATCGCCGACCATCGCGTCGAGAAGCATCGCGGCGTCTGCCACCGACCGGGCGAGGGGGCCAGGCACGACCAGGCCAGCCAATGAGGATATTCCGGTGCCGCTCGGCACCAGCCCCCTCGATGGCTTGAGTCCCACGAGCCCGCACGCGGCGGCAGGGATGCGCACCGAACCACCGCCGTCCGATCCCGGAGCGAAGGGCAGGAGGCCGGCCGCGACGGCGACCGCTGCTCCACCGCTCGACCCACCGGCACCGAGAGAGGGGTTCCACGGGGTGCGGGCGGGAGGGGCGACGAGGCTCTCGGTGTACGAGGGCAGGCCGAACTCCGGGGCGCTCGTCTTGCCGAGACTCACCCCGCCAGCGGCATCCAGCACCTCCACCAGGGCATCAGAGCGATCGGGCACGAATCCGGCCATGAGGCGGGAGCCGTATCCGGTTCGCACGCCGGCGCGGTTGACGAGGTCCTTGTCGCCGAAGGGAAGCCCCCAGAGCGGCGCGCTCCTCGGAACGGTGGCGGGCAGAGACGCGGCCCGGGCGAGCGCCGCGTCCCCGGTTACCGTGACAAAGGCACCCAGGCCGTCGTTCAACCGCTCGATGCGGTCGAGGTAGTGCCGAGTGAGTTCGAGCGCGCTGATCTCGCCCCGGTGCAGCCACTCCCACTGCTCCTGGGCGCTGAGATGGTGGAGTTCGAACACCCCTCGATCCTAGATCGGCCCTCTCGGCCATCGGCGACGGGTCGGCTAGTGTCGAATGGTATGGTACGCATCGGCGCTCCACCTCTCGCACGGCACGGACAACTCCCGTGCCCACGGCCGTGGGTCACCGTGATCTCCGCCCTTGGCATAGCGATCGCCGTCGTCGTGGTGAGCATTGCAGCCGTCGTCGCATTCGCGGTCTACGACGTGGCGCAGAGCATCAAACCAGGCGTCACGCTCATCGGTCAGACCCCGAACCCACCGAGTCTCGAGTCGTTCAAGGGCGGCCTCAACATTCTGGTCGCGGCGAGCGACAGCGGCGGAGGGGATGTCGCAACCTACGGTAAACGCGGAGAGCGCCTGAACGACGTGACCATGTTGTTGCACGTCTCGGCCGATCACACCAACGCCACTGTCGTGAGTTTTCCCCGAGACCTCATCGTGCCGATCGCGTCCTGCCCCGACGGGAAGGGAGGCAGCTTTCCGGCCCAGACCAACAAGATCAATGTCGCTCTCACCTACGGCGGGCTGCCGTGCATCGTCAAGACCGTCGAGAATCTCACCGGTCTCACCATCCCGTTTGCTGCACTCACCGAATTCCAGGGCGTCGTCGGCCTCTCCAATGCGGTCGGAGGAGTCACGGTCTGTATCGCGAAGGCGATCCATGACGAGCAGATCGGCTTCGACCTTGAAGCTGGTCAGCAGACGCTGGTCGGTCAGTCGGCGGTCCAATTTTTGCGCGTTCGCTACGGGGTGGGCGACGGAAGCGACCTTGCCCGGATCAGCAATCAGCAGCTGTTCCTCTCGGCGCTCGTGCGCAAGATCAAGACACCGGAGACACTCGGAAACCCGATCAAGGACTACGAGCTTGCGAAAGCGGTCGCGAAGTACATGACCCTCACCGAGTCGCTCACCAACCCCGCGACTCTCGTGAGCATGGCCCTCGCCGTGAAGGACATCAACTTCGACGACATCGTCTTCGTGCAATATCCCGGAAGCTACGGTTCCGCAGCGGGGCAAAACGGCGTGCTTCCGATCCGGAGTGCTGCCGATGTGCTGTTCACCGCTCTGAAGAACAACGTGCCGGTGTCCCTTACCGGAAAGACGGGCGACGGCACGACCGTCGACCCCACCGCGACCGCGGCACCGGTAGCCCCACCGAGCGGATCGCCGTCGGGCGCAGCGACGGCGACCGGCGTTCCCGCGGTCAAGCTTCCGAGCACCGCCACCGGGCAGACCGCCGCGCAATCGACCTGCACCAAGGGGCAGCGGGCGAAAGGCTGAGCAGCGGAGCTACTCCAGCTCGAGTCGAAGTTGGCGAAGAAGGGTCTCGAAGGCGGCGGGAGCATCCGCGACCACTCGACGGGCCCGGAATCGTCCGAGCGATCTCGCGGTGTGCGCCACGTTCAGAATCACGTGTTCCACGTGCGAGCCGAACCCATCCGGAACCACGCGATACTCTCCGCGGTACCACCATCCCCCCTGGGCCACGATCAGGAAGGCCGAGGGGTCGGCCAGATAGAGACTGTGGGATCCCTCGCCCGGACGGAACCGCGCGTCGAGGGCGGAGAATACGGCGGCCGGCCGGGCGCGCACGTGACCGCGCAGGGCGTGGAGTACGACGAAGCCCGCGGGACGGGCGCGAGGAGCTTCGGGCATCCCCCGACTGTAGCGCCCGCACGTGGCCCGACCCACCCCTGGTCGCCGGTACTGTCGAGCTATGACATTCGACCCGATGGGAACCGTCGCACTCGTCACCGGTGCTTCGAGCGGACTCGGGGTTGAGTTCGCCCACCGCCTCGCCGAGCGCGGTGCAGACCTGGTGCTCGTCGCCCGGCGCGCCGACCGCCTAGAATCTCTCGCCACCGAGCTGCGGGCAAAGTACGGCACCACCTGCACCGTCGTTCCCCTCGACCTGGCGGCACCGGATGCCACGGCGCGTCTGGTCTCCGCCCTCGGCTCGGCCGGCATCCGCATTTCCACCCTGGTCAACAATGCCGGATTCGGTACCCACGGGGCTTTCGTGACGGTGGACCCGGCGCGCACCCGCGACGAGATCCAGGTGAACGTGACCGCTCTGGTGGAATTGAGCCGGGCATTCCTGCCCGAGCTGCTTGAGGCGAAGACCGGAGCCCTGGTGAACGTCGCGAGCACGGCCGCTTTCCAACCGATGCCACGCATGGCAGTCTACGGCGCGACCAAGGCGTTCGTCCTGAGCTTCACCGAGGCTCTTGCCAGCGAGAACCGGGGCAGTCGGCTCAGGGTTCTTGCGCTCTGCCCCGGGCCGACCTCGACCGAGTTCTTCGATGTCGCCCTCAACCGGGATGCCGCGTTCGGTGCGTTCCAGACGGCCGAACAGGTGGTCGCGACGGCCCTGGCCGCGCTGGATCGGAAGACCACCCCGCCGAGCGTGGTCAGCGGACGGATGAATGCCCTCCAGGCGAAGGGGGTCGGCTTCGCCCCACGTCGGCTCGTGCTCTGGATCGTGGGGCGGCTCGGAGCTCCGAAGCGACGCTGATCGACGAATCTCTTTTCTGGTACATTTGTACTGTTATAGGGAGATGGCCATGGGATACCTCTTCCTCGCCGGTGCCATCGTCGCCGAGGTGATCGGGACGACGGCTCTCAAGTTCGCCGGCCTCGAGGGAACGAACCGGCTCGTTTCCTACACCGTGGTCGGCCTGGGCTATGTCGCGGCGTTCGCCCTGCTCGGCCAATCCCTCGCCACCGGTGTGCCGCTCGGAGTCGCCTACGCCCTCTGGGCCGGAATCGGCGTGGTGCTGATCGTCGTCATCAGCTGGCTGCTCTTCGCGGAGCCCCTCACCGTGGTGCAGATCGCGGGCATGGTTCTCGTTGTCGGCGGCGTCATGCTCCTCGAAGTCGGGGGACGGCACTGAGATGGTCGCGACGACGACCAAGGGCGAGGCCCGGCGCGGCGCCCTGCAGGACGCCGTGATCCGGGTGCTGGAGAACGGAGGCGCCGGCGCCGTCACCCACCGCGCGGTCGCCGCAGAGGCCGGCCTCCCGCTGGCCGCCGCGACCTACTATTTCGAGGGCATCGACGACCTGCTGGTGAGCGCTCTGCTCCGCGTCACCGAGCGGCAGGTTGCGCTTTTCGCACACCTCTGCCCGGCCAGTCTCCCCCGGGTCGCCACCGTCCTCCACGACTGGGTGTACCGGTCCCGCGCATCCGCCATCGCGCAGTACGAGCTGCTCTTTCTCGCGATGCGTCGCGACAGCCTCCGGGAGGCCGCCGATCTCTGGTACCGCGCCCTCGACGAGGCGATCGCCCCTTTCGTCAGCGATCCACGTCGCGCCCGGGTGACCGCTCTCGCGGTGGACGGGCTGATTCTGAGGATGCTCTGGCGCGGCGACCCCGAGAGCCTCACCGATGTGGAATCGGCGCTCCGCGACATCCTCCAGGCGTCGGCCGCACCTACTTGAGCGACTTCTGCAGCAGCACCGTGCCGAGCCAGCGTTCGAACTTGAATCCGACCTTGCCCATACGACCGATCTCCCGGAAGCCGAAGTCCTTGTGCATCTTGATGGATGCATCGGCGCCCTTGTCGGCGATGACGGCGATGATCTCCTTGAGACCGGCCTCCCTCGACGCGGTGATGAGCTCTCCCATCAGAACCGTGCCGAGCCCCTTACCGGTGGACGCCGCACGCAGGTAGATCGAGTTCTCCACGGTGTATCGGTAGGCGGCCTTTTCCTTCCACGGGTAGACATAGGCGTAGCCGAGGATCTGCTGAGTCGGGCTCTCGGCCACCAAGAAGGGCATGCCGAGCTTCTTCACGTGAAGGAACTTGGAGCGGAGCTCCCGCAGGCTGAGCGCCGTCTCATCGAAGGTCACCGTGGAATTGGCGACGTAGTGATTGTAGATTTCGCGCACATCGGGCAGATCCTCCAGGCGTGCCGGCCGGATCGAGTACTCGAAGGCTACCTGGAGTGGCGGGAGATTGTGTTGTGCCTCACGGGGGCGATGGGTGGCCTGATATTCCTCCTCGAGCATGAAATCGAGCTTACGCCGGGATGGTCCAGTCGATCGGATCGGCTCCTTGCGTGCGC
Source organism: Frigoribacterium sp. (assembly GCA_031360325.1). Classification (GTDB taxonomy): domain Bacteria; phylum Actinomycetota; class Actinomycetes; order Actinomycetales; family Microbacteriaceae; genus Lacisediminihabitans. Next base: position 468 of record JANMBI010000033.1, on the reverse strand, counting down.
AGCAGCGCGTTTGCCCGGCTGAACGGCTTCGATCCGAAGAAGCCGCCGCTCGCCGACAGGGGACTCGGATGCGCCGAACTGATCACCGGCACCGTCGCGAGCAGAGACCGGAGCGCTCCGGCATCCCGCCCCCACAGAATCGCGACAAGGGGCCCTCCGCGATCGGCGAGAGCCCGGATGGCGGTCGCCGTCACCGCCTCCCACCCCGTGCGGCGATGCGATCCCGAGAGGCCGGGCTGCACCGTGAGCACGCGATTGAGCAGCATCACTCCCTGCTCCGACCAGGCTCCGAGGTCCCCGTGCGGAGGCGGTTCGATCCCCAGGTCGTCCCGCAGTTCGCGGTAGATGTTCTGCAGGCTGCGCGGCACCGGCCGAACCGCTCGATCCACCGCGAAGGAGAGGCCGATCGGGTGCCCCGGTGTCGGGTACGGATCCTGACCAACGATGAGCACTCGCACCTCTGCGAAG
>JANMBI010000027.1:0-5803 GCA_031360325.1 Frigoribacterium sp. | reverse complement strand
GCGCCGCAGCCGCCCGCGCGCTCGGCGAAGTCGGGGACGCCCGTGAGTCCGACTCGCTCACCCGCTTGCTGAAGGACGACGAGAAGGAGGTGCGGCGGGCCGCTCACGACGCGCTGGTACGGCTCGAGAAGCGCACCAGCGCGACATAGCGGTCATTCGTAGCGGAGCGACTCGATCGGGTCCTGCCACGCCGCCTTCGCTGCGGGCAGAGTGCCAGCGACGAACGCGACCGCCATCACCACGAGGATGATCGCGGCGATCGACACCGGACTGAACGCGATCAGGGTGAGCCCGGGGAGGGCCAAGGACACCGACCCCGAGAGGGCCGCGCTGACTCCGCCGCCGATGAGGACGGCGACGCCCGCTCCGTTGGCGTTGCCGAGCAATCCGATGAGACCGCTTCGAGGCTGACGAGACCGAAGACCGTACTTCGCGTGGACACGATGAGACCGTCTCGCATGGAGATCTGCCGGTCGCAGCGCGCCGCGAGGTCCTCGTCGTGGGTCACCACGAAGAGCGTGATCCCTCTCTCGCGATTGAGGGCGAAGAGGAGGTTTTCGACCACCGCGCTCGTTGCGTCTGATCCGGCGGAAAGGGAATTCGCCTTTTTCGCCGCCTTGTCCTTCGGTTCCAACTGGTCGAGAGAGGCCAATCCCCGTCCTTTTCGCTCGCGGCTGCCCACCCCCGCGATCGCGAGCGGGACGATGACGTTGTCGAGTACGGTGGCCCCTCCGGTGAGGAAGAACCGTTGGAACACGAATCCGAAGGCGCCTGAGCGTCCACTTCACCGATCCGCTCTTGCCGAAGATCGCGACGCACTCGCCCTCGAAGATCTCGAGCGAGACACCCTTCAGGGCATCGAATCGGCCGGCACCGCGACCTTAGGCCGTGGTGACGTCACGGGCAGCGAATAGGGGTGTGGGCATCGGCGAGGCTCCTTGGTGGGGGTGTTCCCCCAGCCTGCGCCACCGGCCAACCCGCGCTGTCATCCCTCCGTAGACATTGTCCCTACTCCCGAGGACGTAGGTTTCCGCGACGAAAGAGCCTCAGTCCAGGTTCTGGCCGAAGTACTTGGGGTCGACGGTCACTTCGTCGTCGGTGGGAATTCGCTCGGGATCCGCCCCCGATCTGCGAGCCTTTCGCGACGACTGGACGAGGTGGAACAGCGTGGGGATGAGGGTGAGCAACACCACCGCCAATAGAACCACGTCGATGTACTTGATCACGAAGTCCGCCACCGGGGTGATGTTTCCGAGCAGGAATCCGGCGACGGTCACGCCGACCCCCCAGACCAGGGCTCCGATCGCGTTGTAGAGCGAATACTTGCGATAGTTCATCTTGCCAACGCCGGCGGCGATGGGCGCGAAGGTGCGCACGATCGGAACGAAGCGGGCGAGAATCACGGCGAAACCGCCGAATCGTTCGAAGAACGCATTGGTGCGCTTCACATTCGTGATGCTGAACAGCCCGGTCTCCTTGCGCTCGAAGATGCGCGGGCCGGCCTTTTTCCCGATGTAGTAGCCGGCCTCGCCGCCGAGGAATGCGGCAAATGCGATGCTCAACGAGACCCACCAGATGTCGATCTGGACGACGCGGGTGAACGTGAGAAGGCCGGTGATCAGCAACAGGGTGTCCCCTGGGAAGATGAACCCGATGAGTAGGCCGGTCTCGGCGAAAATGATCGCGCACACGAGCAGCAGTGCCCACGGTCCTGCCTGGTGGATGAGCAGGCTCGGATCAAGCCACGGTACGAGAGCGGTGTGCAGCACGGCGAGAAACTCCATTCGTGTGTTCGTGTCAGGGTAGTCGATGGCCGGGCATCCGGCCTGATTCGGGACACAACAGCGGTGTGCGGAAGAAGGGACTCGAACCCTCACGCCTTGCGGCACAGGTACCTAAAACCTGCGTGTATACCGATTTCACCACTCCCGCGGGTGCGCGCCAAGTGTATCGGCCCGACCGGTCGCAGGCCTGAAGACGGCGCCCGCGATCGGCGAATCGGACGTCCTCATAAGTGAGGACTATGCAGCTAAATGGTTCAATGATTGAATCGTACCGATCGGCAACGGCCGGCGTAAATATGAGGAGTCAGAAATGCAATTGAGCAAACGTAGTGCTCTCGTTATTGGTGGCCTGGTCATTGGCACCAGCATTGTCGCCGCTAGTCCCGCACTCGCGGAGGGGAGTTGGACCTCGAGTATCAGCAGCGCCATAACTGGATTCCAGTCACGGACGTGGCAAGACAACAACAGTGACAATGTCGCGACTACAGTGTCGTTCTCGGGTTGTACCATCACGGACGGTCGGCCTTTCTCGAAGACCCAACTGGAGATGTGGGGTGAGTTCGGAGCGTTTCCGGACCAGAACTTGGGAAGCATTCAGAATACGTGCAACACGTCGAATTGGGGTCGCGTCGCCAATAACGCCTACCATTTCCGGATCAACACGATCAACGGCTCAGTGTCTGGCTATCGGCTCAACGTGACCACCGTTAGAACCGCGTACTAGAGGATTACCCCATGGCACTGTCCGTTCGGGATTGTTCGTTCGCCTATCGTCGTCGCCCCCCTTTGTTCTCGGGGTTTAACGTGGAATTCGAAGTCGGGCGAACGGTGCTTCTGGGCCCAAACGGCGCGGGGAAGTCCACTCTTCTGGCACTCTGTGGAGGGGTCATGCGACAGGGTGGAGGCACTATCGCACTCAACGGTAGGAGCCGTACCACCTCGTCCAATTACCGCGAACGAGTGGCGTGGCTTCCTCAAACCGTTTCGGTGTTTCCCGGGCTGACCGTCCGAGAGCAGGTCGTGTATTACGGCTGGCTGAAAGGCATGACTGCTGCGGCAGCGAAACTGCGTGCGGACGAGGCTCTCGAGCTGGTGCGGCTGACTTCGTCGGCATCCAGAAAGGCCCGGGAGCTTTCGGGCGGCCAGCTTCGCCGTCTCGGGATCGCCGGAGCGCTCGTCCAGAAAGCAGACGCCATACTCTTGGATGAGCCCTTCGCAGGCTTGGACCCTTCGCAGCGTGACACGCTCTCAACGATCTTGCGAGGGCTGCCCGAGGAGACCGTCCTGGTCGCATCCACGCATCAGATCGAGGACTTGAGCAGCCTCTATGCGCGAACCGTGGTCCTCGACTCCGGCACCGTTCGCTTCGACGGAACCACCGAGAAATTTCTGCAATACGGTCGCGGCTCCAGCGACCGCGCGCGCGCCGCATATGCATCATTCGTGGGAGTGGAGGAGTGACACTGCGGCCGTTATGGCGCCGCCCGGCGTTTCTTCTCCTCATTCCCACGGTCGTGCTTGTGGTTCTGTATTCACGGGCCTACCTCGATGGCCGCGGCTACACCGGCTATTGGCTGGCCGTCACCGCGCATAGCGCCATATTCCTGTTCTTATCTGCTGCTCCTGCGGCAGTGAGCGCGGCGATCGAGGCATCACGTTTGCGGTTAGCGGGGTCGATAATCGCCACAAGCTCCCGTCCGGGACCGGTGATAGTGCTGCAGCAAGTCTGGCCGTCGCTGGTGACCGCTTTTGCCGTGCAACTCTTCGCTGTGCTGCTCCTCAGCAGGGGCACCTGGGGTGCACCGGGGGGACCGCCCATCATTCTGCTGCTTGCATTCGCAGCAATTCTCGTCTTTCACACCGCCGTGGGGTACTGCTTAGGGCGACTCCTCCCGCCGGTGCTGAGCGTTCCGCTGGCGCTCTTCCTGTCCTACGTTTGGCTTGGATTCACGTGGTCGACTCCATTTTTTCCCCTGCGCTATTTGGCGGGTCTTGCACTCGTGAGTTGTTGCCGGATCGACGAAGCAATGCCGCTCGAGGCCCCGATAGCAGCAGTGATCTTCAGCGTTCTTGGCGCGATCGCGTTCACGTTGGTCGCATCGAGAAGGTGGCGAGGTCAGAGTGGTCTCCTTTCACTGTCAATTGCGGGTTTCGCGGCCGCGCTGGTGGCGGCGGGTTCCATAGCCGGCCTCTACGTGGCGAGGAACCTCGGTCCACAACCGACGGAGCCGCGGAATGCTGCGCAGCTATCGTGCGAAGGGAGATCTCCTGCCGTGTGCTTGTACCCAGAGCAGGACCGAACGGAAGTTCGGGCGGTGCTCCAGAAGGCATACTCCAACCTGGCGCAGATCGGTCTTCCGCTAGCCGATACGATTACGGCTTCCGGCGAGGCATCGACGACAGCGACGTACAACATGGCGATCATCAACGACGCAACACCCGACGATCTGGTCTATTCATTCGCGTCGTCTTTTGTGCAGCCCACTGTGATCGCGGATTGTCCAACCGGCGGCGATCAACGGCGAGCTGCGGCCAATGTGATCGTGAGCTGGCTGACCCTACAAGCCGCTCGCGGCATTGCGAATGCATCAGGTATTGCTCAGGGTTTCTTCCAGGAGGGCCGCGACGCCGCGATCTCCCTCACCCGGCTCGATTCGTTCAAACAGGTTGCTTGGATCGAGCACAATCAGAGGGCCGTCTTGGACTGTTCGACAGTTCCTTGGCCGGCACCGTAGCAATGCTGTTGTGGGCACGGACGAGGCGGTTTGGATACGTCCTGTTGCTGGCTATCTCAGCACCCGTTGTTGCCTCGATAGTCGCTGGCGCCTCGGTAATGTTGCCCTCGCTCAGTTCGGGCAGCCCTTTTAGCAGCGTTCCGGCGAGCGTTCTCCTCGCGATGGTGCTGCCTTTGGGCCTGAGCACATCCCTCCATGGCGCGACCCCGTCTCTTGGGTCAACGGCATCGAGACCCATCTCCCAACTCGACACCGCCGCATGCCTCTTCGTTCTCGCCACTTCAGTGTGCGTCTCCGTGCTCCTCGGAAGTGCCGGTTGGAACGACTGGCAAATCTTTGTGAGAAGCTCCATCACACTGTTGGCGCTGTCTCTGTTGGTCCTGCCCCTCACCGGACATCGGTATCAATCGATCGTGCCCGTGTTCTCCGTGTTCTGTGCGGCAGTATTCGGGCGAGGCCCAGAAGGCAAGCCAGCGATCTGGGGCTGGGTAATCGATCCCCAACTTCAGCCATGGCATATTCCGGCTGCGGCGGCACTACTCGTGGCAGGCACTGCTGTTGCGGCAGTGTTCGGTCCCCGGTCGGCCGGGAACCCGTAGCCGGTCTTCGGCCCGCGGCGTGCCCCGTCGTTCCCAAGAGATCTGTCGTTCCAAGAAATCACCGACCCGAAGCCCGAGCGGTTCCTTGTGCATTGGACGCTCCGCTCCCTGCGCGCTCAGCACGCTGCACCCCAGGGGGGTCATCACCGAGGCGAAGGGACGATCGGCGATGCAAAAGAATTTGACGACGGATGTATCTGTCGGACCTTGCCCTGCTCCTGTGGGTGATGAGAATCCAAACCATGGACGACACCGACGCTGTCCGCAGTCGACCCGACGGCCAGCGGGCTGGGTCGAATGCCATCTGGAATGATTCGGCGGCGGCATTCGGCCGCTGGCTTTCCGGCGAGCCCGGGGCGATGGACGAGTTTGTGAACACCATGACACCCGTTCTCTGGCAGGTCGTCCGCGCCTATGGTCTCGACCGGGACCAGGCGCAGGATGTCGCGCAGTCCGCATGGCTGACACTCGTCCAACGCTCCGGGTCGATCGCCGACCCGCGGGCCATCGCCGCCTGGTTGTTGACGACCGCGCGCCGGGAGGCCTGGCGCGTGTCCAAACGCGCTTCGGCGAGTATCCCGGTCGAGACCATAGGCGCGGACGACCTGCCAGAGAACGGGTGTCATGGTGTTCACAAACTCGTCCATCGCCCCGGGCTCGCCGGAAAGCCAGCGGCCGAATGCCG
>JANMBI010000009.1:0-17935 GCA_031360325.1 Frigoribacterium sp. | reverse complement strand
AGCCGACGACGACTTCGCCCAGATCGCCAGCCAATTCGACACGATTTCAGAGCTGAAGGACGACATCAAGGCGCAGGTGGGACGGTCCAAACTGTTCGGACAGGGCACTCAGGCGCGCGACCAGGCCGTCGACAAGCTCCTCGAGAGCGTCGAGATCCCCGTGCCGGAACAGCTCGTCCTCGACGAGGTGCACCGTCACCTCGAGAACGAGAATCGCCTCGAAGACGACGAACACCGCGCAGAGGTGACGGAGTCGAGTGAGAAGACCTTCCGAAGCCAGATCCTGCTCGACACGATCGCCGAGGCCGAGGAAGTTAAGGTGAGCCAAGACGAGCTCACCCAGTATCTGATCCAGGGGGCAGCCCAGTACGACATGGAGCCCGGCGAATTCATCAAGGTGCTCGACTCCAACGGCCAGATCCCCGGAATGATCGGCGAGGTCGCCCGCGGGAAGGCCCTCGCGATCGTGCTCTCGAAGGCGAAGGTCGTCGACTCCAACGGCGATTCGGTCGACCTGACCGAGTTCACCGCCCCGGTCACCGGGCCGATCGATGGCGAAGACTTCGTCGAGGCGAGCGCCGGCGCGGGAAGCGGTGACGCCAATGATGGCCACGGTCGCTCGGCCGGCAACGAGCACTACGGTCACGACCACAGTTAGCCGAGAGTTTCCCACGCCGCGTTCGACGGCGATCGCATCGCCATCGAACCGGAGAGGCCGCACGCGTGCTTGATCTCGGACTGTTGTTCGACGTGGATGGGCCCCTCGCGAGCCCGGTGAGCCGCAGCATCCGCATTCCGAGCATCCTCGACGACCTGGTGGCGCTGACCGCGGCGGGGGTACCGATCGCCTTCATCACCGGTCGGTCGGACACCTTCATGCGCGAACAGGTGATCGCGCCGTTGCTCGAAGTGGGGCTCGGTGCGGCGCTCGCCAGCCCGGGTGCCCGCATGTTCGGCGTGTTCGAGAAGGGAGCGGCGTGGGCTCCGATCACGTCTCTCGGAATGGGGGCGGTGAGGGTGGACACCAGCGTTGCGTTGCCCGCCACGATCGTGCAGGCGATTCGCTCGCTCGTTGCGGACGGCTTCGCCGACACCATGTTCTTCGACGAGACCAAGCGGGCGATGATCTCGGTCGAGCAACGAGTCGATGTCTCGGCCGAGACCTACCTGCACGCCCAAGCCTGGTTCGACGATGCCTGCTTTGCGCTGGTCGCCGCCGCGGGGGTCGGGGTGAAGCTCGGGCCTCGATCTGTTCCGGATGCGGCAGGTGCCGTGCCATTCCGGATCGATCCCACCATCATCTCGTCCGACATCGAGTCGGTGCTGCTCGACAAAGACCGTGTGGCGGCTCGGGCGCTCGACTACTTCGGGCGGCTCGGGCCCCTTCCCACGGTGTGGCGGTCGATCGGCGACTCGCGCAGCGACTACCTGATGGCCGATCATCTTCACCGAGCGGGCTATGACGTCGCCCACGTGGACGTGCGGCCCACCGACGGCATCCTCGAGCGCCCGTACCGGGTGATCGTGGAGGGGGATGCGGTCCACGATGAGGCGGGGGCGGCGTTTCTCGAGTACTGGGTGCAGAGGCTCGGCCCTAGCGACGAACGGGCCGACTCGGCCGCGTTGTAGCGCCGGCACCCGGTTTCCTCGTACCGTGCTCGTCGCCCGCTCCTGGTGTCCTCCCAAAACGCAGGACATTCGCCACGAAACATCCCCGAATGACGCCGTCCGGTCCTGTCGGCGGCGGAACTCCTGCGTTTTCGGTGGGGGAGGGGATCGGCGCGGTCCCTGCTCTGCCCACGGCGAACACGGCCGTTTTGCCGTCGAGCCTCCGATAGATTCGTCACCAGCGACAAACTGAAACGGAGCGCAACAATGGCCCAACCGGCATTGGTCTCGAGCATCTTCGACCAACTCCTCAAGGACCGCATCATCTGGCTTGGATCAGAGGTGCGCGACGACAACGCAAACGAGATCTGCGCGAAGATCCTGCTGCTGGCGGCGGAGGACCCGAAGCGCGACATCTTCCTGTACATCAACTCGCCCGGCGGATCCATCACCGCGGGCATGGCCATCTACGACACGATGAAGTTCGTTCCGAACGACATCGTCACGGTCGGCATCGGAATGGCTGCGTCGATGGGCCAGTTCCTGCTCTCGTCCGGAACCAAGGGCAAGCGCTACATCACCCCGAACGCGCGAGTGCTGCTGCACCAGCCGTCTGGCGGATTCGGCGGAACCTCGGCCGACATCCAGACCCAGGCGAACCTCATCCTGGACATGAAGAAGCGGATGGCCGAGCTCACCGCCGAGCAGACGGGCAAGACCCCAGAACAGATCATCATCGACGGCGACCGGGACAACTGGTTCACCGCCCAACAGGCCCTCGAGTACGGCTTCGTCGACCACCTGCGCGAGTTCGCCTCCGAGGTCATCGGCGGCGGCGGTACCGACGAGTCCGTGACCAAGAAGTAGAGACAGGCAGACAGACATGGAACAGATCAACATGCCGACCGGGCTTGCGGGCCCAACGGCCGAGGCACGCTACATCCTCCCGACATTTGAAGAGCGCACCGCCTACGGCTACAAGCGCCAAGACCCCTACGCGAAGCTCTTCGAGGACCGCATCATCTTCCTCGGCGTGCAGATCGACGATGCCTCCGCGGACGACGTGATGGCCCAGCTTCTTGTGCTCGAGAGCCAGGACCCCGACCGCGACATCGTGATGTACATCAACTCTCCGGGTGGCTCGTTCACCGCGATGACGGCGATCTACGACACGATGCAGTACGTGCGGCCGCAGATCCAGACCGTGGTGCTCGGCCAGGCCGCCTCCGCCGCCGCGGTGATCCTCGCGGCCGGGACGCCGGGCAAGCGCCTCGCGCTGCCGAACGCCCGCATCCTCATCCACCAGCCGTCCACCGGCGACTCGGGTCGCGGCCAGGCATCGGACATCGAGATCCAGGCCCGAGAGATCCTGCGCATGCGTTCGTGGCTCGAGGAGACGCTGGCGCGGCACTCCAACCGCACCATGGAACAGGTCAACAAGGACATCGACCGCGACAATATCCTGAGCGGCGAGGAGGCTCTGGCCTACGGTCTCGTCGACCAGGTGCTCACCTCGCGCAAGAACATCCCGGCGATCACCAAGTAGGCCGCGTTCGACCCGATGGCCCCGGAGCGATCCGGGGCCATCGGGCGTTCAGCGCGCGCGGTTCTTGCGCCCCGCGAAGACCAGGGCGGCGATGACGGCGGCCGCGAGGGCGAGGATGCCTCCGCCCACCCACAGCACGACTGCGAGCGTGCCCCGGCCGACCGTCTGAGCTCCGGCCGTGAGCGAGCCCGGTGCCGGGCTCCGGTTCACGATCGATCTCCCCTGGCAGTCCGGTGCCGCTGTGGTGCCGGGGGATGGGGCGAAACCCGCGGGCGGTCGCCAGGTGAAGCCGAAACTGTCGGACACGGTGTGTCCGTCGGCGGAGACGGCCTGCCAGGTCACCGTGTACGCGCCCGCGGCACCAAGGGCGGCGGGGGTGGACAGGCGGGTGCCGTTGATCGTCACGCAACCGTCACCGTAGTACCTGCCGGCGCCGTCGGAAATCTGAAGAGCAAACCCCGCCCCCGTCCCGTCGACATTCAGGAGCGCGTCGTTGGTGGTGATCGAGAATTCCGTCGGCAGGGCGGTGAGTGTCTCGCCCGCTCTCGGGGTGGATGAAACGAGGTAGTCGTGAGCGGGAGCGGACCCGGCCTGGCCGAACACCGTGAAGAGCGTGCTCAGCATCACCGTGCCCAGAACGATGAGCAGGAGAGGATGTCGGGAACCACCTGTCGATCTCGTCCTCATGGGCGCTCCGTCGGTCGTTTTCGCTCGGTCAAGGGCGGGGTGGGGCACGGCATCCGCGCGCCCGGAAAGTCTACTTCGGCCGGATCTCGCATCCTGCCGACGCGGCTCGCCGGAGACGAATTTCGTCATGGTGCAAACAGTGTCGTCCACTCCGGCTAGGCTCGGTATCTGACCCATGGTCGTGTCAGGCACCCCGTTGAATTTGGGTTGCGGTCCCGCACAGTGGGGCGTGGCACAGGCCGAGACCGGGAGGAGGCCGAGCATGGCTCGTATAGGTGAGAGCGCGGATCTGCTCAAGTGTTCCTTCTGTGGCAAGAGCCAGAAGCAAGTGCAGCAGCTGATCGCCGGACCCGGTGTCTATATCTGCGACGAATGCGTGGAGCTCTGCAACGAGATCATCGAGGAACGTCTGGCAGAGGCCGGCGACGAGGCCTCAAGTGAATTCGAGCTTCCGAAACCGCGCGAGATATTCGACTTCCTCGAGGAATACGTGATCGGTCAGGAAGCCGCCAAGAAGGCGCTTTCGGTAGCGGTCTACAACCACTACAAGCGCATCCGTTCCCGCACCACGATCACCGCCGCGGATGCCGTGATCGACGATGTCGAAATCGCCAAGTCCAACATCCTCCTCATCGGCCCGACCGGCTGTGGTAAGACCTACCTCGCCCAAACCCTCGCGAAGCGCCTCAACGTGCCGTTCGCGGTGGCGGATGCGACGGCCCTGACCGAAGCCGGATACGTCGGCGAAGACGTGGAGAACATCCTCCTCAAGCTCATCCAGGCGGCCGACTACGACGTGAAGCGTGCCGAAACCGACATCATCTACATCGACGAGATCGACAAGATAGCCCGGAAGGCGGAAAATCCCTCGATCACCCGCGACGTCTCCGGGGAGGGCGTGCAGCAGGCCCTGCTCAAGATCCTCGAGGGCACGATCGCGTCGGTACCGCCGCAGGGCGGCCGCAAACATCCGCATCAGGAGTTCATCCAGGTCGACACCACCAACGTGCTCTTCATCGTCGCCGGCGCTTTCGCCGGGCTCGAGGAGATCATCTCCCAGCGCGCAGGCAAGAAGGGCATCGGCTTCGGGGCGCCACTGCACAGCAAGGGCGACGACGTGAACCTGTTCGGCGAGGTTTTGCCGGAAGACCTGCACAAGTTCGGGCTCATCCCCGAGTTCATCGGACGCCTCCCGGTGGTTGCGACGGTCACGCCGCTCGATCAGGTTGCCCTCATGGAGATCCTCACCAAGCCGAAGAACGCCCTTGTTCGGCAGTATCAGCGCATGTTCGACCTCGACGGGGTGGTCCTGGACTTCGAACCGGACGCCCTCGAAGCGATTGCAGACCTCGCGGTACTTCGCCAGACCGGCGCCCGGGGCCTACGCTCGATCATGGAAGAGGTGCTGGGACCGATCATGTTCGATGTGCCGTCGAACGATGAGATAGCGCGCGTGATCGTCACCAAGGCCGCGGTGCTCGAGAACGCCCTGCCGACGATTGTGAACCACAAGCCCGCCCGCCAGGAGAAGTCCGCCTGATCGCTCGGTTCGAACCCGAGCACCGGGCCGGCAGTTCGGGACCGAGCACGCGCCAGCAGTCGGCGCTGTCCTGCACCGGCAACAGGGCGGTCCTCGCGCACCACCGGTGGCCGCCCCGGTTTCTTTCGATTCCCGTTGATGCGATCGAATTGCGCGGGTAGGTTCTCGTGCATGGGAGACGTGAGGAACGCGCTGGCTGATCGCACCGTCGATGGCGAGGAACGACGGGATGCCTTCCTCGCCCGGGTTCTCGAGTCGCTCACGGTCGGCGCCGAGCTTCTCGCCATGGAACTCGGTCGACGGCTTGGCCTATACGATGCACTCCTCAGCCGCGAGCCTCTCACGCCGGCCATGCTGTCCCGCGCCACCGGGATCACCGAGCGGTACGCTACGGAATGGCTCGAGCAGCAGGCGGCCGCGGGAATTCTTGACGTGCCCGTCGAGACGAGCGATCCCCTCCAGAGGCGATTCACGCTACCCATGGCGCTCCGGCCCCTTTTCGAAGACCCCGAAAACCCCTACTACCTGATGGGAATCCCGCCGCTTCTTGCCGGACTCGCGCGCGCACTGCCTGAGGTGGCCGATGACTATCCGCGCGGCAGGGGCGTGGCCTACCATCGCTTCGGTCGGGAGCTACGCCAGGGCATCGCGATGTTCAACCGGCCGGGCTTTGCGACGTCGATGGGGGGATGGATCGATGCGCTGCCCGAGATCGCCGACCGCGTGCGAACCGGATGCACCGTTCTCGACGTCGGATGCGGAGTCGGCTGGTCGACGATCGCTATCGCGCGCGCGTTTCCCCGGGCGCGGGTGATCGGAGTCGACCTCGATGAGGCTTCGATTGTCGAGGCACGGGCGAACGCGGATCACGCGGGCCTCGCCGGGCGGGTCGAATTTTCGCTCGCGAACGCGACCGGAGCATCCGTCCACGACGCCGATCTGGTCACCGTGTTCGAGGCGCTCCACGACATGGGCGAACCGATCGACGCTCTTGTCACCATGCGGCGAGCCCTCGCGCCTGGCGGTGCCGTTCTCATCGCCGATGAGCGCGTCGCCGACAGGTTTGTGGCGCCTGCATCTCCGGAGGAGCGCCTGCAGTACGCCTTCAGCGTGTTGCATTGCCTACCCGCGACTCTCGCGGAGTCGGCGAACGTCGCGAACGGTACCGTTCTCCGCGCGCCGACCGTGCACCGGTGGGCGGCAGAAGCTGGCTTCAGCTCGAGCAGCGAGCTTCCCATTGAACATGAGTTCTGGAGGTTCTACGAACTGCGGTGAGACAGCCGCACCCTCGGGGGTTGTCTGTCCGCGGGGTCCTACGCCGCGCGCGACGGTGCGTGTATTCCTCATCCGCCCGATCGCCGGACACCGGTGACGGATCATCCTCCGCCGCCGAAAACGCAGGAGATTCACCTCCATCGGGTGGGGGATGCGGCGCTTTGGGGTCTTTTGGGGTGTATCTCCTGCGTTTTCGGTCGCACGGGACGGACGGTTCACCGAGGCCAGGGGCCGGCGGCTGACCCCGGTCACCGGTCCCGATGCGCGCCGAGGACGGACCTGCGCACCAGGAAGAGAGCCGGATAGCCCATGGTCCAGCGGATCATCGCGGGAATCGTGGCGGCCATCACCGGCCTTTCGAGTTCGTTCGCCGTCGTGCCCGCCGGGCTCGCCGCCGTCGGTGCGACCGAGGGCAGTCCGCATCCGGGCTCCTCGTGATCTGCGTCATCCAGGGGCCGCTGTCTTTTGTGCTGAGCGCCTGGAATCGGGTGCCGATGCGGTTCGCCTCGAGCACCCCGGGGGCCGCCCTGCTCGTCGTCACCGCGGGAGTCACCGGACGTTTCGGCGACGCCGTCGCGGCGTTCTTGTCTGCCGCCTGCCTCATAATTCTCGTCGGGCTGTTCCCGCGCTCCGACGGCTGATCGCCCGCGTCCCCGATCGATCTCGAGTGCGATGTTCGCGGGCATCCTGTTCCCGCTGTGCCTGGCTCCGGTGAGGGCCGAACTGGATGTCCCGCTCCTGGCGATCCCCGTGATGTTGGTCTGGCCGGTGCTGTACCGTCTGGCGCCAGGCTGGGCGGTGCCCGCGGCCATCGTTGTCGCCGGGGTCCTGCTCACCGGGACGTCGGGATCCGGATGGCTCGCCGGCGGCCATCTTGCGCCCCGGCTCGGGTTCGTGGCACCGGTGTTCGATCCGTTCGTCGTCGTGGGTCTCGCGGTTCCGCTCTTCATACAGACGAAGGCGGGACAGAGCATCCCGGGTGCGGCAATTCTGCACAACTTCGGCTATCGTCCACGGTGCGCACGGCGCTGGTGTCGTCGGGCGTCTTGTCCGGAATCGGCGCGGGCTTCGGAGGAATCGCGGTCAACTTCGCGCCACTGGCGCAGGCGCTGACCGCCGGTCCGGATGCGCCTCCGGACCGAGCGCGCCGGTGGATTGGTCCGGTGTCGGCGGGGCACATACGTCGTTCTCGAGCTGCCTGCTGGCGCCGCGACCGCGTTCGTTTCCGCTTCGGCGCCGATCCTCATCGAAGCGGTCGTCGGTCTTGCCCTGCTCGGCGCGCCGCTCGGTGCCGTGGTTGTTGCGGTGGAAGTCGCCGAGCATCGGCTTGCCGCGATTCTCGCGTTCCTGCTGGCGGCATCCGGCATCCGGCATCGCGACCGTCGGCATCGGCGCTGCATTCTTGGGGCTTCTGATCGGCGCAGTCGTACTGCTCTGGCAGGGCTGGGCTGGCGGCGACTTTCGGCAACCTCGCGCCCGCGGGCGCGAAACTTGCTCTGCCGCGCGCTCAGGCCCCGAGCAACCCGCGCCGCTTCAGTAGCGGCTCGATCACGGCATCCCGCCCTCGGAAATCTCGATACGCCTCGAGCGGATCCTTCGACCCGCCCACCCCGAGCAGCCGATGCCGAAACCGATCGCCGTTCGCGCGGGTGAGGCCGCCGTTCTCGCGGAACCATTCGACGGTGTCGGCATCGAGCACTTCGCTCCAGATGTAGGAGTAGTACCCGGCGTCGTATCCTCCCGAGAAGGTGTGGGCGAAGTACGCGCTCGAATAGCGGGGAGGCACCGCAGGGTTGTCGAGACCCGCGGCCGCGAGAGCCTCTGCTTCGAATTCCGCCACATCGTCCACGGTGTCGTCCGCAGTGATGCGGTGCCAGGCCTGATCGAGCGTGGCCGCTGCCAGATATTCGGTGGTCTTGAAGCCCTCGTTGAAGGCGGAAGACGCCTGGATCTTGCGCACGAACTCCGCGGGCATCGGCTCGCCGGTCTGGTAGTGCACGGCGTAGTTCGCGAGAATCTCCGGCCACAGCATCCACATCTCGTTCACCTGGCTCGGGAACTCCACGAAGTCCCGGAACACGTTTGTTCCGGCGAATTTGGGGTAGGTGACCCGAGCGAACAGGCCGTGAAGGGCGTGCCCGAATTCGTGAAAAAAGGTGTTCACCTCGTCAAAGCTGAGAAGAGTTGGTTCGCCGGCAGCCGGTTTCGATACGTTCAGGTTGTTCACCACGACCACCGGGTGATCGAGAAGCGAACTCTGCGAGATGAGCGGGTTCATCCAGGCGCCGCCGCGCTTCGAGTCGCGAGTGTAGAGATCGAGCACGTACAGACCGACCTCGGAGCCGTCTTCATCGAGCACCTCGAAGACCCGGGCATCCGGATGGTACGACACAAGGTCTTCCCGCTCGCTGAAGGTGACCCCGTAGACCTGATTCGCAGCGAAGAACACGCCGTCCTTCAGCACACGCTCGGCCTCGAAGTAGGGACGCAACTGGGCGGTGTCGACGTCGTACTTCTCGATGCGGACCTTTTCGGTGTAGTACGCCCAGTCGGCCGCGGTGATCGGCGCGCCGTCTGCCACCTGCCGTTGTAGGTCCTCCAGCTCGCCGCGAGCGTTCCTCGCCGCGACCGGAGCGAGTCGAGCGAGCATGGTCGCCACCGCTTCAGGGGTCTTTGCCGTCTCGTCGGCCGTCACATAGGCCGCATGGTTGCTGAAGCCGAGCAGTCGTGCTCGTTGAGCGCGCAGGTGGGTGATCTCGAGCACGAGTTCGCGGTTGTCGTGCTCGCCGCCGCGGCTTCCGCGGGCGCGCGAGGCGTCCATGATCCGGGCCCGCACCGCGGCATTGGTGAGGGTATCGAGGTAGGGATGGCCGGTCGGCAGCACGAGGGTCACGAGGTATTTGCCCTCCAGGCCGCGCTCCTTCGCCGCCTCGGCCGCTGCGGATATCTCGCCGGCGTCGAGACCGTCGAGCTCGGCGAGATCCTCGATCAGGACGGCGAGTTCGTTGGTGTCGGCCAGGAGGTTCTTTTCGAATCGGGTCGTGAGAACCGAGAGCCTCCGGTTGAGATCACGCAGGGTCGCCTTGTCGGTTTCGTCAAGGGCCGCACCGGCCAGCGTGAATCCGGAATAGTAGCGCTCCACGAGGTAGCGCGACTCGGCCTCGAGGTCGAGCTGTGGCAGCGACTGATGAATTATCTGGATGCGATTGTAGAGCCGGGCATCGAGTCTGATCGCGTCGGAGTGTGCGGCCAGCAGAGGAGCGATCTCTTCTTCGAGTTCGTTGGTGAAGTCCGAGCTGTCTGCGGAACTCTTGTTGAAGAACACCGTGGCGACACGCTCGAGGGTCTGCCCCGACTTCTCGAGCGGGATCATTGTGTTCTCGAAGGTCGGTTGATCCGCCGCAGAAGTGATTGCTTCGATTTCGGCGAGTTGTTCCTCGAAGCCGCGATCGAACGCCGGGCGGTAGTGGGCATCCTCGATCGTGGCGAACGGCGGAAGCCCGTAGGGGAGTGTGCTCGGTGCAAAGAACGGATTTTGATCAGCCATGCTTCCAGCCTAAGCGGGGCTGAGGTTTCGTCTGGTCGGTCTGTGTGGCGGGCGCTGGTGGACATGCCGGGGTGCCGGCCTCGCCGACGTGTCGGTGGTCGGTGGGTTTTCAGTGCAACGAGGAGGTGAGTGCGGTGACGTCACAGTCACGAGGGAGCGCGAGTTTCGAGAAGCTCCGGCGCATCGCCACGGTCAAGCAGGCCCGTTCGAATGCGTGGCCCGGCGAAATGCCGGTGAATTCGAAACGAGACAGAATTCGGCACGAGACAGAACTCGGCGTCGCCTGGTTTGATCCGATCCGATCCGATCCGATCCGATCCGATCCGATCCGTGTCGTGTCGTGTCGTGACGTGTCTTGTCGTGCGAAGACTGCTCTGGGTTCGGCTGAGTGCGCCGATTCGGCTGGGAGTTCTGCAACGATCGCCTCCGTGTTCGCTGCCGTGTTCGCTGCCGTGGTGGCTGCGACGGTCATTGCGGCGGACTGCCGCGTGGGACGCTCGTCGAGGAGCGCGACTCACCCCTCGACCGGTCAGTCGCCCGGGGAGGGGTCGGGCGGAACGACGATGAAAACTTCGCCACCCGCCACGCGAATGACCGTGCCATCGTCGAGTTCGACGACCGGGTTTCCCTCCAGCCAGGTCAGGGTCCAGCCCATGAGGCTGGTATCGACCCCCGAGAGTTCGGATTCCACCGACTCCACGGCATCCTGCACGAGTTGCGGCAATCGTGCCGGTGCCGCGGCGCCTACGGCCCAACGCGTTCCCATCTGCATGCTCAACCCTCCGCTACCGTGTCGACGACTTCTGCCAGTACGACATTACTCACCGCGACCTCCGGCCCCTCGATGAAGTCGATGGTCGCTATCCGTCCGACGTCACGAAGATCGTCGAGCGCTAGCGCGAGTTGGGACGGCCCCGTGATGGTGGCGGAGATGACCTCGGACTTCTGCGAGGCCTTGGCGTTCGTCTTTGCGCGACGGATGCCGATGAGTGCTTCACCGACCGCCGGGAGAAGGCCACAGGGTGGGGATTCGACCGGGGGTGTCGGCCAGCCGGTCACGTGCACGGACCCCTCATGCGTCCACGACCAGACCTCTTCGGTGGCGAAGGGGATGAATGGGGCGAAGAGGCCGAGCATCACCTCGAGTGCCGTGCGCAGCGCGGTGACGGCCGAGGCCTGTCCGTCCGGCGAGGTGGAGGAATATGCCCGCTCCTTCACCAGTTCGAGATAGTCGTCGCAGAACGTCCAGAAGAACTTCTCGGTCGCCTCGAGAGCCTTCGCGTGATCGTAGGCCTCGAACGCGGCTGTCGCCGTGGACACGACGCTCGAGAGTTCCGCAAGCATGTCGATGTCAAGCGGGTTGGTTACGGTGTCGCGCCCGTCGACGGCCGGGACGGGAAAGCCGTAGACGAACTTCGCGGCGTTCAGCACCTTGATCGCGAGGCGGCGGCCGATCTTGATCTGCTTCGGGTTCTGCGGGTCGAAGGCCGCATCGGTTCCCAGCCGACTCGAGGCCGCCCAGTAGCGCACGGCATCCGATCCGTGTTCGTCGAGCATCCCCGCGGGGGTGACGACATTACCCTTCGACTTCGACATCTTCTTGCGGTCGGGGTCGACGATGAAGCCGGAGATCCCGGCGTTCTTCCACGGCACACTGTGATTCTCGAGCTCTGCCCGCAGCATGGTGGAGAACAGCCAGGTGCGGATGATGTCCTGCCCCTGGCTGCGCAGCGAGTAGGGGAACACCAGGTCGAAGAGCTCCGGATCCCGCTCCCAGCCGCCGGCGATCTGCGGGGTGAGTGAGGAGGTTGCCCAGGTATCCATGATGTCGACTTCGCCGATAAAACCGCCCGGCAGGCCACGCCGGCTCTCGTCGAACCCCGGCGCCGGAGCGGATGCCGGGTCGACCGGCAGGGCCGCCTCATTCGGCACGATCACCGCACCCTTCTCGCCCTCGGCATCCAGTTCGTACCAGACCGGGATCGGCACGCCGAAGAACCGTTGGCGAGAGATCAGCCAGTCGCCGGTGAGGCCGTTGACCCAGTTTTCGTAGCGCACGCGCATGAAGTCGGGGGCGAAGTTGACCTCATGGCCGCGCTCCAGGAGGGTGTCGCGCAACGCCTCGTCGCGGGCTCCGTTGCGGATGTACCACTGGCGGGTCGAAACGATTTCGAGCGGTTTGTCGCCCTTCTCGAAGAATTTGACGGCGTGCACCATCGGTTTCGGTTCACCGATCATCTCGCCGCTGGCCTTCAGCAGTTCCACGGTCTTCGCCTTCGCGCTGAAGACGGTCTTGCCCGCCAGCTCGGCGTAGGCCGCGAGTGCGGCCTCCCCGCCGATCGCCTCGGGTGCATCCGCCACGATGCGTCCATCGCGGCCGATGATCGTGCGGTTCGGGAGGTCGAGTTCGCGCCACCAGACCACGTCGGTCACGTCGCCGAAGGTACACACCATTGCGATGCCCGAACCCTTGTCCTTCTGGGCCAGGTGGTGCGCGCGCACCGGCACCTCGACGTCGAACAGGGGCGTCTTCACGGTGGTGCCGAAGAGGTGCTGGTACCGCTCGTCATCCGGATGCGCCACGAGCGCAACGCAGGCCGCCAACAGTTCGGGGCGCGTGGTCTCGATGTAGACATCCGAGTCCGGTGCATGGAAGACGAGCCGGTGGTACGCCGCCGGCTGCTCCTTGTCTTCGAGCTCGGCCTGGGCCACGGCGGTGCGGAAGGTCACGTCCCACAGGGTCGGGGCATCCGCCTGGTAGGCCTCACCGCGGGCAAGGTTGCGGAGGAACGCGCGCTGGGCGGCGGTCTGGGCGTCGTCGCCGATGGTGCGGTAGCTCTGCGTCCAGTCGACGCTGAGGCCGAGCTTGCGCCAGACATCCTCGAACTGCTCTTCGTCTTCGACGGTGAGGCGCTCGCACAGCTCGATGAAGTTGCGGCGGGACACCGGCAGCTGGTCTGCGGCCTTGGAGGAGGCATTCGACCCATCCGGGGCGGCTCCGCCGTCGAGGGGCGGGGTGAAGTCGGGGTCGTAGGGCAGCGTCGGGTCGCAACGCACCCCGTAGTAGTTCTGAACGCGGCGTTCGGTGGGCAGGCCGTTGTCGTCCCAGCCCATCGGGTAGAAGAGGTTCTTGCCCTGCATGCGCTGGTAGCGCGCGATGAGGTCCATGTGCGTGTAGCTGAAGACGTGCCCGATGTGCAGGCTTCCGGATGCCGTGGGCGGCGGCGTATCGATGGAGAAGACGTTGTCTTTGGTCGCGCTTGCCCGGTCGAACCGGTGCGTTCCGGCGGCCTCCCACGCGGCATCCCATTTGGCTTCGAGGCCCTCGAGGGCGGGCTTGTCAGGGATGGGATGAGCGCTGTTGGTCGACGCCATGGAGATCTCCGGTTCGATATAGACGGCACCGAGTCGATGAAGAGGTGCCTGAATGTGTGGGTGCAACAATTCTACAGTCGGGACGATTGCGGGCCGGCGGTCACCGTTCAGACGACCAGCCGACTCGACAGGAGTTCCGCGAGGGCGGGACTCTTGCCCGGCATCGGTCGAAGTATCTGCTGAGGGTCTTCGATGCGGGGCGGCTTCAGCCAGTACTCCGCACCATCTCGAAGAATCTGCCAGCCGTTGTTGTGCACGAGCATGTGGTGGAACCGGCAGAGCAAAATGCCGTCGGCGATGTTCGTCTCCCCTCGGTCGCGATGCCAGTGAACGATGTGGTGGGCCTCGCACCAGGACGCTGGTCGATCACAGCCGGGAAAGCGACACCCGCCATCCCGGACGGCGAGTCCGGTGCGCTGGCGAGATGTGAACAGTCGACTGTCGCGTCCGACGTTGACACACTGGCCATCGTCGTCAAATTCGACGCCGACGATGCCGCTTTCGCAGATGTAACGGCCGACGGTCTCGAAGGAGACAGCGTCGGTGGTTCCGTCGGTGTATCCACGGCCCGATTCCGCTCGCATGGCCTTTTCACTCACGAGTACCCGTACCGCCGGCCGCCTGCCTCCGAAGAGAGTGCCTCGGTCAGCATCCACGGCGACCTGAATCATTGCGACGAGCGCGTCTGCCATCACCTGCTCATCCGTGCGCGGATCGACCAGGATCGAATCGGCCCTCTCGATCTCAGTCGAATCGACGAATCGTGGACCGCCGCGTCGCGGACTCATCACGTCGTCGAGGGCAGCGAAGATCACCCGGCCGCTCTCGGGGTCGAGCACTCCGGACAACGCGTACATTCCGTCGCTCCTGATCCACCGCTTCACCCATCGATCGTCGCGCTGTTGCTTTTCTCGTCGGGCGATGCCCTCTTCATCCATGCCGTCTCGCAATTCACGAGCGCGGCGGAAGAGTTGGTCGACAGTGAGCCCCGGCGCTTCGATGAGTAGCGCATCTGTGGCCGAGGTCAGCATGGCGCCGGTGATGGCGGTGTCTGTGTCTCCGAGGCCGCGACGAATTGCATCCGCAGCATCCGTTGTGACGGTCGCGGCTGATACTGCCGCGACGAGCGAGGCCTGCCACGGTAAGGCGGCGTCTGGAAATTCGCCGGTCGATTCCGCCTCTGCAGCGGCGACCTCGGACAGCAGCGACCCCACCCGAACGAGCTTGCTCGCCTCGGCTCTGGACAGCTGTGAGAGGGATTGCATGAGGGCCTCTGTGCTCGTGAACCCCTTGCGTTGCGCGAGCCCCGAGAAGCCGAGCTCGCGGCGAGACCGTCGAGCCAACTCGCCGGCAACGGCCGCGGCGTAGAGATCGAGATGGTGGCGATGAACGGAAATCTGTTCGTTGGCGAAGACAAGACCATCGTCATCGAGCCGGCGAAGCGCCTCGTGATCCACGTGCACAGAAGCCACATCGGCAGCCGATTCTGTGAAGTGAAGCGCGAGGTTTTCCATGCCTCCATTCTCACACCTTCGAACATAGATTCGAATGTCAAGCCGCAATCTGTGGATAAGTTGTTGGAGCGCGGCAGAGGTTCACGGCTCGGGTTCGGGCCGGCCTCGGACCAGCCACCCATTTCGAGATGAGGCTGGAGGTCTGCGCTCCCGATCGTGCTGCGCAGAGCAGGGTCCCGTTACCGATATCCGTCTGTCCGCTTCCCGACGTGAACGCTCGCAGCTCATCCCCGCGCAAAAATCCGAATTGCTCGGTTTCTACACCGGATGCGGCCGAACCACCCGCACCTCCCACGGTCGCAGCGCGCCCGCGACATCCGGCGCCTCGGCGTAGTTACCGATCAGGAGTCCACCGTCAAGCGAAAGCGGCGCGTCGAGCGGCAATTCCAGCTGCTCGGAGGAGAAGTTGCCCGCCACGACCAACGTCTCGTCGCCGAGCGAACGCGTGAACGCGTAGAGCGTGGGATGCTCCGGCTCGAGCATCAGGAAATCACCCAGTGACACGACCGCCGACTCGTGCCGCAGGGCAATCAGGCGGCGGTAGAACTCGAAGATCGAGCGAGACCCTGCCGCCCGGTCCGTCTCCACATTGATGGTGTCGTGGTTCGGCGTGATCTCGAGCCACGGGGTGCCGGTCGTGAATCCGGCCAGGGGGGACGCATCCCACTGCATCGGCGTGCGCGCGTTGTCGCGGCTGCGCAACGCGAGCGACTCCAACACCGACGCGGGGGATGCCCCTGCCGCCACGGCCTCGTGGTAGTGGTTGAGCGACTCGATGTCCCGGTACTGCTCGATGGTGGTGAAGCCGGCGCCCGTCATGCCGATCTCGTCGCCCTGGTAGATGTAGGGCGTGCCCCGGTGCAGGTGCAGGATGGCGGCCAACAGCGTCGCGGATTCGTAGCGATACCGCCCATCGTCGCCGAAACGGGACACCGACCGCGGCTGGTCGTGATTGCCGAAGTAGAGGCTGTTCCAGCCGCGATCGGCCAACCCGGACTGCCAGTGTCCGAGCGATTGCTTGAGGTCTACGAGCTTCAGCGGCACATTGTCGAACTTGGAGTGAGGCCCGTGGTCGAGGCCGACATGCTCGAACTGAAACACCATGTCGAGTTCGAGCCGATCCGAACTCGTGAACCGGATGGCGTCATCCACGGTTGCTCCGGGAGTCTCGCCCACCGTGATGAGGTCCGCGTCGCGTCCCGCGAAGACCTCGCGGTTCATCTCCTGCAGGTAGTCGTGCACCTGCTCGCCCATCACGAAGCCCGCGCCGCCGCCGATCAGGTCGGACTGCACCTTCGCGATGTGGTTGATCACGTCCATACGGAAGCCGTCGACGCCGCGGTCGAGCCACCAGTTCATCATCGCGTACACCGCCGCGCGAACCTCGGGGTTCTCCCAGTTGAGGTCGGGCTGTTTCACCGCGAAGAGGTGAAGGTAGTGCTGGCCGGTCGCCGTGTCGAGCTGCCAGGCCGGCCCGCCGAAGAAGCTGCGCCAGAGGTTGGGTTCGCGGCCATCCATTCCGTCTCGCCACACGTACCAGTCGCGTTTCGGGTTGTCCAGCGACGAGCGTGACTCCGCGAACCAGGCGTGCTCGTCGCTGGTGTGGTTCACGACGAGGTCCATCACGATCTTGATGCCGCGGGCGTGCGCCTCGGCGAGCAGCAGGTCGAATTCCTCGAGCGATCCGAAGAGCGGATCGATGTCTCGGTAGTCGCTGATGTCGTAGCCGTTGTCGGCCTGAGGGGAGCGGTAGACGGGAGAGAGCCAGAGGACATCCACACCGAGTCGCTGCAGGTAGTCGAGCTTGCCGCGGATGCCGGCCAGGTCGCCGATCCCGTCGCCGTTCGAATCGGCGTAGCTGCGCGGGTAGATCTGGTAGACCACGGCGGAGGTCCACCAGGCGGGCGTCGTCTCGGTACTCATCCGATCGAGTCTTTCACGGTGCACCACCCGCGGATGGCTACGATTGTGCGCAGCCCCATAGCGGGCTGACTTTTCGTTCACCGATCGGAGGCGAGATGGGGACGAGGCCTTCCGGTCCCGTCGGTCGCCCGCGCCGATCGTCCCGATTGATGCTCGAGGATGCCGCCGCGGAACTCTTCGTCGAAAATACCTACTCCCTCACCACCATCGAGCAGATCACCCAGCGAGCCGGGGTGAGTCGCAACACCTTCTTCAACTACTTCACCGCGAAGAGCGACCTGCTGTGGGTGGAATTGGACGCGGCGATCGATCGCCTCGCCGTCGAGCTCGGGGCGGTCAAGGGGGGAGGCTCCGCGCTCGCCGAGGTGCGGGAGGCGACAATGCGCGTGGTGGTGGACATCGGGGTGGATCGGGTGCCGCTCGCTCTGACGCAGGACGACGTCATGGGCACGGCGGAGGAGACCAGGGTGTCCGGTCTTGCCCGCCTGGCTCGACGTTCCGACCTCATCGCCGACTTTCTGGCGCACCGGTTGCATCGAGGTTCGAACGACCTTCTCGTACTCAGCGCTGCCAACGCGCTGTCGGGTGCGATTTCGGCCGCGTGGACGGTGTGGGCGAAGGACGGCATCGGTCGCCGACCGCTCGCCGAATACCTGGCCGAGGCCTTCGACGTTGTCTCGTTCGGCCTCGCCTCCGCGCTCCCGAGTGACACTCGCGCCTGAAATTTCGGGCGCGAGTGTCACTCGCGGGCGCCTGGACTCAACCGGTCACCCCGGGGCCCCCGGCGGGCTCCTCGGGGTGTGACTTTCGGCCTTTGTGCATTCCCCGCAGAACGCTTAAGGTGGCTGACATGGGACACCGGATGCACTTTCACACCCCTCGGCCGAGGCCGGCCCAGATCGCCGTGATCTCGGTGCTCG
>JANMBI010000270.1:0-3084 GCA_031360325.1 Frigoribacterium sp. | reverse complement strand
CCGCGGATGGTGAACGAGCAGGTCACCGAGGAAGACATCGCCGCGGTGGTCGCCGCCTGGACCGGCATCCCGGTCGGTCGGCTCATGCAGGGCGAGACGGACAAGCTGTTGAGTCTCGAATTCGAGCTCGGCAAGCGGCTGGTTGGCCAGAAGGCCGCCGTGCGCTCCGTCTCCGACGCGGTGCGCCGTTCGCGCGCAGGGATCGCCGACAACGACCGCCCGACCGGGTCGTTCCTCTTCCTCGGTCCGACCGGAGTCGGCAAGACGGAACTCGCCAAGGCGCTTGCCGAATTCCTGTTCGACGACGAAAAGGCGATGGTGCGCATCGACATGAGCGAATACAGCGAGCGGCACTCCGTCGCGCGCCTGCTCGGAGCGCCTCCCGGCTACATCGGCTACGAGCAGGGCGGGCAG
Source organism: Frigoribacterium sp. (assembly GCA_031360325.1). Taxonomy (GTDB): domain Bacteria; phylum Actinomycetota; class Actinomycetes; order Actinomycetales; family Microbacteriaceae; genus Lacisediminihabitans. The sequence goes on along the minus strand of JANMBI010000270.1, from coordinate 2,670 downwards.
CTCACCGAGGCCGTGCGGCGTCGCCCCTATTCGGTCGTGCTCCTCGACGAGGTGGAGAAGGCGCATAGCGGTGTCTTCGACGTGCTGCTCCAGGTGCTCGACGACGGGCGGCTCACGGACGGGCAGGGTCGCACTGTCGACTTCCGCAACGTCATCCTCATTCTCACCTCCAACCTCGGCAGTCAATACCTCGTCGACCAGACGCTCAGCGCAGCGGCAAAGGAAGACGCGGTCAACGCCACCGTGCGACAGACCTTCAAGCCGGAGTTTCTCAATCGGCTCGACGACATCGTGATCTTCAGCGCGCTCACGAAGGACGATCTGGCTCAGATCGTCGAGCTCTACATCGACCGGCTCACCCGACGGCTGCAGGACCGCCGTCTCGACCTCGCCGTGACTCCGGATGCCCGGAGCTGGCTCGCCGAGCGCGGCTACGACCCGATCTATGGCGCGCGGCCGCTCCGTCGCCTCATGCAGCACGAAATCGACGACAAACTCGCGACGGCGCTGCTCAGCGGCGAGATCCGCGACGGCGAACTCGTGGTGGTGGACCTCGACTCCGACAACGACACCCTGAGCGTCCGTACCGGAGACGTCACCCCGGAACCGTAGACCCGCGGGCGCGGAGGGTTGATCGCGAGGAAGTTCGAGCCGCACAGGGCGGGCAGGATTTGCCCTGTTAGCCTGATTCGCGATGCCATCCCCGTCTACGCGCCCGGCTGCCCGCGAACGCAGCGCGACCCGCCGACCCGTTCCGAAGCACTTCCTTCCCCACGTGCAGGGCCTGCGCGCGATCGCCGTCATCCTGGTGGTGCTCTACCACTTCTGGCCGGGGCGTCTGTCCGGCGGCTACATCGGCGTCGACATCTTCTTCGTGATCTCCGGATTCCTCATCACCGGGCAACTCGCTCGCGAACTCGAACGCACCGGACGGATCGCACTGCCCGCGTTCTGGGCGAAACGCGTGCGGAGGCTGCTGCCGGCATCCATCACCGTGCTCGTCTTCGCGACGCTGGCCACCCTGTTCGTCCTGCCACTGTCGAGCCTGCTCGACTCACTCCGCGAGATCCTCGCGAGCACGTTCTACGTCGAAAACTGGTCGCTCGCCCTTGGTTCGGTCGACTATCTCGCCTCGCACGATGCCACGGCTGCGCAGCACTACTGGTCGCTCTCCCTCGAAGAGCAGTTCTACGTCTTCTGGCCGCTGCTGTTGCTCGGAGCCACCTGGCTCGGGGTCAAATTCTTCGCCGGTCGCCGCTGGTTGCCCCTCATCTCCCTCGTGGTCGCGGTGAGCGTCGTCTCGCTCGCCGTGTCGCTCGCCTACACGCACACCAACCCCGCCGAGGCGTTCTTCGTCACCTTCACCCGGGTGTGGGAGTTCGGCGCCGGTGCGGTCCTCGCCCTGTTGCCGGCCTGGCGCCCCAGGGGGGCGATCTGGCCCAACGTGCTCGGGTATGCCGGCCTCATCGCAATACTGGTGGCGAGTTACCGATACGGACCGAACACCCCCTTCCCCGGAACCGCCGCCCTCGTTCCCGTGTTAGGAGCCGTGGCGGTGATCGCCTCGTCGCGGGCAGAACGCTGGTGGGACATCGGGTCGGTGCTCGGCGGTCGACCACAGCGCTTCATCGGCGACATCTCGTACTCGGTCTACCTCTGGCACTGGCCGCTCATCGTGATGGCCCCCTTCATCCCGGGGTGGGCTCTCGACGGCATCAATCGTGTCGCGCTGGTTCTCGCCTCGTTCCTTCTCGGGTGGCTGACCAAGCGCTATGTCGAGGATCCGGTGCGCACCTGGCCGGCGCTCACCGCGCGCCGCCCGCGCGTCACCTTCGCGTTCATGCTCGCCCTCATGCTCGTATCGACGCTCTTCGTTGCCTCCACCTTCGTCATCCAGAACCCCAAGTACCAGACCGCCGCCGCCCAGCTCAGGTCGATCAGCGCCAACCCGCCGGCCTGCTTCGGGGCCGAGGCGTCGCCGACCTGCCAGAATCCCGCTCTCGCGAACGCGGTCATCCCGAGCTCCGGGTTCGGCAACGCCGACAAGCCGGGCCACGATTCGTGTTTCGTGCAGCTCAACCAATCGGCGGTGACGGCCTGCACCTTCGGTTCGAAGGCGGCCGGCGCCCCACGTGTGGCGCTCATCGGTGACAGTCACGCCTACCAGTACATCGAGACGATGATCTCGCTCGCCGACCGGAAGGGCTGGGCGCTCACCACCTACCTCAAGGGGGCATGCCCGTGGACCACGACCCCGATCGGCGGTCCGAGTTTGGCGTTCACGAACTCGTGTCACGACTGGCTCGGCAACCTCAAGGCGACACTGGCGAAGCAGCCCACCTATAACGCGATCTTCACGACCGCTCTGAGAAGCACCCCGTACCAGACCACCGGTGGGGTGTCAGCAATCGCGGCCGGCTTCTCGCAGGCGTGGACCCAGGCCAAGGGAGCGCCGATCGTCACCCTGGTCGACAACCCCGACTTTCTGATCGATCCGAACAAATGCCTTCGCCTTGGCTCGCCGAAGGACTGCACCGAGCCGCGCGCGAAGGTACTGGCGAAGAGCGATCCGATCGGGATCGCGGCCGCCTCGAGCGACGCGACGCTCCTCAACTTCACGGACAAGTACTGTGACGCGGACCGCTGCTTCAGCGTCGTGGGGGGAGCGAA
>JANMBI010000246.1:0-5420 GCA_031360325.1 Frigoribacterium sp. | reverse complement strand
CGGTCAACCAGATCGAGGTTCACCCGTACCTCGCACAGGACGCCCTTCGGGCATTCGACACCGCTCACGGCATCGCGACGGAAGCCTGGTCGCCCATCGCTCAGGGCAAGGTTCTCGACGACGCCGTGATCGTTTCGATCGCCGAGAAGGTTGGCAAGTCTCCCGCGCAGGTCACTCTCCGCTGGCATATCCAGCGGGGCGACATCGTGTTCCCCAAGTCGGTCACCCGCTCGCGCATCGAAGAGAACTTCGCAATCTTCGACTTCGAGCTGTCGGATGATGACCTGCAGTCCATCACGGAGCTCGACCGCAACGAACGCACCGGTCCCGATCCCGACAGCTTCGCCTACGTGCCGAAGGCCTGAGGATGAAGTCTGGCGCGCTGGTGCTCGCTGGCGGCGGAATCGCCGGAATCGCGTGGGAGGTGGGTATTCTCTACGGAATCGAGGAGACCGACTCCGGCGTGTCCCGGAGGCTCCTCGGAGCCGATTCGACGCTCATCGGCACCTCGGCCGGCTCCGTCGTCGCCTCTCAGGTCGCGGGCGGCGTCTCCCTTCGCACCCTGTTCGAGCAGCAACTCCAAGAGCACACCGCCGAGGTCGGCGCGACCTTCGACGTGGTCGAATTCCAGGAGACCCTTGCTCGACTCCTCGATGGGGTCACCTCCGCCGCCGAGGGGCGCCGACGGGTGGGCAGGTTCGCCCTCGATGCCACGACGGTGGCACCCGGAGACCGTCGAGCGGTCATCAGTGCACGACTCACGGTGAAGTCCTGGCCAGATCGCCGTCTGTTGGTGACGGCGGTCAATGCGCAGACCGGCGAGCTTCGGGTGTTCGACCGGCACTCTGCGGTGGATCTGGTCGACGCCGTCGCGGCGAGCTGCGCGGTACCGGGAATCTGGCCGACGGTGGAAATCGATGGACAGCACTACACCGACGGCGGGGTGCGCACCATCTCCAACTCCGACCTGGCAGCGGGGGCGGATCCGGTGTTGATCCTCGCGCCTCTCGCAGAGGCGAACGCGGCCGTTGCGTTTCCCGCACAGGAACTCGCGGCTCTCGAACCCTCACGGGTACGAGTCGTCTACGCGGATGAGGCCTCGCTCGCCGCGTTCGGGAGCAATCCGCTCGATCCCGCAACCGCCGCGGCTTCGGCGCGAGCGGGCAGGGAGCAGGGGCGACGGGTTGCGTTCGAGATCGCCGATTTCCTGTCGTAATCGCGGCGGTGCTCGGCGGCCCGTTCCGGTTCCCTGAGCGAAATTTCAGCGTGTATCCACAATTTGGCGCCATGATGAATCCATGGGATTCCTTGATCGACTCTTCGGGCGAGACGCCGGCACCACACCGCAGCAATCGTCTGCCGCTCACAGCGAAGACGAGCTCGCGGTGGAGCGCTACAAATACCTCCTCCGCACGGCACCTCCGGAGACGATCGAGCAGGTGCACACCGAGGCATTTTCGAAGCTCACACCCCAGCAGCGTGACATCCTCTTCGATTCCCTCACGGCCAACGCCGACGCGAATGAGCGGCCGGTCAACGCCGAGCCGGCAACCCTCGCGAAGGCGGCGACCCGTGCCGAACTGCGGGAGCCGGGCACGCTGCCGCGCACGCTCGGTGGATCGGGTCTGGGCGGAATGTTCGCCACCTCGCTTCTCGGCAGCGTTGCGGGTTACGTTATCGGCTCTGCCCTGGTGAGCACGTTCATGCCGATGGACTACGGCACTGATGCGATTTCCGCCGATGGCCTTGGTGGGGGCGGCATCGACTCCGGTTCAGCCGATGCGGGGGGCTGGGGTGGCGGCGATTTCGGTGGGGGCGGCGATTTCGGGGGGTTCTGACCCTCGATGTCCCGATGGCGGTCAGTCGTCGATTGCCGGTTGTCCCGCATCCGCATCCGCAGCCATCGCCACAGCGGTGCTCGTCGGTGGCCGGTCTCGGCGGGGGTGGATGGCGGAACCCTCGGCGAGGTAAACCTCGTGGGCGGCGCCCGCATCCGACTGTTTCACCGAGGAGATCCAAATCGATTCGGGGTGAACATCCTCGCCCGCCCTCACGTCTTCGGCCGTGCGCAGCTTCGCTACGCGGTGGATGAGTCCGCCGAATCCGAGCTTGACCCCCACATCGGCTACACACAACGCGATCTGAATTGCCGTGGTCAAACCGCCACCGAATCCGAAGATCGGGATGAGGTAGACCAGCGGATAGACCACCCAGCCCCCGAGGAGCACAGCGGCCGCGTTTCGCAGTAGTCGAGCCGCCTCAGGGGTGAGGGCGTCCGAGGACCGGGCGACGCTCCGCACCAGAATGACGGTGGTGAAGACCCAGAAGCTGCCGCCGATAGCGCCCCAGATCAACAGCTGTGCTTTGTCCGTACCGGCTCCGAACACGAAGGCACCGAGGAATCCCGAAAACACCATGAGAAAGGCAGCGCTCGCGGCCACCCACTGGGTGCGGCGCGCGGCGATTCCGGAGATCGCGCACACGGCGAGCAGTTCGATGGCGAGCAGCGGAGCCGTGATCGACCAGTCCATGAAGCGTGGGGCAAAGGCGAACATCGCCTCCTGGTTCGGGCGATTCTGCGCGCCGACCCAGTCGTAACCGCGCAAGAAACCGACCACGATGAAGCCGTAGCTGAGGGCGGCGACCAGGCCGATGCTCAGCCGGGCCACGGTCGCCGCGCGGTAGCGGGAACCGACTTCGTTTCGGGTGACCATGGCGCGAACGAAGCCGGCGGCCAGGGTGAGTCCGGCGACAACGAGGAAGTAGAGCGTAAGGAGGTATTCCGGCCGGGTAAGGGTCGCGTCCCAGGGCGCGGTGCTTGCGGGCATCATGACTCTCCAGTGTGCTCCATCGCCGCGGCGCTGCGGCAGGACCTTGCGGTTCCGACGAAAGGGTGGCAGGTGTGCGGTGCCGGCCCGGTCATCCGCTACCGCCTTGACCGCGCGGTTCCGGGGTGAAGAAGAGACCGCTCGCGCTGTTGGCCGACAGCATGAGAATCTCGATCCACTCCCGATTGATGCTCGGGATGCGGCTGCCGGAATAGCGATAGTAGAGGGTGCTGCCCGGGTCGAGCCAGATCGCGCTTCGTCCGCTGCCGAGTTCGGGGGAATTCACCCAGGTGAAGATGAAGCTCTCCTTGCGGCGGAGCTTGTTGGTGATCACAATCTGCAGGTGCATGAGGGCGCGGTCATCGAATGCCACCTCGATGCTGGGATTCCCGTAGATCAAGCTGCCCATGCGGTGCCGCTCCCCCTTCGTCGTCCCGAACCGCTCTGCTCTGTCAGTACTGTAGCTGAGGACAGTACTGTAGCTGAGGATCGTTGGGCCTTCAGCCCCCGTCGGCGGAGGCGGACTCAGACTCTGCCGCACCGAGGGTCTGCTTGCGAATGAGGAACGCCGCGGGAATGGCCAGCACCGAGAGGCTCGCGGTGAACAGGGGAGTAAGCAGCAACGCAAGCCCGATGCTCAGGGTCGCGTGTGCCGCGAGCACCCACAGAAACGGGCTGTTCTCGTCGAGCCTCGTCATGGCCCAGAGGTCCGCGCTCACGATGCTGGAGCCGACGATGAGCAGCACCGTCGGGCCGATCCGGTCGTAAACTCGTCCGACGAACGGGCGAGCAGTCCCATGATCAGCCCACCGGGCAGAAGCAGGAGCCCGACGGTGATCACCGGGACGTGAAGCACGCCCACCAGGTCGAACGGCAGCAGAACGATCGTGCCGAACATCGTCATCATGCTCACCGCGAACATCCGAACACCACCCCTCCGAAGCCGAGGGCGGAGAGCGCGACGGAGATGACATCGACGCGGGTCGGTCGGGGATCCGTGACGTTGCTGACGAGGCTCGCGCCAACGACGAGGGCGGCGACGGCGACCGGAAGCACCAGGATGAACAGCGGCCGGGTATGGAAACGCTGCAGCAGGAAGCCGGTGATCGGGATGACGACCGCCACAGTGAGCAGGACGGCCGCGGTCAGCCACTGAGCGGTGCTGGGAGCGACGCCGAGGTCCTTCGTGAGCGTGGGGAGTGCCACGCCCATGATCGTCTCGTTGAGAATCATCACGAAGACGGAAATGAGCAGCAGGAAGATCACGAGGCGATTGCGCGCTCCCCGTTTCGACGCGTGATCGTCGCGCACGTCGTCGGCCTCACTCGAGGCCGAGGTCATGGAGATGTTGCGAGTCATCGACATCAAAGTAGCTGAGAAGTCAAATGTCGTGTTCCGGAGCAGGCGGCCGAAATGAATCGGGTGGCTGGTGCGGCCCGGATGGTGCCGCCGATACCAATCTTCCGCTGTGCTCGGCGCAGCGAAACGAGCGGGGCCGATCGATCCAGCGATGCAGGTCGATCCGGGAAACGCAACGATTCAGGAGGCCCGACATCGGTCTGAGTCGATCCCCGACATCCCGACCGGTCATCGCGAGGAACGCGCCAGTCGACCGCTCAGACCGTTGCCGGGGCGGTCGGCCCCCCGGCCACCATGCGCCGGAGGCGGTCCTTCGCGGTGCGTTCCACCAGCACCGGCACATAGTCCCGGATCGGGTTGCCGTCGAGCAGACTGCGGGATTCCTCGACCACCGTCTCGACGCGATCGCGACCGAGAGTGGGAAACCGCTCGAGGAGATGGTCGATGACCTTGGCGATGCTCTGCTCTTCCTGCGTTAGATCCACAAGTCGAGTCTGGGGCATCCGTTTACCGATCGTCAACCTGGACTCTGCCCTACGTCCACTCCGTCACACCGGGAAGCGAAGCCCGGTGAGCTGCTCCGATACGTCCCAGAGGTGCGCTGCATCCGCGTCATCGAGCGCGCGCTTCGGCAGGGCCGCGAGCCGCGGGGCGCCGGTGAGCTCGGCGAATCCGGCCGGCCCGTAGTAGGAACCCCCCGCGACATCCGTTCCCGTCGCGGCGTACAGGGCGGGAAGGATGCCCTGGGGAGCGCGCTGCCACAACCACGGGATGCCAGAGGTCACCCGGAGATACCCCGCCATGGCGCCACCGGTTCTGCCGCCCGACTTTGGCCCCGTCACCTGCAGGTTCGTGAGCGTCGAACCGGGATGGGAGGCGAGGCTCCGGATGCCCCAGCCGGCTGCGTCGCTTCGGCGCTGCAATTCGCGGGCGAACACGAGCATCGAGAGCTTTGACAACCCGTACGCACCCTGCGCACTGTAGCGTTTCTCGCCCTGCAGGTTGTCCCAATCGAACCTCCCGGCGCGCGCAAGAATGCTGCTCAGGGACACCACGCGGGCTGCGCCTGCCGCCCGCAATCGGGGGAGCAGGTGGGCGGTCAACGCGAAGTGGCCGAGGTAGTTGCCTCCGAACTGCAGCTCGAAGCCATCCTCGGTCGTCTCCCGTTCCGGGGGCATCATGATGCCGGCGTTGTTGATCAGCAGGTCGAGTGGTCGACCCTCGGCCGTGAAC
>JANMBI010000244.1:0-13067 GCA_031360325.1 Frigoribacterium sp. | reverse complement strand
CGACTCGCCGCGTCACTAGCCAAGCGCGACGGCGTCGACATCACCGTGTTCCTCATGGGCGATGGCGTGACCGCAGCAATCGCAGGGCAGAAGACCCCGGACGGCTATTACAAGCTCGATCGGATGCTCGGCACTGTTACGCGCAGCGGCGGACAGATTCTGTGCTGCGGCACCTGTATGGACGCCCGCGGCGTCACCGAGGTGATGCTCATGGACGGCTCGCGTCGATCCACCATGGAGGAACTGGCCGACCAGACGCTCGCTGCCGACAAGGTCCTCGTCTTCTGACGCGCAGACCACCCAGCCTCACCCATCGAGCATCCCATCAGGAGAAAGACCCATGAGTCCCAACAACATTGATCTCGACGTCCTCGCCGGCGCCCTTCACGCGGGCCAGCAGGACCCCTCCACCCTCAAGTTGCACAAGCGAGTCGAAGGCGCGTGGAACTTCACCCCGGGAGCCCCCGCGTTCACGGCAACCATGGCCCACGGCGCACACGAGTCGACACTGCACGTCGACGTCGCCCCCAAGTTCGGCGGTGCCGGACTCGCCCCGGACCCGCTGCAGTACATGCTGCTCGGTCTCGGCTCCTGCTACGCGGCCACCGTCGTCACCATCGCAGCGCTCGACGGTGTCGAGATCACTGACCTGCGGGTGATCGCGCAGAGCGACGCCGACGTTTCCGGCGTCTACGACATCACCGAGAATCCGCTCATGGAACGAGTCTCCGTCACGCTTAGAGTGACCGCCGACGTCGATGACGACACGTTGAACCGGTGGCAGCAGACAGCTCGAGACAAGTGCCCCTTCGCATACACCATCATGAATGCCGTGCCGCTGGAGACTCACATCGAACGAGCGTAGGAACGGTCAGATTCGATCGGACTTTCGCCGCCGACAACGTGGCTCCTCATCGGGGAGAAACCTGTCGCAGTGGTTGCATCGCCAGGCTTCACGTCGACGAAGCAACGCTTACGAGCCGGAAACCACACCACTCACAGGGACGCAACCCAACTGAACTCGGGGCACTCCCAACCGCCCGCTTTTGCGACTGTGGTCTTTGGGAGTGCCATGAACGAGGTCGCGGCGCGCCCCGGCGACGGCTTGGTTCACATTCACCCGCCGCCGCGGTGAGTCCAAGTCACCCGTACGCAGAGCCGCCATTTCACCCCACCTCAGTCCGGTGAATGCCAAGAAGAGAATGATGCCCGGACCTAACGCCCACGGAAGGAGCAGGAGCGCCTCAAATGAGCAACGAAGCTCTGGAACAGACACCGCAAAATCGGTTCGGACCTTTGCGCGAGGATTTCAGCTTGGCTCGACGTGCGGGTCAACATGAACCGTAGAGGTCGGCGCGCCGGTCGGCGTGAACGTCGTTCCGCAGGCTGATCGCTTTATCTCGCGCGAGCCCAAGGTCGATCGTTGCCAGGGCGATGTGCTCAGTGCCGAGATGGATCGGCGTGACCGGATACCCGTCAGCGTCGACGATGACGGTACCGCCCAGCCAGTCCTGGCCACGCTCGCATCCGACCCGGTCGGCCGCAGCGACATACATACGGTTGACGGCAGCATTCGCCTGCACCCTGATGATCTCCCCGGGTCGCTCGCACTCGGGCCGGGGAGACAACGGCCAGTTCACCGGGGCACACAACAGGTCGGCACCGTCAAGTGCCACCTGGCGCACCCACTCCGGAAATTCGAGATCATAACAGATCATCAACCCGATGCGACCGTACTCGGTGTCGACGACCGGGGGACGTCCGCTACCTGCAGTGAATCCACAGGTCTTCTCCGCGTTCCAGAGATGCGCCTTGCGATACGAGGCCTGCACACCCTCCCGATCGACAATTACCGCGGAGTTATACACCAGGCCATCCGCTGCGAGTTCAGCGAAGCCGCTCACGATTAGAATTCCGAGCGCGGATGCCAACTCAACCAGGTGGCGGATGTACGGCCCGTCGAGCGGTTGGGCGGCCACACGTAGCTCATCCGGATCCGTGAACATGTATCCACTGTTCGCGAGCTCGGGCAGCACGACGATGTTCGCGCCGTGGGCCGCCGCCTCCCGCACCGCGGCATCGATGCGCACCAGCGACTCGATGGCGTCGCCGATCACGGGGGTTGACTGCACGCAGGCGACCGTAACCGGCGCACTATCTGTCACTGTGCAGCGCCCTCGAGTTCTGCGTCGCTCGCCGCGCGCGCCTCCTCCTCTGTCGCACGGTCGAGGCTGCGCGTGAACACCAGGTAGAGGCCACCGGAGACGACGAGCCCGATCGCGAAGGAGAAGTCAGCGCCGCCGAGCAGTTGCGCGATGGGGCCGACGAAGAAGCTCACCGAGAAGAACGGGATCATCACCAGGAAGCCGACGGAGTATGCGACTACTCCGCGCCAGGCCCAGCGGCGGTATAGGCCGTCGGACTTCAGGATTTCTGCGATCGCATACTTCCCGTGCCGCACGAAATAGAAGTCGACGAGGTTGACCGCGGTCCACGGCACCAGGAAGTACAGCATCAGCAGCACAAAGCTGTTGAAGCTACCAACGTAGTTGTCCGGGATGACCAGGGCGATGATGAGCGACGCGACGCCGACCACGATGAGGCCGATGACGCGCAGACGCACGGTGGGCCGGATTGCCCTGAACCCGTCGACTGCGCTCGAGCCAGTGAGCATCGCGCCGTACGCGTTCACTCCCATGATCGAGATCAACGCGAGCACTGAGACGAGCACGGTTATCGTGCCGAAGCCGGGGAAGAACAGGTCCCCGATTTGGCGGAGCGCCAATATCGGGTCGGCGTTTGGGATGTAGCTGGCGAGGATGGCGCCGAGCGACATGAGCCAGACGGCAGACAGCGCGGCTCCGGAGTAGACGGAGGTGATGAGCCTCGGCGCGGAGACGTCCGCGGGAAGGTAGCGGGTGTAATCCGAGACGTAGACGGCATAGCTGATGTTGTAGCCAGCGGCGATCGAGAACTGGACGAGGAATGCGACTGTGTTCCAACCGGAGGTCGCCACAGCAGCGCCGTGTACGACCGGCACAGAGGCAAAGTGCACGATCGCAATGATCGTGATGATCGCGAACACGACGATCAGGATATAGGTGAGCCATCGCTGCACGAAGTGAAGCAGGTCGTGTCCGATCACCGCGATGATGATCGAGACCGCAATGAGCAGCGGATACCAGAGGATCTTGCTGTCCGGCGCGACTAGCCCAATGCCCTGCGTCGCAAGGATCGTGTCGAAAACCAGGAAGCCGACGTACACGAACACCGTCGCGATGAACGGGACGATGGCCCCACGGCTGCCGAACTGCGCACGCGACTGGATCATCTGCGGCAGGCCCATCCGTGGCCCCTGGTTGGCGTGGAAGGCCATGAAGAACGTTCCGAAGCACGCGCCGAGGAAGATGGCAAGCACACTGAACCAGACGCTCAGCCCCATCGACGGGCCGATGAACCCGGTGACGAGCGTGGGCAACACGAAATTCCCCGTGAACCAGAACGGACCCTGGTGCCAGACCTTTCCGTGGCGTTCCGAGCGGGGGATGTAGTCGATCGAGTGCTGCTCGATCACGCTTTCGCGATTGGTGGCGAACTCAGTTTCAGACATCTTTGTCCTTTCCGTCTTTACCTGTCAGCGGCCGGCTGAAGCGGTTTCTTTCGTCATTGCCGAGATGATCTCGTAGGTGATGTGGGATGCCGCGATGGCGGTCAACTGCGCGTGGTCGTATGCCGGTGCGACCTCGACAACGTCGGCGCCGACCAGGTTCACGGCACGGAGTGCGCGGATCATGGCGAGGAGCTCGCGACTGGTCATCCCGCCTGCCTCGGGAGTACCGGTTCCCGGTGCGTGCGAGGGATCGAGCACGTCCACGTCGACAGAAAGGTAGACGGGGCGATCGGAAAGTCTCGCGAGCATCCGCTTGATCGCCCGCGGCAAGCCTTCAGCCTCGATCTCGGGGCTCGAGATGATGGCGAAACCGAGTCGCGAGTCATCCCGGAGGTCTTCCGGACCGTAAAGCGGCCCCCGAGTGCCGACATGAGTGCTCGCGGTGAGATCGATGAGGCCCTCCTCGGAGGCGCGCCGGAATGGGGTGCCGTGTGTGATGGGGGCACCAAAGTAGGTGTCCCAAGTGTCGAGGTGCGCGTCGAAGTGCAACACCGCGACGGGGCCGTGCCGCTTCGCGACCACTCGGAGAAGCGGGAGAGCGATAGTGTGATCGCCACCCAGGGTGACGAGGCGGGTTCCGCCCATGCTCAGATCGGCGGCACCCTGTTCGATCTGGGCGACCGCCTCAAGTATGTTGAACGGGTTGGCAGAAATGTCGCCCGCGTCGGCGATCTGCTGCGCAGAGAATGGTTCGACATCCTGCGCCGGGTTGTACGGGCGTAGGAGACGAGAGGCCTCGCGGATGTGCGAAGGCCCGAATCGCGCTCCCGGTCGATAGCTCACACCGCTGTCGAACGGAACGCCGACGATTGCGATATCGGCATGGGACACGTCGCGAAGCTGCGGGAGGCGGGCAAAGGTAGCGATGCCCGCGTACCGGGGATTTAGGCTCGCATCCGGTGGTCCAACAGGGGTATCGGACATCCTGGTCCTCCCTCAGATCGGGGCAACAAGATTCGCGAATGAAACTTATGATGCCTATTGGACAACTTTGAGTCATTAGTGTGCTCTTGACCAATGGGAATGTCAAGACCGGGCGCTGCCGCCTCCACGCCGCCCGATCCCTATACTGAGAGCGGTTCATCGCCTTCGGAACACTGTGAGAGGTAGCAAAGTGCGCCCTGTCCCGCCATCCCCTTCGGCGATCCCCATCCTTATCGGCCCTCGGCTGCGGGAGACGCGGGTGGCGCAGGGCCTAACCATCGACAACATTGCCGACGCGACGGGGCTCACAAAGGGATTCATCTCGCGAGTCGAACGCGACGAGACCTCGCCCAGCGTCGCGACGCTGGTCAAACTGTGCCAGGTACTCTCGTTGCCGGTCGGCACCCTATTCGAGCCACATCAGCACGAGGTCATTGAATTGGCCAGCGCACCGCTCATCAACTTCGGCGGAACCGGAGTGGTCGAACGCATGCTGACTCCGCGGGGCGAGTCACGGGTGCAGGTCATTAGATCCCGACTCGCGCCGCACGCATACGGCGGAGATGACTACTACACGATCAGCTGCGACGCGGAGGTCGTGCACGTCCTCGAGGGGGCGCTCACGATGCGTTTTCCGAACGGCGAGGTTGACCTGAAAACGGGAGACTCGATGACAGTTCCCGGCCGCGAGCCGCACACTTGGGTCAACCGATCGGATGGTCCGGCCGAAGTCATATGGACTATCGTGCCCGCGTCGTGGAGCGGCTCATCGGATTAGTCGCCCTAAGCCGCATCGCTAAGAAATCAAGGAGCACCATGCCCGAGGCGCGCGCGACGCAGTACATCAACGACGAACGCACCAGAGTCACGCAGTGGAGTTTCGCGCTGCCAGGGGACGCTACCGGCGCCCATGTGCACGCGTTCGATTACGTAGTCGTTCCGGTGACGGGGGGCGACCTTACGGTGGTCACCGACGATGGCACGGAGACGCGTATGCTGCAGGTCGCCGGAATTCCCTACAGCGGCCTCGCCGGAACCTCTCACAATGTGATCAGCGCAAGCAACTCGACAGTCGTCTTCGTCGAAGTCGAGCTGACGACGCAGACGGAAACTTCGTGACCTCCGAACTGCTGCCAACAGCCCGCCCGAGTTCCAAGCGACCAAAGGCGCGCGGGGCCGGTGATCGTGAATCACTCTGGTGCTGGCCTTATGGGTGTCAAGTGAGGCTGAGGTTGGCCGTAACGTCGTTGAAGACTTCGCGGGCAATGAAGCGTTTGGGGCAGCACAGGATGTCTTTCTTCGATAGTCCCTGGGTGAGGTGTCGTTGCCTGTAATCGGTGGTTCTTGGGTCGGGGGGGGTAACTTTCAATTTGGGGCTAACGTATCCACCGATCAGATCCCTCTTTAAGCAAGAGTCCTTCGGTCAGTGGCGCGTAGCGCCACCCCGAAGACTGAGGCCGCTTGGGCCGTGATGTCCTGAAGCAGAACGCCACCCGCAAGCTAACCCGGTCGACGACAGTTCCCTGCCGTATTGCACGACTTGCGCGCCCAGGTCGAGGCGCGGCGGGCAGGTTCGGGTTGGTTCATGATCTTTTTCACGGCGGCCGTGGTCGCTGCTGTTGCTGCTATTGAGCGTGCGTAGCCAGGATGGCGGCCGTGACCGCTCCCGCGATCACCAGGAGCAGCAGGATCGCCGCCGCGATCCCACCGGGGCGACCGAGGTTCATGGTCCAGCCGAGGCCGAAACGGCGCGGCACTACGAGAGCCGGATCGTCGCGGTTGACGTAGAACAGGCCGCCCTTCCAGTGCTGGTCGTCGTCGACGGCATCCGGGCGCGCACGGCGCGGGTCACGCACATTGGCGGGACGCACCTGCACCCTGGCGCGGGTCACGGTCGAGATGATGACGACCATGACGAGCGCGACCAACCCGATCCCGCTGACGGCCGTCGCCCACTTCATTCCCGGGAGCAGCCGTTGCGTCAGTTCGATTGCCGAGATGCCCAGGGCGATGACGAACGACAGTCGCGACAGCAGCGAGGTCAGCATGCTGCGTTGCACCTCGGAGCGCAGCGCGGCCTGCTCGGCACTGTCGTCGGCCTGCGTTCGCGCCGAGTAGCGCGCCGCGACGATTGAGAGAACGGTCAGCAGCACGACGACCGCCGCCCCGATCATCAGCCCGCCCAAGACGCTCCACACCGACTTGGCGGCCCAGCCATTCGGGTCGCCCACGGCGTTGAAATGCACCGGAATTGGATCGGGCAATATCGGGTAGAGCGCGACGTCGACCGCGGTCGCCACGGCGAGCACGATCACCGCAAGGGCCGGCCAGACGATCGGCGGGTGGCGGTACTCGGGCACGCTGATCTGTGCACTCACCCGCACGGGAAGCCCCTCGAACCATCCCCCCTCGTGCTTGGCGCGCAAGATCACTCGGCGGCTGAGCACGAGCACCAGGATGCTGAGGGTCGTATACAGCAGCACCGGGAGCAATGTGGCTAACGGAGTCAGGTCGGCCACCGCTAGAGACACCGTCAGTGCCGCCGTCAGCACCCAAGCGAGCACGAGACCCCAGTGAAACCGCCTGATGGCCGACTGGACCACGGCATCGTTCACGTGAGACTGCGGGACGCGAACGCTCAGGGGGAGTCCGGGTGGCCGAAACGCGATGATCGCGGCGAACAGGACTCCGAACAGCGCAGTGAAGACAGGGCCGAAGACCAAGACAAACGTGGTCATGACGAGCTCCTTCCGGTGGAGGTGCGGCGGGCCGCGAACTCGGCGAGCAGGGATTCCGCGGTGTCGCGGATGCTCTGCTCGGGCATCCCATGGGCGACAGCCTCGGCCAGCAGGGTGCGCATGCGGTCGGTCCAGCCGACCGAGAATCCGGGGGTCGGAGGGTCGGAGGGGCCGCGCGAAACTACCGAGCCGGAGCGCCGGCTGGTGCGTACGAGCCCCTCCTGGCGCAGGAGTTCGTACCCCTTGCCGACGGTCGCGGAATTGATTCCGAACTGACCCGCGAGTTGACGAACGGATGCCAACGGCTCGCCCGGCTTGAGCGTTCCCTCCGCAATGGCCCGGACCACCTGGTCGCGAAGCTGTAGGTAGAGCGGCGACTCCGAGTCGGGGTCGATGTCGATCAGCATGGCCACCTGCCTTATCTGTACTAGCAGTTATAGCACAGATGGGTATGGGCGCGTACCAGGCACCCTAAATTAGATGCGCTTGCATGAATGTGCCGTGACCGACGACGAGTGGCTCGCCACGCTCAACCTCCACCCGATGGCGAGGTCTCCCGCCCGGTCCCCAGCGTCAGGCGCCGATATCCTCGCCATGAAGGGCCAAGGAGTCTCTCCCGGCCGAGCCCTACCGGTAATCATCGGGCGCAGAACATGGCCAGGAGAATCGCACTGTGCATATTCGATGGGGGTGAATTGTGGACAAACACGAGTCCACACCCTTTCAACTGGCACTCCGTGCGGACAAAAACAACGATCTGACCAGCATTCTTATGGAGCCGCCTGTCAGAATCGAACTGACGACCTTCTCATTGACGGCGCTCACTGAAATTCCCCAGTTCTGCTCGAGCAACACTGGGGAAATTCGCTGAGCGCCGTCAGCATTACGAGTGCGACAACGGGTGCCCGCCAACGTCGCACACCGCCGAAATGGCCCGGATTTCCGGCGTTTTTCGGTCTTCGACGATGACCACAACTGCAGTGAATGTCGATGAGATGTGGGCAGGATGTGGGCAGATCGACGGCCAACGCGATTGCCAGCGATTGCCACGTCATTGCCACGTCAACTGAACCCCAGCCTGACGTAACACAGATCAAGCTTTTGTATAACGCCGCGCAATCGTGGAGAGAGCTACCGCGAGCACGAGAATCCCACCTTTGAAAATGAATTGCCAGAATGTCGGAGTGCCCATAAGGCTGAGGCCGTTGAATCCCACGTTCACAACCAATACTCCAATCAGGGTACCGATCACGTGGAATTCGCCGTCACGCAGTGTTGCTGCACCGAGAAAGACTGCGGCAAATGAGTCGAGGAGGTAACCGTCTCCGGCGCTGACAGTTCCACTACCCAGAACCGACGCCAAGAGGATTCCCGTCAAAGCTGCGCACGTGCCCGCTATAACGAATGCCACGATCTTGGCCCGGTCGGTGCGCACACCAGCAAGCCGCGCGGCGTTTTTGTTTGCACCAACAGCCTGCATTCTCTGGCCGCTCGGTGTGCGGTTCAAAATCACCCATAGAATCGCCAAAACAACAACCATGAACCAGATCGAGTTCTGAAGGCCCAGAAAGCGGCCAAGCGTGAGATCGGTAAATGCTTTGGGCACCATGATGATGGGCGACCCGGCGGTGTATCCGAACGAGAGGCCAATGAGTACGGTTCCCACCCCAAGGGTTGCCACGACCGCATTCACCCCGGCTTTTGTGACCAACAGCCCGTTAAGCGTTCCGATTGCCGCGCCAACGGCCAGGGTTATGAGAATGGCCACCGGCAACGGCAAACCTTGTTTGGCCATTAGCCCCGTCACCAGCACGCCGGCGAGGCTGGCCCCATAACCGATACTCAGGTCCATCTCGCCAACGACAAGCACAAGTGTCAGGCCGCAGGCAATGATCGCGGTCAGCGCGGACTGGTTCACGATAGCCAGCAGGTTGTTGGTGCTCAGGAATGCGCCATTCGGTGATCCGACACTGAATATGACGATCATCACTGCCATCGCAATGAGCGTGCCGTATTTTGAGACGATTGTCAGCCCTAGCCGGCGCGGGGCAGTGCTCCTGTGAGAAGTCGCTGCACCGTCGGTTGCGGGGATAGTTTGTGTGACAGTTGTCATGACAGTTCCTTTACTGGGCTCTGCGCGAAGCTGAGAGAAATAATGTGGTCAGCAGTGATTTCTGGGCCGACCAGTTCGCCTGACACCGCGCCCTCCGTCAACACCACAACGCGGTCGCACAGTCCAACGAGTTCTTCGTTGTCTGAGGAGATCACCAGTATTGCCGTGCCGGTAGACGCGAGTTCGCGAATCACTTTGTGTACTTCTGATCGAGCGCCAACGTCGACACCGCGGGAAGGCTCATCCAAAATCAACACTTTAGGTTTTTCTATCAACCAGCGAGCAATAACGACTTTTTGCTGGTTGCCACCCGATAGCGAACTGACCAGGGCGTTGACCCCGGCAGCTTTGACTGTCACCTGCTTGGCAACCGCCTCGGCCCGAATTTTGCCACCTCGCAAGTTGAGAAAGGGAAACAGATGGCCGAGGGTCAGGGAGTCCAGCTTGGCCAGATTAATGTTGAAGTCGATAGACCGATCGAGAAAAAGCCCCTCAGAGCGACGCTCCTCGGGCACCAGCCCAATTCCTGCGGCCACGGCATCCGCTGGTTGTTTGAATGACCGAGCAACGCCATCGAGCAACACACTCCCGCTACGCGCACGCGAGGCCCCATACAGAATCTTGGCAAGCTCGGTGCGGCCAGAACCGACCAGACCACCCAGCCCCACAATCTCGCCGGCATGTACCGTGAGATTCACGCCCCTCAGCAAGGATGAATCAGAAATGTTTTCGGCCTGCAACACCGGCGCCCCATGTTCACCGGGGGTCCCGCCCATTTCTGGTATCTCGATGTCGCGACCGACGATCGCATGAATGAGTTCCCGCTTAGAGGTGCGCTCACCGATCACACGCTTTGTGACCGCACCGTCTTTGAAAACAGTGATGTCATCGCAGAGGTCCACGACCTCATCCAGGCGGTGGGAAACAAAAATCACCGCTGTTCCTGCCGCCACTAGCTCGCGAATTATTTGGTGCAATCGAACTGCTTCAGAGTCAGAGAGGGAGGCTGTCGGCTCATCCATTGCAATAAGCCTTGCGTCACGCATGAGCGCCCGACCAATGAGGACGAGCCATTGATCAGCTGTGCTGAGTGAATTGACATTGCTGCTCAGCGAAAATTTGAAATTGAGCCGGGTTGCGACTTCGCGCGCCCGGGCACGAGTAGGGCGCCAGTCGATGATCCCTAATCGTGTCTTGGGGTTGAGCCCCAATGACATATTTCGCAGCACGTCCCAGCCCGGGATGAGGCTCATTTCTTGGTGAATAAAAGCAAGACCAAGCGCGCTTGCATCGTCGGGTGTGGCGATGGTGACAGCGGAACCATCAAGCTCGATGGTTCCGCTGTCTGGCCGCCCGATGCCAGCCAAGGCGCGAATGAGCGTTGACTTTCCTGCGCCATTCGCGCCGACAAGGCCGTGAACTTTTCCCGCGCGAATAGTGAACGACACCTCACTGAGCGCGGCGACACCGCCAAAATGTTTTGCGACATTATCTATCTGAATAAGCGGCTTATCTTCTGTCGAAATCTGCGGCTGTATGTCGTTGGCCATAGTTGTCATGTCTTTTCAGGCGAGAAGATGCCGGGTGGATGATTCGAGTCTGACTTACTTCAAAGCCTCAGGGTGAGCTTTCACAAAGGCCGCAACGCTGTCGGCGGTCACAAGAATGCCGGCAACGTCCACGGTCTTCTGCTTCCATGACTTACCTGCTTTGATGGCGTCCAGCGTTGTGGAGAACATGGTTTTACCTTCGCCCGAACCGTCTTCATAGACAGTGGCGGTGAGACTTCCATCCTGCACAGCTTTGATGGCAGTGCTCGACCCGTTGATTCCATAGGTCAGAACGTCGGTGCGCCCGGCCTGCTTGAGAGCCGAGATGGCGCCAAGGGTCGGGTCTTCCCAGCATCCCCAGATTGCAAGCTTGCCCGAACCGGCCGGGTGCGCTGCAAGCCAGGCGGTCGCGTAACGTGCGCCATCCTGAAGGAATCCAGGAATGGTGACTTCTTCTTTTTGCACAGTGATGCCCGTTTGCGGGGTGACGAGAGTATCGAAGAGTGCTTCTCGTGCTCGGCAAACTTCACCGGTGCGGTAAGTCAAGGCAAGAACTGACGCCTTGTTGCCGACATCGCTCAACAACTTTTCGGTGGCGGGCTTTGCAAAGGGGGCTCCGTTTCCGGTGGTCATCACGACGCCATCGGTAAGGCCGCCGCCCCAGCTAGCCACCGGGATGCTGGCGGTACGAGCAGCATTCATGCCGGCGCCCAGAGACGTAACCGGAAACACGAGGTCAAAAATCATTCCTGCTTTTTTGCTCACGAAATTGGTGATCGCAGAGTTTGCAGTGTCTGCGTTACCGGCAGCATCCACCACTTCGACCGTCCACCCGGCGGCCTTGGCTGCTTCTGTAGCGCCGGCAATAACGCGAGCGTTGTTGGCATCGCTCGCACTGATGGTGACAATGCCGAGGAGTTTGCTGGTGGTGGCCGCCCCGGGTGTTGTTGAAGCGGTGCTGCATGCGGCGAGTGACGATGCGACCGCGACCGCGAAGACGGTTGCCAAGACGGCTTTGTTTTTTTGCAATGTGATCTCCTTTGATGTCTTGCTGGTGAAAGGGTTTGGCTTGCTGTGATCTGTTGTGCTGGTGAAAATTGCGCGTGCTGGTGAAGATTGGGGTGAGCGCTGGCTGCGGCGCTAACGCGGGGAGGCTGCGCTGAGACGCGACTCAGTGCCGGGGGCTAGCAGGAGCTCGGCCACAGAAAGGTTGTCGTCGTAGCGTCGCGAGGCGAAGCGTTCGAAGGTTTGAGATTCGTGGACGATCACCAGATGGTTGGTATCTTCGGCGATCTGCACCATCTCGTCGATGAGTTGAAGGCCGGCCCACCCGCTTCCGCCGCCGAACCCGATGTTGACGTACTGGCCCGACTGGTTGATGCCTTCAGCGTTTTCGTAGCTGTAGAGCGCATCACCTGTCACGACCCAGTTGTGGTCGTGATGGTCGGTGAGCACCACATACTGGCCGCCCTGAGTGTGGGTATCCCATGCTGTGCGGATCGAGAGTCCCTCGATGAGGTTGTCGACCGCACCATCAAGAAGAGTGAGACGGCCGCTCTGGGCCAGTGCCTGCAGCGTCGAAATATCTGTCGGGTCGAGCGCACCAATAATGGAGTCGTAGAGCGGCGCAGCATCCAGCGCTTCGATGGATCTTTCGAGCTCACGCGCTTGCAGGTAGAACGTGGCGTTCGGAAACCACCGCGTCGCGCCAGCATGATCGTAGTGAGCGTGGGTGAGCACGACAATATCGATTTCTGCCGGGTCAACGCCGAGCTTGCCCAGAATCGCGTGAGGCGGTTGGTAGTCCACGATGTCGTTGGAGTCATTGAGCGCCTGGTTGCTCGGGTGGGTGTCGTGCCCCACATCGACGAGTATTTTATGGTCGCCACCTTCGATGTAGGCGTAGCTGTAAGAGAAGGGCCGTGTTCCGGTGGCGCGTCGCCTCATCGGGTAGCGCTGTTCTGGCGACCCGGTAGCGCTCTTCTGCGGAAGTGGTAGCGGCCCGGACTGTTTGCCCGGGCCGCTGTGGTTTCACTCCCAGTAGGTGTCGTGGCTGCGGGTTTGTTCGTTGC
>JANMBI010000201.1:0-1714 GCA_031360325.1 Frigoribacterium sp. | reverse complement strand
GCTCAGCAAACGAGCACCGTAGGCCCCGGTCTAACAATTCATTCAAGCCGAACACGCTTCGTGGCGGCAATCTTCCAAGGTAATAGCTTCATTCTTATTGCCGCCACAAAGCGTGTCGGCTTAATTCAGGCGTTAGGCGCTTTACCCAGGGGGACGCAACCTGTGAGTGACAAGATCAAGCACTTCCCTCGTGGACAGGAACGAAGGGAACGATTGAACCTGAGAAAGTATCGTGTTCCATGCCAAATCACCGGCCGCTGGCTGCAGTTTCCTCAAACTGCCCACGCGCTCGCCGGTGGAGACTTCATGACAATTGACGTCATGACTCTCGGCGCTGACGACAACGAACGTAAGGTTTGCGAGCTCGTGCTCACCAAGCAGGACTTGATCCGCATGATTGCGCAGGTCACAACAAGCGCCTAACAATTCATTCAAGCCGAACCCGCTTCGTTGCTTCGTTCAAATGTATGGCTGTTCCATTGCACCAACTCACCGACTGGCAGGTTGCGGGTCGGCTTAATTCAGGCGTTAGGCCTCACACATGACTGAACCGGATTACGTTGCAGAACTTGAGCGGATTAGAGCTGCTTACGTGTCCTCCTTGCCTCGGCAGCGGCTCCATGTCATTTCCCAGCGCCTGGAGAACCCAACACACGGGCCCAATCTGCTGGTCACTTGCGTATCGGCAGTTGAGGCGCTCGCTCGTTCGTTGGCTATGCATGCTAAAGGCCTTACCAAGACGCAGCTCACGCAACTCTATGGCAGGTATCGAGACCGTGAGGCAAAGAGCCTCATCATTGAGTACCTCGCCAGCCACGGCCACGACAGTCCGGGTGATTTCTTCGGGCCGGATATATGGCGTAAGTTTGGCTACGCGGTCAGCTACCGCAACATGTTGGTTCACGAGTGCACATACTTGGGCCAAGACAAGTACCCGCATCTAATCGAGGCATGCCATGTCGTGTTGTCCAAGCTCGCGGGTCTCGCCGGCATTGCCAGTGAGGCCTAACAATTCATTCAAGCCGAAACCGCTTCGCGGTTCGGCTTAATTCAGGTGTTAGCTGCCATGAAAAGGTTCACGCCGCTCGTTTCTCTTAGTCTGGTAGCACTCGCTGGCTGCGCCACGGGTTCTAGCAACTATCTGTATTTTCCTGCACTGGCCCAACGGGTTCTCGCTGGCGATGAGCAGGCCTATGGCGAATTGCTTGCCAAGGCCGATACAACTTCACCTGGCGAGCAATTGGAGGAACTGGCTGAGTTGTCCTCGCGCTTTGTTCGGGTCGCGCCGGCGGCTTTCCTGCGAGAGCAACGTGGCGCTTCACACTGTTTCGGTGTTTCCTTCATGGGGCCCGACTACACTGATAATTCGGAGGCCGTGGCCAAAGAGATCGGGTTTCGGCGCAAGGCGCTAGAGTCTGTCAATGATCCAGCCCTCCTCTCCACACAACAGCGCTGTCTAGCTGAGTTGGCTGGCAGCTAACAATTCATTCAAGCCGAACCTGCTTCGTTACAGCAAACATGGCAATAAAAGACTGCCATGTTTGCCTCCACTACGCAGGTCGGCTTAATTCAAGCGTTATGCGCGGTCGGGCAAGGATCGAGTTGGCTTCCTGCAAACGCTTGTCGCAGTGGTTGTTGCCTGGCGGTCGTTTACCGCTCGCTTCGGCTACATCTCGCTGCGCCGTTCTCTCCGTGCAGTGAGTCGCCCCGATGA